>CAYJJX010000045.1:264-2095 GCA_964370605.1 uncultured Oscillospiraceae bacterium | reverse complement strand
TACAATTTAATTGTTGCAAATTTGTTGTCACTCACGAAAAATATTTTGATCGGAGTTTTTTTCTTGACATTGATATAAAAGATACATATAATATAGTTAATATATCAATTAAGCTAAAGGATGTTTATGACCATCGTTGAAATTGCAAAAGAAATAGAACATAAAATTGATGATAAGGGTGTTAAAAACATTTTTGTTCAATGTTTTTTAAATACGATACAAACAACTGTTAAGAACGTAACGGACAAAGATGCCTTCATCATAACCGGAGATATTCCGGCAATGTGGTTAAGAGATTCCTCCGCGCAGGTGACTCACTATATGCAGTTTGCGAACAAAAGTGAAGAGATAAAACAATTGATTATCAAGTTGTTGCACACACAAGTTGCCGACATACTGTTGGATCCTTATGCAAATGCATTTAACGAAGAAGAAAATTCAAATGGGCATCAGGATGACAACACGGAGCAAGGTCCTAAAGTGTGGGAGAGAAAATATGAAATAGACTCTCTTTGTTATCCGATACGTTTGGCATATCTATTTTGGAGTAAAACAGGTTTGACAGATATGTTTGATACTTCATTTTTTGAAGCGATGCACAAAATTTATGACACATGGAAACTTGAACAAAATCACGAAAATTCACCATATTATTTTGAACGAGCTAACTGTGTAGCCACTGACACATTGCCAAATGGCGGAAGAGGAAATCCGGTAAAATACACCGGAATGACATGGTCGGGATTTCGTCCGAGCGACGATGCGTGTACATATGGATATCTTATACCGGCTAATATGTTTGCCGTTGTTGTATGCAAATATATGGCGCAAATCTCAAGAGAGGTTTACGGTGACACAGAATTCGCAGATAAGGTTGAACGATTGGGCGAAGAGATCGACTGTGGAATTAAAAAATTCGGCATTGTTGAACATGAAAAGTACGGCAAAATTTATGCTTATGAGGTCGATGGGCTCGTGAGTGTGAATTTGATGGATGATGCCAATGTGCCGAGTCTGCTGTCGGCACCATATCTTGGCTATTGTTCAACTGACGATGAACTGTACACTAACACAAGAAGATATATATTAAGCGAAGACAATCCGTACTATTTTCAAGGTGAATATGCAAAGGGAGTCGGTAGCCCGCATACACCAAAGCGGTATATTTGGCACATCGCACTCGCTATACAAGGATTGACGGCACAAACGAAAGAAGAGAAGCTGAAACTACTCAAAACTATCACAAGCACTGACGCCGGCACCGGATTTATGCACGAAGGTTTTGATGTTGATGATCCCCAAAATTATACAAGACCGTGGTTTGCATGGGCAAATAGCATTTTTTCAGAATTGGTTATGCAAGTATATATAGGAGAGCATGATGAAGAAACTGAAAAAAATCACAAGTGAAGAAAAAATCGCCTTTGGTTTTCTTTCTGTTCCATTGATATTGCTGGTAGTGTTTATGATTATTCCGATTGTTATTGCTATCGGAATGAGCTTTACCCAATATGATGTAATAAATCCACCTGAGTTTATTGGTTTTGACAACTTTATTCGCATGTGGAATGACGAGTTTTTTTGGATTTGCTTAGAAAACACTGTAACCTATACTCTTATGTATGTTCCACTGGGTTTATTTGTTTCAATGGGTACAGCATTGTTTCTTAATACAGATGCCAAAATCGCCGGATTGTTCAGAACTTTCTATTATCTTCCGGTTTTGTCTTCAACCGTTGCAACGGCAACACTTTGGTTTTGGATATTGAATCCGCAGCTCGGACTTTTAAATCAAGCTTTGGCACTATTCGGAATCAATGGACCAGCATGG
>CAYJJX010000045.1:0-254 GCA_964370605.1 uncultured Oscillospiraceae bacterium | reverse complement strand
CAATAGCCAAACTGCTATGCTTTCAATCGTAATAATGAGCGTATGGGCAGGTTTTGGTGGGAACATGATGATTTTCTTAGCAGGATTAAAAGGCATTCCCAAGCAACTATATGAAAGTGCTACTCTTGAGGGTGCAAATGCTTTGCAAAAATTTAGATTCATCACATTACCTCTACTTAACAGAACTACATTTTTAGTGTCAACTTTACTGATCATTGGTGCCTTTCAAGTTTTTGACCAAGCCTTTGTTTTAA
>CAYJJX010000044.1:0-2294 GCA_964370605.1 uncultured Oscillospiraceae bacterium | reverse complement strand
CTTGCAAACTTTCTGTACGGTAGTTACACCGGTGTAGCCATGTCGGTGTTCCATCTTGTTCCGTCATTGACGGTCGCACTCGGCATCAGCATCATACCGCTGGTGGCGAGTTACCGACGCAAAAACAATCATGTGGCGACAGAGAATGCTGTCGAGACGGCATTTCGATTTACGGCGCTGCTTGCAACGCCGGCGGGATTTGGAATCTCTGCGCTTGCCGGTCCGATTTTGTTGTTGCTATATCCCAGCAGGTTGCAAGAAGTGGCGATTGCAACACCGATGTTGGTGGTGCTTGGTTTTTCTGCGGTATTTGTGGCCATGTTGATACCGATGAACGCGGTACTTCAAGCGGTAGGTCGCCCTGATCTTCCGGTAAAGCTGATGCTTGCCGCCGCCACGCTCAAGTTGATACTTAATCTTGTCTTGGTGCCGATACCGGAACTGAACATTCTTGGAGCCGCCTATGCAACGCTCGGATGCTATGCACTTTTGTTTTTGCTTACAATAATCACCCTGAGATATACCTGCAAACTAAAAATCCCATTTGTCGATATTTTTGCTCGTTCGGTCGGAGCGGGAGGGATCGTTGGTCTTGCCGCATATTTTGGATACAGCTATATCAGCCGATATTTTGCGCTTTCCTACTCGCTTTTAGCCTGCATAGTGATTTCAGCAATTCTTTACCTGATTATAGTACCCGTTTTTGGTATTTTACGAAAAAAAGATGCTTTATTGCTTTCGTTTACGAAAAAAAATCCAAAAAAGCCTTGATTTTATCAGCAAAATGAAGTAAAATGAGGTAGTGAAAAACTTTGATCTGACTAAATTTGCAAACAAATCATCTTATAATATGGATGATCTTGTTATCCTCGTTCGCATACTTCGTGATCCCGAAATCGGATGCAGATGGGACATGGAGCAGACACACCAAACGGTTCGACACAATTTTGTGGAGGAGGCGTATGAGGTGGTCGATGCGATTGATGCCGACGATGTTGACATGCTTTGCGAGGAACTGGGTGACGTGCTTTTGCAGGTTGTTCTTCATACCGAGATGGAATATGAGAAGAAGACGTTTGACATCGATAGCGTATGCGACGGTATATGCAAAAAGCTAATCTTTCGCCATCCTCATATTTTTGCCGACACCGATGTTGATTCGACCGATGAGATATTGAAGAATTGGGACGAACTGAAGAAAAAGGAGAAGAGTCACAAAAACATTCATGATAGTGTCGAGGGCATTACCAAGGCACTTCCGGCGTTGATGTATGCGAAGAAGTTGCAGAAGGTTTTGCACTATACAAGCGATGCACAGACGACTATTGAACGGTTGAGTGAACAGGTTGCAGAGATAGGCGACACGCCGTCACAGCAGGATATAGGTGAAATTTTGTTTGAAGTTGTCGCACTTGCAAGGCAGAATGAAATCGATCCGGAACTTGCTTTGATGGAGACGGTTCGGGAATACAAGAAGAAAATCCTGAGCCAAGAAAACATATAATCAAAGAGCAGGGAGCTCTATGATAATAAAAATCAAGGAGAAAATAAAATGACAAAGGTAGAATTAGTAAATTGCGTTGCAGAAAAAACAGGCTTGACAAAGAAAGATTCCGAGAAAGCACTTGCTGCTGTATTGGACTCGGTAACAGCTGCTTTGAAAGCTGGCGATAAGGTTTCATTGGTAGGATTCGGTACTTTTGAGGTTCGCAATCGTCCTGCTCGTACAGGCCTGAACCCTCGCACAAAGGAGAAGATCTCCATTGCTGCAACAAAAGCACCGGCATTCAAAGCTGGTAAAGCACTTAAAGACGCAGTTAAATAGTAACCGCATATCAACAGTTTGTGGGAGATTTGTCCGATTATCTGACAGATCTCCTCAATCTGGTGACTCGTTGTGGGTAGATTTTCCGGAGGGGGGTCGGGCAGTGCGTATCGATAAATATCTCAAGGTAACCCGACTGATAAAGCGTCGCACTGTTGCGAATGAGGTTGCCGATGTCGGCAGAGTAACCGTTAACGGTAAGGTTGCAAAGGCGTCATATCAAGTCAAGGTAGGCGATATCATTGATATTACGTTTGGAAACCGCCGTGTTTCGGTGCGTGTAGACCGTGTTGAAGACAATGTTCGCAAAGATTTTGCCCGTGAGATGTACACAATATTGGACGAAGAGTTTGTTTCTCCGCCGAAATTTGCATCGGAAGAGTAAAGCAAACAAAGACATCAATAATAAAAAGGTATGCGCCCGTAGCTCAGGTGGATAGAGCAACTGCCTTCTAAGCAGTGGGTCGGG
>CAYJJX010000043.1:0-4011 GCA_964370605.1 uncultured Oscillospiraceae bacterium | reverse complement strand
TTAAACCGACAACTCCTCAAAAAACATAGCTTTCTTCGCACTTTCTGCGTATTCGCTTCTAATCTCAGCAGGCGATATTATTTCAATATCTCCTAAAAAACCGAACACCCAACCGTAAAATCTGGGGCTGATATGAACTTCGGTCGTCACCTTAAAATGTTCATCATTTTATCCTTTAATAAAACAATACTATTTTCAAAAAACAAGGAATTAGAAGTTAGTCTTTCAGCCGGATTTCAAAAACAGCTCCTTTATCACTGTTCATTAATCTGATTTGTCCGTCCATCTGCTCTATTGCGGTTTTAACGATTGAAAGTCCTAAACCGTAGTTACCGCCTTTACCTTTGTAGAATCTTTCAAAGATATGTTCTTCATCATCAGGTGACACCCCACTACCATCATCCTCAACATATATTAAGATAGATTCTTGTTGTGACAGATGTATTGTCACTGTTGTTTCGGCGTGACGCAGTCCGTTGGATATTAAATTTACAATCGCCTGCCGCAATAACTCGGGGCTGTATGTGGCATAGATGTTTTCCTGCAAAAAATTCGCAGATATTGTTTTTCCTGTTTTGGAGGCAACACCCTGCATCGACTCAATTATTTCTGACAGAAATTCGGTGAGGTTGCTATATTGCAGTGTCGATTCGGCATCATAGTTTTCAAGCCTCACCAAGGTCATTAATTCCTCTACAATGTCGGTTAACCGCTGTGTTTCATTTATGATAACCTTTGTAGCCGCACTTTCGGTGAAAATACCCTCCCTTAACCCCTCGGCATACCCCTGTATGCTCATAAGAGGTGTGCGAAGTTCATGAGATGCGTTGTGCAAAAAAGTTTTTTGTGCCCTGTCATAATTATAAATTCTATCACTCATAATATTTATCTCTCTTGTAAGCTCGTACAGTTCATCACTGCTTTTTTCTTCATCAAGGCTCGTAACCTCATGGGTTTTTAGCTGTTTTATGGTTTTTGTTATCTTTCCGATAGGGTTTGCTATTCCTTTTGCCAGCTTGTTCGAGACGAAGATAAAAATAATAACAGACACCAACGAAATTGATATTAATATAAGATTAATAGTGTCCACAAAACCATCGACAAAATAGCCTACCGAGACATAAATCATCTGTTCGGTATTCGGCAGGTTGGCAACTTCCACCTCTATTGCATTGTAATATTGACCGTCGATGTAATATGAAACAATCTCCCCAACTTCTACCTCTTTAAGCAAATCGATAGCTTCAGTTATCGCTTCATCAGACAGATTGCCAGATCCCGAGAGCGGTCTTTGATAATTTCCGTCTTCGACCGTAATAGCGGTTATGTTGTCACCGGTTACCATGAAATTAGCCATATGCGGACGCCCACCTGAGCCTTTGTCTCCAAACTCGGGATAATCATTTAGATTAAACTCTATCCTGTTTACGGTTTTAAGAAGTTCCTCTTTCGCCTGTTCGTACGAATAAAATGTTACCGTCACATTGAAAATTACAAGGATAATAATCTGCATAAGAATTATAAGCCCAACATACGGCCTTGATATTTTCTGCCTTATCGAACTCATCTTTTAATATGTCTCCAGCTTAAATCCAAATCCCCAAAGGGTCGTTATCTTTACGGTGGTATTTAGTAGTTTTTTTCGCAGACGCTTTAAAACATCATCGGTTGCTCTGGTATCTACTTCGTTATCGAAACCCCAGACATTTTTTAAAAGTTCTTCTCTTGTTACCGCCCTTGTACTATTGATAAACATATATACTAATAGGTCAAACTCTGTCGGTGTTAAGTCGAAGGATTCATCATCTACCGTTGCGGTGTGCATATCGGTGTTTAGTTTTATGTTGCCGTATGACAATATCCCTGCCGTGGTTGGAGTGCGTTCAAGCTCAATTCGTCTGAATATTGCTTTTACCCTTGCGACGAGTTCCATGGGTGAAAACGGTTTTACGAGATAGTCGTCACTGCCCATTGTTATTCCGGTAATCCGGTCAAGCTCGCTATCCCTTGCCGACACTATTATTATCGGCACGTTGTGTGTGCGCCGCAGGGTGTTGCAGACGGCAAGCCCATCTGTGCCGGGCATCATGACATCTAAAATCACAAGGTCACAGGGTTGTTTTGAGAACATTTGTAAAAGCTCATCGCCTGTCGCAAAAGCCGTAGTATTATACCCCTCTTTATCTAAAAAACCGGTAATTATGTCTCGAATATTCTGTTCATCGTCGGCAATGTAAATATTTTTACTCAAGGTCGCCCCTCACTTACTTTTTTAGTTTAATTATACTTTTTATATTTTCACTGTCAACAGGTAATTTACTGCATTATGTTTCCGTCTACTATTCTGATAATCCTCTCGGCGTGTTTTGCAATTTCGCTGTCATGCGTAATCATTACTATCGTGTGACCGATAGAGTGAAGATGTTCAAATAACTCCATTACCTCCTCACCTGTCTTTTGGTCGAGTGCGCCGGTCGGTTCGTCGGCAAGAAGAATTGCCGGCTCAGTACAAAGCGCCCTTGCTATGGCAACACGCTGTTGTTGACCGCCTGAGAGTTCCGACGGGCGATGTTTTAATCGCTCGCTAAGACCCAGCATTTCTATGGTTGGTGTGGCAACTTCCAGTGCCTTTTTATGCGACATACCCCTTGCGAGTAGTGGCATAATTATGTTTTGACAGGCATTGTATGTCGGTATCAGCTGATACTTCTGGAAAATAAATCCGATTTTTTCATTGCGTATTTTTGTGAGAGTTTCACCCTTTTTCTTGTGGACAGGCACATCGTCGAGAAAATATTCCCCCTCGTTGCAAATATCCATACAGCCTATTATATTCATCAGCGTGGATTTGCCACTGCCGGAGGGGCCAAGCACCGCCACAAACTCACCTTCATTTACTGCAAAGTCGACAGATTTTAGTACCGTTAGATCCTCTGCACCTGTTTTGTATCGCTTAACTATGCCGTTCATTTTTATCATATGAATATCTGTTCCTTTCTGACGTTTTGTCCGATTTTTCTGCAATCTTGCGATAAAATTCGAGCGTTTTCCGCTCGAAAGGTACAAGAACTCTAAACAACTAAAGTTGTGGTTTGAAAATCTATTTTCAAACTATTATCCTAATATGTTAACAGAGGTTACGTTATCCTCATCGTCGAGTGCTATACTTATATACATCTCTTCCGTTATCTGCGAAAAGGTCATCTCGGTTCCGAACTGCATCACCGGTGTTCCGACGGGAATATTAAAGGTTTGGGTTTCGCCTGTTAAGGTAACAAGCTCGGAATAGTCGGTGCCTTCACCCATCATTCCACCACCTGAAGCCATACTGCCACTGCTCGGACGCTCGGCACCTTCCGGCATCTCACTGCCCTCACCGCGCTGTCCACCCTCCGGCATCGAACCTCCTTCGCCTCGCTGTCCAGCCTCGGGCATCTCTCCATCTTCGGGTGGCCCTGCTCCCTCCGGCATAGAACCGTCCTCCGGCATATTTCCATTGCCACCCATAGCTCCGGCGCCGCCTTGCATTTCACCTATTTCTATAGTCACCTCATTGCCGAGAACCTCGGTGACAAGTCCTACCGTTTGGTTGCCGCTCATTGTAGGTTGACCCTGACCATTGCCCGACATTTCGCCCATATTTCCTTGCCCCATTGCACCGTCTGCCTGCGTGTCATCAGAGCATCCACTCATTGTAATTGCTATCGCAAATAATATAAATATAGTTGTTATTTTTTTCATAATTTTCCTTTCATAAATGAATGTTCTATTCGTTATTTAAAGCCTCTATCGGTATTAAGTTTGATGCTTTCCATGCTGGATAAAAGCCAAATAGCGTGCCGGTTAGAAGCGCGAAGGAAAATGCTAAAATTATGGATGGTGCCGTCATAACCACCGTCATGTCGGTGTATTCCATCAACGGCATTATTCCAAAGCTTAACAACACCCCAAGTATGCCGCCTAAAAAGCCTATCATCGCCGCCTCGGTTAAAAACAGCATCAATATATCGC
>CAYJJX010000042.1:0-6125 GCA_964370605.1 uncultured Oscillospiraceae bacterium | reverse complement strand
CAACAACAACAGCAACAGCAACAACAGTTCCAACAACAGCAAGCTCCGCCTCCCGCTGCAGCTCCGGCAGCTCCGGCCGGCTGGACCTGCCCAGCAGGACACTCCGGTAATAATGGAAATTTCTGCAATGAATGCGGTGCAAAAAAACCTGTCGACTCAGATGGATGGTCTTGCTCTTGCGGTGCAGTCAACAAAGGTAAATTCTGTAACGAGTGCGGCACAAAAAAACCAGCCGGTGCTCCGCTGTATGCCTGTGACAAATGCGGATGGAATCCTCCCGACCCAAAAGCCCCTCCGAAATTCTGCCCTGAGTGTGGCGACGTCTTTGATGACAGCGACGCAAAATAATCTTTACCATTGACAAGCAACATTACGAAAGGATGTGTGTTTATGTCTGATACCGTGCTAAAATACCAATGCCCTGCTTGTGGTGCGCCGCTTGAATTCAGCAGCGAAAAGCAGATGCTTGTCTGCAATTCATGTGATAGTGAATATCCTCAAGATGTAGTCGCAGGTGCAGCGCCTGCCGCCGAGGCGCCTCCGAGCGGCGGTGGAATCAATTGGAATATCGAGGGTTATGTCAATCAACAGGTCAGTACCGAAGCCGCGGCTGGTTTCAACTGCACCTCTTGCGGCGCCGAGGTGGTGTCGGATGGAACCACCGTTGCCACCGAGTGCATGTACTGTGGAAACCCTGTGGTCATGACCCAGAATGCTAGTGGAATGGTGAAGCCGGATGCTGTAATACCGTTCAAGATTGACAAAAACAGGGCGGAGCAAATCCTTCAAAACTTCTATAAAGACAAGCCTCTTCTACCCGACGCATTTACCAAAGATAACCGCATCTCTAAGATAAGCGGGATGTATGTTCCGTTCTGGTTGTTCAGCTGTACCGGAAGCGGCACCGTCAATTTCGATGCGACAAAGGTTCGCCGTTGGAGCGACAGCAATTATAACTACACCAAGACTGAGTATTTTGAGCTGACTCGAAGCGGACAAATTGGATTTGATAAAATCCCTGTCGATGCTTCCAGCAAGATGGACGACAATTACATGGATGGTGTCGAACCATATGAATACAATGACCTTGTCGCCTTCAACTCCATGTACATGGCAGGCTATTTTGCCGACAAGTTCGATGTCGGAGTCGGTGAGTGCTCTGAGCGTGCAAATGAACGTGTCATCACCTCAACGGAAGACGCTTTTCGCAAGACCATTCAAGGATATTCGTCGGTCAGCAAGAAAACATCATTTGTTCAGATGTACGGCGAAGATATCAAGTATACGCTTTTCCCGATATGGATGCTGAACACAAAATATCAAGGCAAGATGTACCAGTTCGCAATCAACGGACAGACGGGACGAATTGCAGGAGAACTCCCGATCGACAAAGGTAAACTTTTGAAATGGCGAATAGGCATTGCGCTCGCCTCGTTTATACCACTGACGATCATCGCACTATTTTTCCTGTAAGCAATGTATAAGTTTGTATGCTGTACCGAAAGGATTGATTCATTATGAAGATAAAGCTACCCTTAACAATTATCGTTGCACTGTTTCTCTGTTTGATGTCGATGACCGTTGTCTTAGCAACACCCATGACTGCCAACGTCGATGACGCTAACGTTTCTGAGGCAACATTTGTTCTCACTTCCGACTCATACGATGAAGATTATGACGACGATGCCCCAAACTACTTTTTAGCGATAGTCTTTGGTGTAGTTGGCGGAATAATCATTGCATTTGTGGTAACCGGCTCAATGAAAGCAAAGATGAACACCGCGAGAAAAAAACGCGAGGCGGCGGATTATGTCCGCTCCGGTTCGTTCATGTTGGCACAGAGCTATGACCGCTTTCTATACGAGAACACAACAAAAACGGCAAAGCAAAACAAGAAGTAATCAAATAAACTGCTAAAGGAGATTTTATTATGGGATTGTTTGATAAAAAAGAATGTGATATCTGCGGCGGAAGTATCGGCCTACTTGGAAATCGAAAACTGGAAGACGGCAATATGTGCAAAGATTGTGCAAAACTGCTCTCCCCTCTTTTCGACGATCGCCGCAACTCCACTCTGGAAGAAATCAACGCTCAACTCGCATATCGCAAGCAAAACGAAGAAATTCTTAAATCTTTTTCACCCACCCGCTCGGTCGGTAAGGACAACGAGATCAAGGTGGATGAGCGAAACGGCACATTCATCTACTGCACTCGCGACAATTGGCGCGATCTCAACCCTGATGTCATCAGCATTTCTCAGGTCATGAGCTGTAACATGGACGTGCGTGAAGATCAAGAGGAAATTTATCGTCCCGGTGATGGCAGAGAGAGTTATAACCCTCGTCGCTACAAGACTACCTATGAAGTTTGGATTGATATCCAGATTAACAGCCCTTGGTTCGACGATATCAAGTATAAGCTAAACGATACTTTTGACGACATCGAAAACCGTTACAGCGAAGAGTTTCGCAGATATGAGCAGATGGCAATGGAAATCTGCATGGTGCTCGGAAAACCGATGCAAGGCGGTTTTGCACAACCGGGATATGCACAACCGGGATATGCACAACCCGGCTATCCGCAACAACAGGGATTCGGGCAACAACCGGGCTATCCGCAACAGCAGGGATTCGGGCAACAACCGGGCTATCCGCAACAGCAAGGATTCGGGCAA
Organism: uncultured Oscillospiraceae bacterium; assembly: GCA_964370605.1. Taxonomy (GTDB): domain Bacteria; phylum Bacillota; class Clostridia; order Oscillospirales; family Ruminococcaceae; genus CAYJBH01. The sequence continues at coordinate 3,451 of CAYJJX010000042.1, read as the reverse complement.
CAGCCGGGATATCCTCAACAACAAGGATTCGGGCAACAACCGGGTTATCCACAGCAACAAGGATTCGCACAGCAACCGGGTTATCCACAACAACAAGGATTCGCACAACAACCCGTATATCAGCAACAACCGGGCTATCCACAGCAACAGGGATTCGGTCAACAGCCCGGCTACCCACAGCAGCAAGCAGGATTCGGGCAACAACCCGGCTATCCACAGCAACAGGGATTCGGGCAGCAAGCGGCACCTGTCGCAACCGCTGTACCGGGCGGGACTTGCGGCGTTTGCCAAGCAACAACAGCACCTGATCCGAATGGGAATTGTCCTTTCTGCGGAAGTGCAATGTAATAATTGCAATAGAAAAAACAAATCATAACGAAAGGAAAACATAACAAATGGCTGGTATATTAATAGTAATAGCCATAGTGGCGATACTTGTACTTGTGCTTGGTGCACTATTCATAATAAAATGTGTGTCAATGTATCAACAATCGGAAAAGGATAAGAAGTATGATAAGATGCTGAGCAAACCACTCGAAAAGTTCGGCGACGATCATGCAGACAAATTAGCAGAAAAATATCAAGACGATAGCGAAAGGAGCTAAAACAATGGGAATTTTTTCAAGAATCAGCAACATTTTAGAAGCAAACATCAACGCACTTATCGACAAGGCGGAAGATCCGGAAAAAATGATTGATCAGTATCTGCGTCAAGCGGTCGAAGATCTCGACGAAGTCAAAAAGGAGACAGCGGGTGTGATGGCTGAGGAGAGCCGCACAAGACGTGTATACGATGAAAACGTAGCCGAGATAGAGCGCTACACTGAGCTTGCCAAAAAGGCGCTTACCGCAGGTAACGAGGACGATGCAAAAGTATTCCTTGGCAAAAAACAGGAAATGGAGAAAAAGGATCAGACTCTCAAACTAGCTTATGATACAGCAAAAACAAACGCTGTCAAAATGCGCCAACTGCATGACAAGCTGGTCGATGACATCGGCACACTTCATGCACGCAGAGACGAGCTGAAAGCAAAGCTTTCCATCGCCGAAGCACAGCAAAAGGTGAACGAACTCGGAAATAGTGCAAACAATCTCGAGGGAACTCTCAGCAACTTTAGCCGTATGGAAGACAAGGTAAATCGCATGGTCGATGTTGCTAATGCTTCTGCCGAACTGAGCGCCGCGCCGGTCGATGAAGCGGCTGAGCTGGAAGACAAATATAGTTCTGATAGCAAAAGTGTTGACGACGAACTCGCCGCACTCAAGGCTTCAATGGGACTGTAAGCGATCAATTTCAAGCCGACACCTGTATGAAAGGTGTCGGCTTTTGCTTTATTGTATAAAAAACGAAGACTTCTATGTTCATTTAATAACGATAGATCACATTGACAACAATGCAATTTGCATCAAATAACCTGTATCTTTTTCCGTGTTAAAAAAATCACAACAATCGCTCCAAGCAACGTATATTAACATTTGCTATCACGACAAAAACTCAGTTACTTATCCATTTCGTTCCCTTCATGGTCAACTATTTTGAATTCGCCCTGCGACTGCTCATACAGATCAAAAGGAAGCGGGGAATCTTCGGGATATGTCACTTCGTGCCATTCATCATCATGCCAAATCACCTCTGTATCATTGACATTAAAAACAAACGTGTGTACTATTTCATCATTCTTGTAGAACACATAGCTGCTGATTCCGCCTATGGCTATGTCGTCGTCACTTATCGTTTCGCCCAAGCGTCCGCTATTAAAAACCTCGATAAAGTTGTGTATCTCATCGACATCGGTAACGGTTTTGCAATCGGCTCCATATTCCGGATTTCCCATTGCAAGTGTGATCACAATTTTATCTGCATCATTTTCGCCAAGATTTGACAGACTGCCCATCTCCTCTTGACAGCTTGCAAATATCATTGTAAAGGCAATCGTAAGTGCTAATGCAAATATCTTTTTCATAATAATTTTTTCCTTGGTTGTTAGTTGTGTGTCGTGTTTGCAAATCCTATTTGTTGTGTAACCAATGTTTTAAATGATTTAATTGATTGTGTTGTTGTAGGGGACGGGTTGCCCGTCCCGATTATTGCGGTATCGTTGTTTATTAAAACAATCAAATGGATATGATTAGGCATAATAATATATTTTTCTATTATTTCTCCATATTTATTTAACCGAACATTCGGGAGGGGAAACCCCTCTCCTACGATTTCACCAAATAAACATTCTCTGTTTTGGGTGCATATTAACACAAAATATGCACCGTTCTGTGAATAATTATAATCTTTTATATGTATCGGTTTTCGTTTCGGAAACTCCATTTAAGCACCTCGTAAAATGCTCATTAGTCAACACAAAGTAACCAGTTTACTCCGAATTTGTCAACAAGACAAAATATTAATGAAGTCCATTCACATGAACCTAATGGCAAATCAATTTTTGCACCATCTTTAAGAATATCGTATGCTTTTTTTATAATTTCTTCATCACCATTTTTAAAATAAAAACTGAACTGCATGGTGTTTCCTATAATGCAATCTGATGTTTGTTCCATAAACGCTACACACTGACCGAAGATGCTAATTTCTGCGTGAGTAATAAGATTGTTTTCATTCCTATAAATTGCATCAATGGTAGCATCAAATGCTTTTTGGTAAAACTCAATCGCTTTATCACAATTTTTTAAATATAGTTGTAATTTTGTTTTCGGCATATGGCAACCTCCTATTATAAAAATACCCCGTACCGCAGGTTTCAACTTTTCACTCTTAGTTATTAGCTATTATTCGTAACACACAAAATAAAGTTCTATGCATATTATACCTTAATAAAAACAGGAATGCAATGAGCGATATAATCATAAAAAAGACCATTCAATCTGGTTTGAACCAACGTCCCTTTGCAGATGTACCGTTACCACGCTGTCGCTTGTACCGGCACTATCTGCGGCAGCCTCCTCCGGTTCGCTTTTCCCGCCACCGGCGGCGCTCACCTTTGTCGCCCCTGCATTTAACAGCCGAGGCGACTGTTACCAACGCAAGGTCGCTGATTCATATCGACAAGAAAAGCATAAAAAAAGACCATCCAATCTGGTTTGAACCAACGCCCCTTTGCAGATGTACCGTTACCACGCTATCGCTTGTACCGGCACTATCTGCGGCAGCCTCCTCCGGTTCGCTTTTTCCGCCACCGGCGGCGCTCACCTTTGTCGCCCCTGCATTTAACAGCCGAGGCGACTGTTACCAACGCAAGGTCGCTGATTCATATCGACAAGAAAAGCATAAAAAAAGACCATCCAATCTGGTTTGAACCAACGCCCCTTTGCAGATGTACCGTTACCACGCTATCGCTTGTACCGGCACTATCTGCGGCAGCCTCCTCCGGTTCGCTTTTTCCGCCACCGGCGGCGCTCACCTTTGTCGCCCCTGCATTTAACAGCCGAGGCGACT
>CAYJJX010000041.1:0-9222 GCA_964370605.1 uncultured Oscillospiraceae bacterium | reverse complement strand
CTCATCGATGCTGTGCGGAGTTTTTTTCATGCGATGAAAATTTTCCGGCGTCAGTTCGGGACGATAACCCGCAGCGCCTTTATGTGCCGTCTTCTCGGTCATGGAAGTTGAAAAACCCCACATGTCCTCGGCGTTTTCGGTATAGGTGCTGTCCACCGTCAACCACGGTTCGATTATGTAGTCATCCTCAAAAGTATCACGATACAATATCGACTGCATTGCAAGTTCCTGTTTTCTGAAAATCGGATCTTGGCAACGCAGAGTGCCGTAATCAAACACCTCGTCAAAGGCAAACGCCCTGATATAAATGAGAGGAGAATCGCCTTTCAGGCTGTTGAGATTGCTCCACAATTCTCGACGCTGCTGCTGTATCGGTTTGTTTGCGACCTCTGCGGTGCGCTTTGCAAGCTCCCGCAAAATTTTTATATCACTGTCCATACCGTCTCTTTTCTATTCGAACTTCGTACCTTTTTTCACCATGTCAACCACCTCGACGACCGCAATCGCCTGCTCGGTGGTGATGGGATATGCTATTCCTTTTTTGAGTGCATTATAAAGATGCTCCCACATTACGAGAAGCACTTCGTCTCCTGCAATCGCTACACGATCTTCCATCCAGCGCAGTGGTGCCTTCGCCTGAAATGTGCCGCTATCGCCGAAAAAGCCTTGCGGCGTGCCGGGATCTGATTCAGGGCGCACCACCTCTTGTTCCGGGTCGATGTATTTTGTAAACATCTCGTCGTTGACTATCTCTGCCGCACCTCTTGTGCCGTAGACACGATACATCGGGCTGGGCAGAGCGGCGCCGCCGCTGATCTGCATACGAATGGTGCGATCGTTTTCGCCCACAAAGGTAATGCTCAGATGGTCTTCGCAGTCGCCGCCTGCCACGGTGTGTTTCAGATCTCCCACAACCGATTTTGCCGGACTGCCAAGCAGTTGCAGTGAATGGTCGATAAGATGCGGACCCCAGTTGAGCAGCTGTCCGCCGCCAAACTCTTTGATAGTCTGCCAGTCATCGCGTTGGCCGAAGCTGTTGCGACACATATTGATCTCAAAAACTTCGCCGATTTTGCCTGATTCGACCAATTCCTTGACCTTGATGAAACTGTCTTCAAAACGGCGATTATGACGAACATATACATTCGGGAAATTGGGATCGGCGTCCATGTCACGCAGTGTTTGAGCCTCGCTGTAACTGCAACTCATCGGCTTTTCAATCAAGACGTTTTTGCCTGCCTTGAGAACCTTCACCGCATGACTGAAATGGTCACAAGAACGAGTAGCAATCGAAACGATCTCGGCACTTTCGTCCTTTAACAGATCGTCAATATTATAGTAGGCTTTTGCGCCATAGATTTCCGAAACCTTGTCGGCACGCTCTTCGATGATGTCACAAACCGCCACAAGTTCAAATTTATCGGTAAAGTTCTCGAGGTCTTTGCACTGCATTCCATGCCCTGCACGTCCGAGACCGAGTATCGCAATTTTTACTTTTTCCATTTTTTAGTTATTCCTTTCGATTAGTTACGGCTATAATCAAATAACCGTGAAAATGTGTAGATTAATAATTAAAACTGTTATACTATACACCCCAGCTGCGAAGCACGTCACGGCTCTTTTTCAGATCAATTAGTGGCTCATCCAGGTGGGTGTCATGCTCGATGAATATCCAGCCATCGTATCCTTTTTTTACAAGTGCCTCGACACACTCTTTGTTCTGGATCGGATAGTTGCCCTTGTCAAGACCGGTGAAATAACCACGCTCGTTCCATATTTCTTTATTCTCATCGGTCATGACCCAGTTTTTCAGGTGTATTACGCTGATGCGGTCAAAGTAATTCTCGACGATATAAAGGGGATCGCCACCCTCTGCCACTGCAAGGTGTCCTGTGTCAAGAATTAGGTTGCAGTCGGGGCAACGCTCCAAAAATTCAAGAAGCTGTGCCTGCGTCTCGACCAGCTGACCAAGATGGTTGTGAAGTGCCGCTTTGATACCCCACTCCATGCAGATTTTCGACTGCTTATTCACCTGACGGCAAAAGTCGTCAAAGGTTGTTCCGGTGACTGCGGTCCAGACATATTCTTTTCCGAGTGCCGATGTCCACTGAATGCTGTGCTCGATATCGGGTGCAAGGCAGGTGCCAAAGTCCATGCCGAGCTTGCGAACCGTTGCCGCCTTGTGTATCGCATCACTCTCGGTCAGCGGACGAAGCCGCTCTAGACCGTTATATCCAATTGCTTTGAGGTCACGGCAACGTGCCTCATAGTCAAACATTCCGCCTTCCCATACATACATGCCGTAATCGGCAACACCAACCTTGATCATAGACTTTTAACCTCATACAAATTAACGTTTGTGTATAACTTATCATATATGAACGTCAAATACAATGCTTTTTTGCAAATTAATTTAATATTAATATTTTTATACTATTTTTACAACTTTTTGTCCTTGAAATGATAGGTACATTAAAGCACCACCGGCTTCACCTGCTTTGCAACAAGCGCCGCTTCGACCGTATCCGATACCCTAGAAAAATCGCAGACAAGACTGTTCGGCTTTTGATAAGGATCGTCTTGACAAAACGGCACAAAATAGTAGTTTTTTGTGTTGAGCAATCGCCCGAGATTTTGCGCCGAGGCACCAAGTCCGTCGTTGGTGGCAAGTGCGACAACGACCGGACGACCACAGCGCAGATGACTTTTCACCGCCATGGTAGCGGGAGTGTCGGTCACCCCAAGCGATAATTTTGCCATGGTGTTGCCGGTACAAGGGCAGACAAGCAATAGATCAAACATCTTTTTCGGCCCAATCGGCTCCGCATCGGCAATGCCGGTGATAACCTCTTTTTGCGACAGTTCATAAAACCTCTTTTTCCAATATGCCGCACTGCCAAACCGTGTGTCGGTCGTCGAAGCGTTGAACGACATAATAAATTGTAGCTGTGCACCGTTTTTCTTCATCCTCTCCATCTCGTTATACACCGATTCAAAGTTGCAAAAACTTCCGCAGATCACCACTCCTATGTTCTTTTCTCGCATATCGCACCCCCTAATACCCTGTCAACTACCGTCACCACACAATCGGCGGCCGTCTGTGGGGTGAAGCGTGACGGCAACGCCAAAGCCCAATCGACCGAAAGACCGCATTTCATCGCCTCCTCTTGAGGAATTCCTCCCGGCTTTGATGCCAGATCTTGAAGATACACCTCTTTCTTTGCAAACCTCAGCTCTTCTTCTGAAAGCACGGTGCTCGGCACGGTGTTGACAATCACGTCGGCACTCGGAATGTGTTTTGCCACCTCACTGAATTCGCAGACTGCTGCTCCGAGCAATTTCGCCTCTTTCCTTGCCGCTTCGCTCCTCGCACATACGACGATGTCGGCACCAAAGGCGGCAAGAAGTCGGTGAAGATGTTTTGCTATCTTGCCATAGCCAAGTATCACAACCGCACTGCCATGTATCGTTTTTTTAAGGTTTGCCATGATCAGCCGAAGCGACCCTTCGGCAGAAGGTATCGCGTTCAACCGTGCAAACTGCTCGTCTTTCGCATAATCAAACATCATGATCTGACCCGATTCTTCTCGCGCTTTGTCCGAAATCATACCTCCGAATACAATCCCGCCATATCCGCTTGCAACAAGTTCCCTGAATGTCTGCATCTCTTTTTCAAACGGTATCGGAAAAATTACGACATCGGCTGTATGTACAGGCAACTCGGCAGTGTGATTCACCCCTTCCCGCTTCAATCGTTCTTCAACGAAAATCTGCCGCTCATCGGTGCCCACAACCCGTGCTTTTATACGCTCTTCTTGCGGTGTTTCAGGGTTTAACACACCGATCGATAAATTTTGTTCGCACATTTCAATATAGTTCCTTCCTATGCTGAATAATCCTACACCAATATATGGTGGTTTAGTCAAAATTGTTAATGATTGCGTAGCATTGATAGCGGTACTGGACGAAATTCACAAAAATATAGCAGAATGTTCTACACCAAAACCCCTTGACTTGTTGTGTCAGAGTGGTATAATGAAGCCAAGACAAAGAGATAATATATATAGGATTTATGAAGGCATTCCGGTGCGACACACCGCGGATTTCTTCACAACCTTGAAAGGGGTGAGTCCAATGGACATTGTTGAAATATCATCAGAAAATGTTCCGGCGAGTACTCGAGCTTTAGGAAAATTCTTATATTAGGCTGCCAACTGAAATAGGAGCGTGCCAAAAAAGGCTGAGCTCTCTCACATCGGCAAGGTGCCGTTGAGTGTAACCTAATTCAGAGTCGCTTGAGTTGCCGGAGGCAAATTCAAAAAGACCAACCAAGAATTTACACTGCATGATTCTTCTTGAATCATCGGTAGCGGAAGGATAAATCCGAGTTTAAAGATAGAACCTGACTTTAAAGCAAACAACTACGTGATATAAAAACTCGAAGGAGAAATTATCCACAAGGTAGGTGCAAAACAAGGTCAAAGACTGGCGAGGTTTTACTACAGCAGTGATTGTGTTAGTTTTGATATCATCATAATCTGTAGTTTTATAGGTTCTGTCGATGTCGGCAAGGCATCAAGTGAATCGAGCAACATCGGGATATCCACCAATTGAAAAGTAAATATATAATGGCAGCATTGCCACAGGTGGCTATGAGCAGATATCTATGACATGCAAATGTCAATATGGCAGTGCCGAAAGTCGGCATAGGGCCGAAAATGTCCAACCCGAATGATGTTCGGAGAACAACTGTTTAGATTTGATAGGTATATTGCGAACCGAAAGGGATGACCGCACAACCTTAGAGCACAAGTTGTGTCCGACAGAAACGGCGAGAATTGACATATGTGACGTCAGATGCATGGGGTGCCCTAAAAAGGCAGAGTGAAAACCCATGATATGAACCCATTATACTCCTCCGTCGATGAAAGAACAGTCTGAGATCGTACAAAACGGTGAGTTGTCACCCTTTATTTACTCAGAAATCCCCGCTCCCTGTTTCAAACAGTGAAATTCTACAATTAAATAGAGCAGTTGTGGCGTAACAAAATTACAAAACAACGTTAAAACACTATTATAAACCATCCATCGCATTGGCGGTGGATGGTTTTTGGTGCTTGAAAATTTTTTTCAAATCAATAATAATAGGGTATACTGTATAATTTGTTGTTCGATGTAAACGATTAGCGTTTGCCACAAAACAGCCAAAATCGTGAAACATTCTTTTTCAACCGCAAATTTTGTTTGCAGGCGGAGTGCGAAATCCGTCGACTGTTTTTCGATCTATGTGATTTTATTCTCCTCTCGCAAATCAAATTTCATGGCTTTAATATTTTTTTATTTTAACCCGCACATTTTTGCGCTTCGGGGCGTTAAACAATATGAAAGGAGGTTTTATGTCTTTAGAACTAAAAGAGCAATATGAAAAGATATATGCATTTTGCTATTTCAAGGTGCAAAACCGAGAAATCGCAGAAGATATAACACAAGAAACATTCCTGAAATACTTTGACGGAGCGCAGTACCTCGAAAGAGGAAAGAAACTTGCCTTTCTATACACCATCGCACGAAACTGCTGCAACGACCATTTTAGAAGGTCTAGACAGACGGTAGACATTGATAATATTTCTGAAGTTGTAGACAAAAATATTGACATATTATCGTCTGAAGAAATAGCAGATAGTTTAGAAACCACCCTTGTCGTTCATGCCGCAGTGTCAAAACTGAGTGTCGAGAGCCAGGAAATCGTGTTGCTTCGATTTGCAAATGGACTCGGTATCGGGGAAATTGCAGAATATTTGGGCATCTCAAGGTTCGCGGTGTATCGAAAACTAAATGCTATCATAAAACAGCTAAATACCACTTTGAGAAAGGAGGATTTTTATGGATAGTTTTTTTGCGAAAAAAAGGCTAAAATTGGCATTGAAAAAGAATTTCACTCCACCACCCACCCGGCAAATGGAGCATTTCATAAACAACATTTCATATCCAAAAGCAAAATTTAGCGAGCTGCTTATTTCTCAAATCGGATTTATCCGAAAAAGAGTATGGTTTTTGTTTGCTCTCAGCGTGTGCTTTGCTTTTTCCTATGCACAGCTCGGAAGTGTGCCGGAAAATATTGTTTCGTCAATTTCTGCAATACTGCCGCTTGTCTCTCTCGGTACGATTATCGAGATCTATAAAAGCTGTGCTTTTTGCATGGAAGAAACAGAGCTCGCTTGCAAGCACAATTTATCTAAAATCACACTAATGCGACTTTGCATTTTAGGCACAATCAGCTTTGCAACACTCTTGTTACTTGTAGCCTTTGCAGGCAAAAGTGACTTCGGAACACTTCGAAACACAGTCTATATCGCCGTCCCTTATCTGCTCTCAAGTTATGTCAGCCTTTTGATAATCACAAAATTCCGCACCAAAGACACGATTTATGTTTGCGCGGCGGCAAGCATTGCGGTCGGCATCTTTATATTGATAGCTCGTAACAGTTATGTGTATATCTATAATATTGACTTTGCTCACTTTTGGATCGTCGCATTCTTGGCGCTTACAGGGCTTTTCATTTTCAGCCTAATTCGATTTGTAAAATCACAGGAGGAATTACAATGGAACTTGTTATAGATAGAATAACAAAACAGTACAAAAACAAAATTGCTGTCGATAGACTTTCGACGACTTTGTCAAAAGGAGTTTATGGCCTACTCGGTGCAAATGGAGCGGGCAAAACAACTCTAATGCGTATAATTTGCGGCATCTTAAAACCGACAAGCGGTGAAGTGAAGTTTAACGGCATTGATGTGTCGGAAGAAAACTATCGTGATGCACTCGGCTATTTGCCACAAGATTTTGGTTACTACCCGGAATTTTCCGCGCAGAATTTTATGTACTATTTGGCAAGCCTAAAAGGGCTTACAAAATCACAAGCAAAGACAAAAACTAAAGATTTATTTGAAATTGTATCTTTGTCCGACGTATCAAAAAATAAAATCAAGACATTTTCGGGCGGCATGAAACAGCGTTTAGGCATTGCGGGGGCGTTACTAAACAACCCGAAAATCTTGGTGCTCGATGAGCCGACAGCAGGACTCGACCCGAAGGAGCGAGTGCGTTTCCGCAACCTCATATCGGAGCTTGGAAAAGATAGAATTGTGCTCTTGTCAACCCATATCGTGTCGGATGTCGAGAATATCGCAAACACTATTCTTATGATGAAAGACGGACAACTCATCCACAGCGGCGCATTAGAGGAAGTCATCAAGGCTATCGACGGAAAAGTATTTGAATGTGTTGTGGACAACAAAACCGCCCTAAAACTGACGACAGATCACCCCATCATCAATCTCAGGGTAGAGGGCGAAAACACATTTTTGCGGCTTGTTTGCGATGAAAAACCTCACGACATGGCAGTAAATGTTTCCGCTACTTTAGAGGATTTGTATCTCTACTATTTTTCGGAGGTGAACGCAAATGATCACAAAAAATCATTCTATGAATAACTTTTGGAGTTTGGTCGGGTTTGAACACAAAAAAATATTTACAGCAAAATTTGTAATCTTGTTTCTTGTTTTGCTTATCTTTATTTCAATCTCTTCGGTCGGGATTCTCATTGGAAATGTTTATATCGACGGGGAGGTGAGCGGCACAAAATATGATGATTACTTGATGTTTAAAAGCTACGCACTCGACCTTTCGGGCGAAGAAATTGATCTTGAACTTCTAAAAAAAGCAAGAGATGCCTATGCGCTGTACCCCGAAAACGGCACTTTAGCAGATCAGCGAGAGTATGCCGAGAAATATATCGATCCGTATGATGCAATAGGTAGATTTTTGACAACGTACTATGATGTTAGCGACTGGGCAGAGATCGGTGAGCTATCCGATGCTGAACTCGCAAATTTTGATAATATGATGTTAGGTGCTATTCAAGCAAAAATTGAAAATACCTATATAAACGAAAATTCAAAAAACAAGCTGTTATCTTTGTCGGAGAAAATTGACACTCCGATCACCTATCAATTCGGTAGTGGTTATGAGCTCAATGTCACTATGCTTGCCTCGAGCGGATTAATATATGCATTTTTCATAGCGATATCACTAGCGGGGATTTTCTCAAAAGACTATCGCACAAATGTTATCTCGCTACAACATTCCAGCAAAAAAGGAAAGACCTTGCTTTTTGGAGCAAAAGTCTTTACAATTTTCAGTGTAACATCGCTGACCATGCTCATAGTGATTTTAACGAGCACGGTCATATGCCTTTCGGTATATGGCACAGAGGGCATGGATTCGGCTTATCAGAACTTTAACAGGCTCTCTCCATACCCATTCACCATTTTTGAGGTCATGCTGATATACTTTGTCATTACTTTTGTGGCGACATTAACATTTGCATTTATAGTCGGCTTTATGTCAAGTACTACAAAGTCAAGCGCCGCTGTGCTTGGTATCGGCTCTTTTATGCTAGTCATCCCTCAATTTGTGAATATTCCGGAAAGCTTTCCTACGCTTTACAAATTGTTTAGCCTTTACCCAACTTCTGCCTATGTAGATTATAAGATATTCTCAAATATGCTTTATGAAATCGGCAATATATCTGTTTTACCCTTTGTTTTTATACCGATTTTCCATCTTGTTATGATGATCACACTCATATTTTTATCGCATAATATTTATGTGAAATATCAAGTTAAATAACCTTTAGCAGTGGAAAACCTCTTCCATCTCACTCCATTTTTCGCCCGGTTTTGCCCACTCGACTATCTCTTGGCAAGCATCGGTGTGCTTCCACCACTCTTGTGTGATTGGATCGGCCGCCATGCTTGCCATGTCGGCGTCATAGTCGTCACCGACATACTCAAAATAGCTGAATAAAAAACCGCCTGCATAATAGATCGAATAGTTTCTCATGTTGCATTCGTGGATTTTCTTCAGCACACCCTCCCATGCGTTTGCATGCAGGCGCTTATACTCCTCGAGCATCTCCGGTTTCACCTTGATCACACTTCCATAACGTTTCATAATTATATACCTTTCTTGCTGTCGTGTTTTTGTTTTGTATCGACATTATATCATAAAACTTTCGTTCTGTCAGTAATTCATCGCTCATGCTCTCAAAAGAATTTGATAGGCAACAAAATCACCTGATTTCAGCGCAATCCGAACAAAGGCGCTAGCGACAGGTTTGTGTCGTGAGGGCGTTTACAACCGAACAACAAACCCGAGCGT
>CAYJJX010000040.1:0-9367 GCA_964370605.1 uncultured Oscillospiraceae bacterium | reverse complement strand
GTCGGCGACATCATCACCGTGAATCTCAACCGCCGCCCCATCATGTTCATGTGGCAGGCGGATATTTCCACCGACATAGCAAAGATACGTGGGCTGGAGCAGATAATGTGGGACACCTATGACGAGCCGGAATTCTTGAAGTCGGTAGCAAGTTTCATGTCAAATGCGGTGCTGGAGAATCAGCAACAGGCGGAGGACGCAGGCGATTTCAGCCTTGCTAACCATGAGAATCAATCGATAGCCTATGCAAACGAGCTCAAACCGCCCAAAGCAAACAGTTTTGGTGTCAAGAGAAGCGAGCTGTGGGGATATTGTGCGGCGCAGGAGTTCACCGGATTCAGTGGTGAGATGTTCAACGAATTTGTGTTGAAATACCAGATACCGATCATAGAAAAATACGCACTGTCGGCATATGGCTGTTGCGAAGATCTCACCGGAAAGATAAAGTATCTCAGGGCGATCAAAAACCTTCGTCGCATAGCGGTCAGCCCCTTTGCCGACGTGAAAAAATGTGCAGAGCAGATTTGCGGCGACTATGTCATATCCTATCGTCCAAACCCCGCTACCGCCGTTTCAAACGGGGTAGACGAAGACTATGTAAAAAAAGAACTCCGCACACATTTTGATGCGCTCAAACAAAGCGGCTGCAAGTTCGATATTACCCTCAAAGATGTCGAGACGGTCGCAGGCGATCCCGATGCAATCCGCAAATGGGTCAAAATTGTGAGGGGAGAAATCGATCGGACGTTTGGGTAGATACTCATAACAAAAGCCTGCTGAATAAATTTATTTTTAGTTGGCATAAACAAAGCAAAGTGCCACTGCCGTTTTGGCAGTGGCACTTTGCTTGTATTGTAGTGGAGGTTTCAGACTCATAACATCACGCAAGAAGGGTGCATCTCCCATCGCATATTAAAGCTCTATGATCTTTGTGTTTTCAATTAGCAGTTCAGTTGTCAAAGGAATAACCCCTTCAAATGATATATTATAATTTGCGTTGTTGTCCCTGTAACTCACATTTGCGGAGGTAAAGTTATACGGTGTTTCCATCGCTTCAATAAATTCCATGACTATTTCGGCAGGTTTTGTCAAGCTTTCTGCCTCGCTCAGAGCATTGCCGTTTGTCATATCATAGATGATAAGTTTGTAATACTTTTTTGAAAAATCGTCGGCATCGATGGAACAGCCGATATAGTAGTCACTAATAGAGACACCGTCTTCTAAACCGTCGATAATTTTTTGATAATCTTGTCGGTATGGTGTGTCGGAGCCGTTGTTTTCATAGAGTTGCAGGTCGATGATTCTGTTTTCTTTCAAATTGTAAAGAAAGTTTTCGCCGTCGTTATAGTTGCCCATGCTATAAAAGTTATAGCCCATCTCGATCTTTTCATCGATATCATAGACCTCTTTTGCATAGGCATTCACCTTTTGCTCGGCGATAATTCCTCCGATTATTGGGACATAACCAACGTTATAGAAAAAAATACCGATACATAATATCAGGACAAGACAAAGACCCAGTACAATTTTTTTCACCATCTATACATCTCCGTTAAAAATCGGGAATCAGAATAACTGTTCGATGATTACATTATACACTACGCAAAGACAAAAAACCATACTCGGTGGCAGAATAATATTTTTAAATCGGTGCAACGACACTTGACAAGTCATGACATAAGTGCTATTGTACGAAACAAGAGGCGTATATAATTAGGCGATAATGGTTTGAAAATGGATTTTTGAACGACGAGTTTTGCGCCTTTTGAGCAGAACACACTCAAGTTTCATCATGAACTTGTGGTGGGACTGTGTACATCATCGGAAAGGAAAGGATATAAGCATGGGAAAGGTTATCCTTATCACAGGGGCAAGTTCAGGGTTCGGCAAACTTGCAGTGAAAGAGCTTTTGAATCAGGGAAATACAGTCTATGCAGGCGCAAGGCGGCTGGAAAAGATGAGCGATCTTGAAAAGCTCGGTGCGAAGACATATAAAATGGATATAACGATAGCGGAAGACATCAAGGCGGTGGTCGATGCAATAATCAAGAACGAGGGTCGTATCGATGTGCTGGTAAACAATGCCGGTTATGGCGGCTACGGAATGGTTGAGGCGGTTTCGCTCGAGGAGGCAAAGAGGCAATTTGAGACCAACGTGTTCGGCCTTGCGAGAATGACAAAGGCTGTTTTGCCACACATGAGGTCAAAAAAGAGTGGCACCATCATCAACATGTCGTCGGTGGTCGGCAGGGTTTCCTCCCCGATGATCGGTTGGTACGGTGCATCAAAACATGCGGTAGAGGCGCTCAGCGGTGCCCTGCGTGCCGAGGTTAAAAACTTTGGAATAAAGGTTGTGTTGATCGAGCCGGGAGCGATGAACACCGAATTCCTTGATCTTGCCGTAAATCAGATTAAAACGGTGGTTCACCCGCCTGAATATCAAGCAAATGTCGACAATTTTATCATAGGTTTTAAAAGGACGTATGCCAACGCACCCGGCCCGGAAAAGGTGGCAGGGGCAATAGTCAAGGCAATAAATTCGACGAAACCGAAAGCTAGATATGCCGTCGGAAAAGATTCAAAGATGGCACTGTTCATGAACTCTATACTGCCGGCGAAAGGTATGGACTTTATCATGGGCAAGGTGTTCAATATCAAGTAGAGGTTTATCGAGCGGCTATCCTATCCATCATATCAAATTTTTCCAGCGCTTCGACATACTGAGCTACGATCACAAAATTTTGCAGATCACGCTCATCCAACCCCAAAACAGCGTTCAGCTCATCGAAGAGCAAAGTACTGCCCTCGACGGTATAAAAACCACTGGCAATATCAATTCCGACGAATATGCGGGTGATCTCACCGCCCCATAATTCGTCGGATTTTTCATGATAAAATTTCCTGCCACTCCCTTTATTTTCAAGGAAAAAAGTTTGAGGGTTCGGCAGTTCGCCGACTGGCAGTTTTTCTTTGAAACGCTCGTTCATCAGAACATTGTCGCGGACTACAGCCTTGGCGTTTTCATCCTCGATCGGTGTCAAAACATACCTATCGTTCAGATAGTCGAGCAGTTCGCCTCCGCTTATCCTGTTGGGCTTTATGATGTTCTTATACTTTTCAAAAACGCTTTTCCACTCGTCCTGCATTGCCTCGGTCGGAAGACTTGTTATCATATCAATACCATCTCTCTTGTTGTTTTGTGCTTTCTTGACGGCTGAACAACCGAAATACGCTTCCTATTTACCGATGCAGAAGTTGGAAAAAATGGCGCCTATCACCTCTTCGGTCGGGTCGGTCAACAGCATGTCACAGACCGCCCTGTGAGCTTCTTCAAGATTGAGGGAACATACATCGATCACGCCGTGTTCGAGGTCACAAAGGGCAAGGTCGAGAAATTCTGCCGCGCGTTTTGCCGCCATCGCCTGTCGTGTGGTGGCAAGCAGTGCATCCTCTTGCGGTATCTGTGGAAGTGCCTTTACCACCGCCTCGATCAGTCGCTCACGGTGGTCGGGGTTTATCGCGGATACCGTTGCTACCGATGCAAAATCATGGTATTTATCAAGACTTTCGCAGCGCTCGACAAGGTCAATCTTGTTGAGAACTGCGACACAGTTTTTTCCTTGGATCAGCTCAAAGAGTTCGTCGTCAAACGGTCTTGTCGCATCAAAGACCGCAATGACCAGCTGTGCCTCGGCAAGGGTTGCCTTGGAGCGGCGTATGCCCTCTTGTTCTATCTCGTTTTCAGTGCTATGTATTCCTGCTGTGTCACGGATGATCAGTCGATAATCACACAGCTCAACTCGTTGCTCTACAATGTCCCTTGTCGTGCCTGCTACCGAGCTGACGATAGCCCTGTCGAACCCACAAAGCAGATTCAGCACCGTACTCTTTCCAACATTGGGTCTGCCGACGATGACCGTCTCAATTCCGGAATCCATCGACTGCACCAGTTCGGTGTTTTTGGCAAGTCGCATGAGTTCGTCACGAAGTGGCGAAATGTCATCACAAAGGGTTTGTGTCTCAAAGTCGGTATCTTCCGGATAGTCGCAGGCGGCTATGACCGCCGCGGTAATGCGTCTGAGTTCTTGTGCGAGTTCATCGAGTCTGCGACCGAGCAGTCCGCACAGCGCATTTGATGCCACGGCGGCAGAGCGGCGTCCCTCACCGGCAATCAAAGCGCCGACCGCCTCCGCCTTGGCGGCAGACAGCTTGCCGTTTGCAAACGCACGTCGAGAAAACTCACCGGCAGTTGCGGGGACAGCCCCAAGCGAAATGGCAGTATCCACCACACGACGAAGAAGGGTCGGGTTTCCGTGGCAGGAAAACTCCACAACATTTTCGCCGGTATAAGAATTCGGGGCATAAAAATATAGGGCTATCACCTCGTCGATAGGCCCTATATTATCATATAATACACCAAACCTTGCCTCATAACCGCTTGGCTTGGCAGGGTTATGCGATTTAAACATCTTTGCGGCTATGGCATGTGCCGAGTCGCCGGAAAGACGTACAACACCAATGGCGGCGTTTCCGACCGCCGTCGATATTGCAACTATTGTTCTTTGTTCCACTATTCTTGTGATTGACTATCCGAAAAATCGGTGCTCGGCAAATCACCGAGGTCGTCACTGAACAGGATTTCTTCATACTCGTTCAGCTCACGCTCTCTGCGTGCAAGATAGAAATACACGGTAACGAGTGCGCCGGCGATTGCGGCAAGTATCAAGGCGATAGTTATTGATTTGCGCATTCTTTTATCCTCCGGTTTTTTCATATGCTTTTTCAGTTCTTTCAAGGGCTTGTTATACAGCGGCTCCAATTGTTTGGTGATAAGCTCGCTCAGTTCCGACAGTTCCATACTTATGCTATTCCTTTCTCGATGTTTTTTCGTTGCAGGATGGCGAAATTCAAACGTCTTTCGTTCAAAAAGAATAAAACTCGGAGTTTGAAACATGAATTCAAACTTTATCCCTCAAATTTCTTCGTGAAAGTATTATACCACAATAAATGTGTAAAATGCAAGGATTTTGGCACAAAACCAAAATAAAGTCAGAAATCGTATAAAAATATAGCTTTTCAAGTTGAAGAGATCTTTCGATGGTAATCGGCTGCTCATCAATGCAAAGGAAAAAAATCAGGCGATTGCCTTCATCGCATCCAGTGTCTTGCAAAGCAGTTCTTCCAGTTCCCATCCGAGCATTTCAGCGCCTTTTCGTATGACATCACGGTCACAACCGGCGGCAAAACGCTTGTCAGAAAACTTCTTTTTCACCGATTTGAGCTCCATGTCGGACACGCTCTTGGACGGACGCATCAACGCCGCCGCACCGATAAGTCCGGTCAGCTCGTCCACCGCAAAGAGCACCTTTTCCATGATATGGGTCGGTTCAATGTCACTGCAAAGCCCGAAACCGTGGCTTGCAATACTGCGTATCGTCTCATCGTCGACACCCTCTTCGCTCAACAGTTCAAAACATTTTTTGCAGTGCTCTTCAGGGTACATTCCAAAATCAATGTCGTGCAAAATTCCGACCGATGACCAGTACTCAACATCTTCGCCAAACTCTTTTGCAAACACACCCATTACACTTCCCACCGTTTCGCTGTGGGTGATATGAAACGGCTCGGTATTGTATTTTGCAAATATCTCTCTTGCTCGCTCGTTAGTCAAATTCTTTTCCATATCTTTTGTTTGTTCCTCTCATATTCTTACTATGTCAATAAAATCGTCGCAACGATGGGACGTTGCCTCTAAAACACGCCGTCATCATCGTCGTCGGCCATACGCAAAATATCCTCTGCATCTCCTGCCATCAAAAGCTGTTCCCCTTTTACAAAGGTGTGTTTTGCATTCAGCACCGGTGTGAAGCTGTTGTTGCCCTCTGCACCGAATTTATAGGCGATGATGCTGACACTATGGTTTTGACGGATATTTAGCGCCTCGATGGTTTTGCCCACCCAGTCACGGGGCACAATGACCTCGGTGATGGCATAATCGTCCGAAAACTCGCTATATTCCAGCACATTTTGGGCACTATATTTGACCGCCACACGCTCCGCCATGTCCATGTCGGGATGGATCACAACATCGGCGCCGATCTTGGACAAAATGCCGGACTGCCTGTCCCTATCCGCCTTAGACACAATATAGTTTGCGTCCAGTTCTTTGAGCATGGAGGTTATCTCAAGCGAGGCTTGAAAATCACCCGAGACGCAGACAAAACAAACATCAAAATTTTGTATACCAAGACTTCGGAGCACGCCCTCTTCTTGACAGTCACCGATCTGTGCTCCGGTGACATAGGGTGCGAGTTCTTCTACACGATCTTCGTCGGCATCAATGACCAACACCTCGTTTCCCACCTCCGCCAGTTTCAGCGCAAGATTTCGGCCAAACTGACCAAGACCTATTACCAGCATTGATTTCATATCGTTTTCCTTTCTCTTTATCACATCAACTCGTGATGATTCGTTCCTCGACATTCTTGACGTTCAGCCTCTTGGGTCGGTCGGTCACGGCGATAGCTACCGACATGCTTCCCACCCTTCCGGCAAACATGAGCAAAATGGTGACCACCTTTGAAAGCGCGTTATAGTCTGCGGTTGCCCCTCGGGACAGTCCGACTGTGCCGATTGCGGAAACGACTTCATAGACCACCAGCTCCAGGCTGATATCCTGTCTTGCGATTATCATGGAAGAAATGAAGATGATGCCGAGATAGACACTTGCCGCGTTGAACGCCCTTGTTACGGTAGCGCTCGGTACACGGCGATCAAACAGATTGACCCCCTCACGATTCTTCATGAACGAGACAAGCGCAAAGAAGATGACCACCACGGTGGTGATCTTGATACCGCCACCGGTCGAACCGGGCGCCGCACCAATGAACATCAAAAACATCGACAGCACCGAACCGGAGGAGCTAAACGAGTTAAGATCCACCGTGTTGAACCCTGCGGTACGGGTGGTGACCGACTGAAAGAATGCGGCGAGAATCGCCTCGGCTGTCGAGAGCTCTCGAAATGCGAAATTCCTCTCCAATACAAAAAATAGCAGTGCACCACCGAAAACCAAGAAAACGGTAGCACTCAAGACGACCTTGCTCTGCAGACAAAACTTCTTGAATCGGAATCGATTGTCAAGGATATCTTCCCAGACGATAAATCCGAGACCGCCGACAATTATCAAAAGCATGACGGTGATATTGACGATTGGGTCATCGACATAGCCGCTCAGCGAACCACCGCCCATCAGATCAAAACCGGCATTACAAAATGCAGATACGCTGTGGAATATCGAAAACCAGATGCCCTGTACGATGCCAAACTGAGGTATAAAAACAATTGAAAGTACCGCCGCACCAATCAGCTCGATAATAAAAGTATACCGAATCACCCGACGCATCAGCCGAACCACACCGCCCACCTTCAGCGTGCTGAACGACTCCATGATCAAAAGGCGATCCATCAAGCCGATTCTGCTACGCAGTGCCAGCATCAACAGTGTCGTGACCGCAATAAAACCAAGACCGCCGATCTGAATGAGTATCAGAATGACCAGCTGTCCGAAAAAGGTGAAATTGTTGAAAGTGTCGACTACGGCAAGACCGGTCACGCACCCTGCCGATGTCGCCGTAAACAGTGCATCAAGCGGTGCGAGTATTTCACCGGAGCGGTTGGAGACTGGAAGCATCAACAATACCATGCCGATCATTATATTCAGCAAAAATCCGACCACCAATATACGAAGGGCGGTCAGTCTTTTTACAGGTCTTTTTAGGCGTTTATCCAGCATATAACTCTTTTTGAATTTATGTACATATTAATTTTACTATGATTGCCGTGAAAAGACAAGAGGGAATTTGATGAGACGACGAGAAGGTAGGAGAAATTGAGTTGAAAACGGTGAAACGCATTATAGATTGAAACGATTGTGACAATAATAAACCGCTATAATCATTGAATCCGGCTCGGTTTTTCGTTGCAAGACATTCTATCTAGTTGTCGCCATTGCCTTTCTTGCCCACATACTGCTCCAAAAATGACAACAGGCGTTGCATCTGTTCGTCGGTGCCGATGGTAATTCTGAGGTGGTTATCTATGCGTGGCAGATTGAAATATCGAATGAATATTTTTTGCTCTCTGCAAGCCGCAAAAATATCTTTTGCCGACAGCTTTTCATGCGTTGCCAGCAAAAAGTTGGTCTGAGATGGGCAGACCGAAAAACCGAGTTCGACAAGCCTTTTGGCGGTGCGCTCTCTCGTGTCGATCACTTTATTTATCATGGCAATAAAATAGTCATGATCTTTTACGCTTTCACAAGCCGCCCTCATGGCAAGCGAGTCGAGTGTATAGCTGTTGTAACAGTCTTTTACACCGCCGAGCAGTGCGATAAGCTCGGCATTTGCGGCGGCGAAACCCACCCTAAGTCCGGCGAGGGATCGTGATTTCGAAAAGGTGCCCACCACAACGAGGTTGTCATATTTTTCGATCAGCTCGATACAGGAATATCCGCCAAAATCGACATATGCCTCGTCGATAATAACGATGCAGTCTTTGTTTTGACACAAAATTTTCTCTATCTGCTCTTTGCCCATTCCGATGCCGGTCGGCGCATTGGGATTCGGTATGATTACACCGCCGTTTGGACCGCAGTAGTCTTCGGGACAGATCTCAAAGTTATCGTCTACAGCCCTTGTATCAAACGACACGCCGAAAAGGTCGCACCAGACAGGATAAAAGGAGTAGGTGATGTCGGGGAAGAGTATCGGTTTTTCCGAGTTAAAAAAACTGAGATAACACAGCGCAATGACATCGTCAGATCCGTTGCCGACAAAGACCTGATCGTGATTCAGTCGATAGTGCTTTGCGAGCGTCGTGGTTAGCTCACTACATGCCGAGTCGGGATAAAGACGCAGTTTTGACGAATCAAACGACGAGATTGCCTCTATTACCTTTGGGGAAGGCGGATAGGGGTTTTCGTTGGCGTTGAGTTTGATTAGATCGACGTCACGACTTTGTTCGCCCGGGACATATGGTGTGATCTTTCTCAGCTTGTCGCTGAACGGTCGGCTCATCTCGTCTCCTTATAGTTGTTTTTGTGGTGTGCTACCAATTCTTAGTAGGGATTTATTTGCAAGAGTTTATTTACTTTTTGAGCGAAGCTGCAATTCAATAATTTCAGAAAAAAAGGAAGAATGACGAAGTGGTATGATAAAATCCCGCACTGTCTATGCTGTCGCTTTTATGGTGGTGTTCGTAGGGACAGGGCTCTGCTCTGTCCGCTTTATTAGCAGGTGTTTTTTTGTAGGCGTTTATTTGCTTTTTGACACCAAAAAGCAACAAAAAGTGTTGGGGCGCGCATGCC
>CAYJJX010000039.1:0-9513 GCA_964370605.1 uncultured Oscillospiraceae bacterium | reverse complement strand
AATACCGACCTCCCAAAAGTTAGTTTTTTAGGTCTAACTTTTGGGGGTCGGTACAAAACTATATAGCCACTTTAATAAATAAAAAACAAAAATGATAGGAGATAAAACAATGTTTGGATTTGGAAAAAACACAGGCGATTTTAAAGAGGTGCTAAAACAATGCACTACTCTAAAGGATGAAATTGTGGAGCTTTTGAAAAGTAATCATGGGTTAAGCGGTGCCGATATGGCAAAAATTAACCAAACTTTGGAGGAATACGAGAAAACAAAAGAGGAAATGCTATCTATCAAAAATAACGCAAACTTAAAGCCGAGAGAAAAACTATCTGCCGCTTCCGAGAAAAAAGATGTTATTAATCAGATTAAAGCAGATTTAGAAAATGCTAAAAAATTATTGGAAACACAGTAATTACTAAAGATCGCAATATTAGGAAAATGTAAAATGTTCAGAGTATCACCAGGCCCATGAGAACATATAATTCTTACCAACAATAGTTATCTAATAAAATAGGAGGAGTAGATACACTAACATAGAAATCTTATAAATGACAATTAGAGCCGCTACAAAATTTTATGTAGCGGCTTTAACTATTATCTGCAGATAATTTCGTTATTCACGATTTCCCGTGCCTGCTCCTTAAAGATATTCATATTGCCTACCCAAAGCATCTGATTTTCTTCTTTCAATCGATCATCAACACCGTTTTGATCAGCCGTATCTTTGACAATCTGCTCGACTATTTCGTTACACTGTACGTCAATCTCATGCAAATGTTTATTTAATTCGCACAAACTGAGTAGCTTTGAATAAACAATAGGGCGATGTTTTTTAAGATATCGAAGTCGCATTCTCCCATACATTCCGAAAAAGAAACCCTCTTTCTCGGCGGATAATACAGAGTCCGGTAGGTAATAATCACCATGCAAGGTGTAGGAAATACCGCTTTGAGTTTTGGTTCTCGGTGTGGTAGACCTCTATTTTTTCTATCGGCTTATTTAACATTCACTTCAATAATTTCTGTTGCTTTCCCCGTTAATTCTGCCGTACGTGCATCGGGCTGACCTCCACCAAAAGAAATATGATAGACACCTTTTTCTATTGTGAAAACACCGTCATCGTCAAACACACCAAACTCCTTTTCGCTGAGTGTTACCGTAATTTCTTTTTCCCCACCTGCTTTCAGTGGGAGTTTTACAATGTTTTTCAGTTGATAATTCGGTGCATTTTTCATCGGCGATTTAATATAGGTCTGCACAGTTTCCACACCATCGAAAGAGCTATCGTTTTTGACAGTGGCTGTTATCACTAAGGATTTGGGCACATCGTCACTGTCAACTTTAATATTACTATAGGAAAATTTCGAGTATGACAGACCATAGCCGAACGGATAGAGCGCCCTGGTTTTCATGTATCTATATGTTCTGTTTTCCATGCTGTAGTTAGTAAACTCAGGCAACTTCTCTTCGGCATTATAAAAAGTAATCGGGAGCTTCCCTTCAAAATTCGCTTCTGCAAACAATAATCTTGCAATAGCTCTTCCACCCTGTGCACCAGGATACCACCCCTGTATGACCGCGTCAAAATTCTCATCTGCATAATTAACGGCGAGCGCACTGCCCGATAATAATATTAATATTGTCGGTTTTCCACTCTTCTTTATTGTTTTAAGAATCTCTTCTTGTAAGCCGGGGAGTCGCAAATTTGGTTTGTCACCACTTGCAAACTCGTTGCCTGTATCTCCCTCTTCGCCCTCAAGGTCAGCATCTAGACCCATGACGGCAATGACTACGTCACTCGCTTCACAGACTGCTTCGACCTCTGAACGTAGCTCGTTTCGCTCACAAAGTGACGAAAGTTTTTCGCGGTGAATGTGGCATCCTTCAGAGTACTTTATCGTTATGCCATCTCCCACATATTCTTGCAAACCCTCTGTAATGGTAAAATAACGTGACGCTGTGCCTTCATAATTTCCGACAAGAGCTCTTCTACTGTTTGCGTTAGGTCCAATAATTCCAATATTTTTTATTTTCGATTTGTCAAGTGGCAACAGTTGATTTTTATTTTTCAAAAGACAACAAGCTTTTTCAGCAGCTTTAAGATTAAGATCTCTCATTTCTTTCGAGTCTACAACAGAATATTGAATGTCGTCAAAAGGTGTTTTTTCTTTTTGATCCAGCACACCGAGTTTTATTCTTGTGATGTAAAGATTAATCACGGCTTCTTTCAAGCGTGCAACATCAACCCTGTTTTCTTCGACGGCTTTTGCCAACATAATAAACAAATTGCCACAGTTTAAATCGCATCCATTGTTCATTGCCATCGACACAGATTCGATAGGCGTACGCGTTACGTTATGACCTTCATGAAAATCTTTAATCGCCCAACAGTCGGAAAGCACATGACCTTTAAACCCCCATTCATCACGCAGTATTTCCATTAACAACTCTTTGTTACCACAACACGGCGAACCGTTTACCATGTTATAGGCACCCATGACGGCTTCGACGTTCCCCTCTTTGACGCAGGCTTCGAATGCCGGCAAATACGTCTCGCGCAGATCTCTTTTTGACACAATAGCATCAAAGCTATGACGAATACCCTCTGGACCGCTATGTACGGCAAAATGTTTAGCACATGCGGCTGATTTAAGGTAGTTTTCGTCATGCCCCTGTAAACCGTGAATAAACCGTACTCCGAGTCTCGAGGTTAAATAAGGATCTTCTCCAAATGTCTCGTGACCCCTCCCCCAACGAGGGTCTCTGAAAATATTTACGTTTGGCGACCAGTATGTGATACCTTTATAGATACCTCGGTCGTCGTGACGCTGTTGCATGTTATATTTCGCTCTTCCCTCTGTGGATATGGCATCCGCAACTATTTCGATAAAATCTTCATCAAAGGTGGCGGCAAGGCCTATCGCCTGTGGAAAAACTGTTGCTACTCCTGCCCTCGCTACTCCGTGGAGAGCCTCATTCCACCAGTTGTAGGCAGGTATTCCAAGATGTTCAATTTCGGGAGCAGCGTGAAGAGTCTGTAACGCCATTTCCTCTACAGTCATTTTTTCTACTATTTCTTCGGCACGTTTGCGATACTCTTTATACTTGTTTTCTGCTGACATAGTTTTCATAATACTCCTAATGTGTCTGTAATTCCCGGTACTAACTTGCGCTTAATGCCGAAATTTAGTTCAAGTATACTGGCAAGACATTGTAATGTCAATAGACATTTACAACAAGCTTGCAGTATTTATAATTCAACAAATAATAAAGTAATATCAACCGTTAAATTAGAGTTGTAATTACTTTATTAAAACTGTATAGCCATGCTACATTCTCTTGCCATAGTCTTGTAGATTGTAGCACGGCTAATATTGTTTTTTATTCATCCTTCCAATAACCAAACTGTTCCTCGAGTAATTTTAGTGCATCCTCTTTTTGTGTGGATGCATATCGATAATCATCAAGCATATCGAAGCCTTCTATGTGCAGGTCGTAGTTAGACAATCTTTTTAAATTATCAAAAAAACTGTCCTGTAACATAAAATTTAGCTGAGGATATTCGGCCACATACTCATCTAAAATATTCTTTTTAAGTGGCTGTGCCTCCCTACCGGTTATACTAATTATCCGCTGACCCTCGTCGCTCAATATAAAGTGTATCAGCATCATGCCTGCCTTTTGCTCATTCTCATCCACATAACTACTCACGCTGTAGCTGGGTACGCCATAGTTGATAAATCCGTCGGCATCTGTTACCGGCACACCTGTGTCTAAACCACGTTCTCTATCGTGTATTATATTATTAGTAAAGGTGTTACTCATATCAATTCTAACGGCATTGTATTCCGATTGAATCGTGCCATTCTCCCAAAGCTCTAAATACTCGGTTAGTGTCTGCTCAAATAACTCGTAATCCTTGTTTTCATATATTTGTGGCATGGCAGCGTCTATTAAAGTGGTAATGTCGTACCAAGGTATATATGTTGTGCCGGGGTTTGACTTGGCGATCTCTAAAACATCGAGATAATCAACACCCTCGGGCGAAAATTCAATCAAATTTTGTTCGGCAAAGGCGGAGTCATAGGATAAATATTCCACATAAAAGTTATAGGGCATATAGTATAGATTACCCTCTGCCCAATCAAAGTTTGCATAGCGGGTGGCCGATTGCTCCAGCAGATGATATTCCTCTAAATTTAATGTGTTATACAGAGGTGAAAGATCGGACAGATGTGGATCGGTTATTTGGTTTGCGCTACTGTAGTCAAACACGGTAGGAGAATCGGCGGATAATAATCGTTGGCTATATTCGGTTCTTTGCGAACCATTCGAATATATCTCGTGTGTATAAAATTCTCCAACAAGGTCAAAGCCGGGGTATTTCGCCTCAAATGCCGTCTCAAGCGCCGCAAACATCTCCGGCTCGATTAACAGTTCGACCTGATTTTCTTCATCCCAACTGTATTCATACTGCAGTGCGATGGATATTTCGCATGGTTCTATCGTCGAAAAGTCCAACGGTTCGGTCTGCCTTACCGGTATTAACTCCTCTTCCGGTTCAATTTCTTCCGTTTCCGTTGCGGTGCTTGTTGCGGCAGTTTCGGTAACTATTGGATCGTCACCCGTCTCGACGATTGGCACAGACTCCCTTGGAACAAGCAGAAAGACTGCAACCAGAAAAACTGCGACAACACTCGACACAATAAGAGCTGTGTTTCGTCTTTTTCTCTTTCTAATCTCCTCTTCGGGAAAATCAAATGAGGCCCTGTTTTCGAGTGCTGCAAGCATGGAGCCCGCCGTCTTAAACCTAAGTTCCGGTTTCAAGGCCATACTCTTCATTACCGTTTTGTCTACGGCGGCATCGAGCAGTGTTCCGGTATGACTGGGGCGTTTTAGCGTATCCTTTTCGGCGCGCTCAATACTCTCGTCCGGTGTGATGCCGGTTACCATTTTATACAGCGTTGCACCTGCTGCATATATGTCGGTCCATCTTCCCTGCTTCATGTTTTTGCGGTACTGTTCCGGTGGCGCATATCCCTTTTTCACCACAACGCTTTGCGAAAGGTCACTTCCCTCCTCCAGCGCAAACCTTGCCGCGCCAAAGTCTAATATCTTTAATCTGCCATCCTTTAAAATGAAGATGTTATCGGGACTTATGTCCCTGTGAATAATGTCTTTTGAATGGATAACCGACAGGGCCTTTAACAACTCGGTCTCGTAACGTATCGCCTCTTCGACCGAAAGTCTTCCTCCGGCGTTTGCAAGATGCTCTTTCAGAGTAATGCCGTCTAAAAACTCCATTATTATGTATGCGGTGCCATTATCCTCGAAAAAATCCAACACGTTGACTATATGTTGTTCTCCGGTAAATTTTGCAAGATTTCTTGCCTCGTCCATAAACTTTGCAAGGTGAGATTTATAGACCTCCTGCTTGTCGCCGGAAAACACACGTACCTTCATCTCGCCCGGTATTCTGGAAACGAGGCTTTGCGGAAAAAATTCTTTTACCGCCACCATCGAGGAAAGCCGCATGTCCCACACTCGATAGGTTATTCCAAAACCACCCATGCCTAAAACGGTGCCTACTATATATCGCCCCCAGATTTTACTGCCGCACTTAAGGACAAAACCGTCCTCACCGCTATCTACATGTACATGACCGCAATAGGGGCAAACCTCGTATTCACCTTTGACCGAAAAACAGTTGTAACAGATATTCTCCACATTAACCTCTTATAATTTATTCCACTATGATACTTTCTAACGGTATAGGCCTTGTAAGCTCAATGTGTACCGTATTGCCGTTGTCTAAAAACGTCATACTGTACATTCTTACCACGCTTATCCAGGGTTCATTGCGAATTCTCCCGTAATCTGTTCCGGAAAAATCTAAATCCGTTCGTGAACCGGTTACCCCTTCGGTTGTGCTACTCGGTGCGCTGGAATCAATCTCTATTACATAACCGGGGATGTTGTTATACTCGAACTTTATCGTAGTGGACTGTGCCCTTGTCTCGGCATCGACATTTGCCAGATATTCCGGTATCTCTCCCGAGGAGGACATTGCGTCAACATCCTCCCAGCTAAGGTACTGTCCGGTTACATTAAACTGCTCGTGGTCTATAACATTATAGGTAACTTTTTGCGGTAGTTCATAGCTGGAATGAACACCGTCGTCCCTCACATCTGCAATACGCAGATGTATTGTTCCGCTGTCGGTCTGCTGTGGCAGTAGCTCAAACAGATACTCAAAAAAGCTGTCGTTTAGGTATCTGTATTCGTAATCCAAGATTGAATAATCTGTATCTCTGCCCTCTATATAATTGTTAGAAAATAGTCCTCCGGAACCATTTGACGCTGTTTTGTACCAGTCGACACCGTTGGGAGAATACTGTAGCTGTTCCGAACTGCTGTCGATATAACCTGCGTATACACTAGCGGTATATCTATCCGCATTGTCAAAAAGCTCACTCTGCAAAACTAAGACAGGTGAGGTAATGTTCATACCCCCGCTGTCGACATACTCCGCCTCGGGGCCGGCACTGACAATTACGGTGACATGGTAGTCCATATCCACGTCGAATACAAAATCAACAACATGTCCGGCTGGAACGGTATCGTTAAATTCATGCACATATTCAACCTGATATTCGGCCAAGTTATACAGAATGTATGCGGCCTCCGCAGCCGGCAAGCCAACAATATCGTTAATTCCACCACCGTTTATCTTCAAGAGAATACTTTTGCCTATTTCGTATTCGGTGCCGGAATGCACCCCCTGTATTGTCACCTCACCCAGTGGCAAATCACTGTTAAATTCCGGTTCAAAAAACTCAACAACAAAGCCGAGCTCCTCTAATGTCGCTACCGCCTCTTCCTGTTGCATTCCCACAACATACGGTACGGTGGCAAGGTTGGCAGCATCGACGGCAGACGACGACTGCGGCTGAACCGCCGCTTCGCTTCCTGTTGCCGAAGCACTGCTCGAGTCGACTTCGATAGTGGTGGGTGTAACGTTTAAAACGCCGGTAAGCTGCAGTGCAACAAGGGCAACAATGGTGATTCCCGCAACGACAACGGCAATCCTTCCACCAATCGGCATTTTGCCCGAACGTCCCTGTCCCTGCTTTACCTTGGTACGAACAACACCGTCGGACAGCAGTTGGTTTTTAAACTCCTGTACCGTTTGGGTCCGGTAGGATTTTTTTACGTTGAGTGCATTCATTATGGCGTTTTCAGCGGTGACAGGTAGCTTCACCCCATGTTTTGACGGCTCCTTAATCTCGTCGTTTATTGCCCTTTCCATAGAATCGGGAGGGGTAATGCCGGTTAGCATTTTATAAAAGGTGGCGGCCAGTGCATACACATCCGTCCAAGAACCCTGATCACCCTTCGCACGATACTGCTCTTCCGGTGCGTATCCACTCTTTAATATTACCGAAAGACTTTTAGAGTTAGCACTGCTCTCATACCTTGCCGCACCAAAGTCCAGAAGTTTTATGTCGCCGTTGTCTAAAAAATATATGTTATCAGGACTTATGTCTCGATGTATAATTCCCTCGGCATGAACCGGTGTTAAGGTATCGCAGATTTTAATTATAATATCCCTTGCTGTCTCGTAACCTATCTGACCCGATTCATTCAACAGCTGTTTTATATCACGACCCTTTAAAAATTCCATAATAATGTAGGCGGTGTTGTTTTCAATGAAGGTGTCGTAAATGTCGGTAATGCCCTCTATGCCGTTAAATCTCGCAAGTCTTTTTGCCTCGTCGATAAAACGTTCAAGACCAAACCCAAACTGCTCGGTAGCCTTGCCCTCGAATACCGTAATCCCAACATTTCCGGGCATACGTGTCGCAAAGGAGGTTGGAAAAAATTCCTTTATCGCAACCACCCTTTCAAGCTGAGCATCATAACCTATGTATGTAACACCAAAACCGCCAAACCCGAGCACCCTGCCGACAATATATTTTCCGGCTAAGATGGATTCCGGTGCAAGATGGAAAGCCTCCCTTGCGGCAGCACCTCTTTTATACCCACAATGTGGGCAAACATCATTGCCGGTAAAATACTCCGACATACATCCCATGCAACGCAACATAAAAGCACCCTTATCCCCTTTCACTTAAAGTATAGTTTAATAAAATAGGGATGTAAATTGAATATCTTACGATTATGTTATAAATTCTTATAGTATATCGTCCAAATTCTTAACATCCTCGTGTGCTATGATACCGTGACCGATGTCAAGCAGACGATTTCGTTGTTCACTATTCCTCGCGTCTGCTCCCTAAAAAAACATTCATACAACCTGCCTGTAACATCTGATTTTCTGTTTTTCACCTTCCCTCAACACTGCTTTACTCACCCTACTCATTCTGTTGACTTTTTTGACAAAAATTGGTATAATTTATACGGGTAATTGTGTTTTATACCAACTGGATGGTTCTGCACTTTTATTCAGCATATTAACAGTCAAAAAGCCTTTTTTTATAAGCTGAACAACAACTGTATATTGCCAATTTGTATAAAGCATATTTTTTTAGTGTATCAATAAAACATAGTCCAATTTTACTTTTCGTAAACTGTCCTCAAAAACAGCACCGCTTTTAGTGATAAGTAAAACATTAATCCAACTTGGTTTTACTTATAATTAGTATTTGACTATATATATTTTTTTGAGAGTCGCTTTATCAAAAGCAAACGAACGCTACTTCTCTACCTGATTGCGCTGAATATCATAGTCATTACCTACCTCACAAAAACAACAGAAAAAATTTTGAAAAAGTACTTGATAATTTTTTCACAATGTAGTATTATAAGAATGTCGGAAATTGACAAATTTTTAACAAACACAAATTTATTCCTATCTGCACAATTTTATGTTTGTTGATAATAAAAATATAGTACTAAAATTTAAGGAGTTAGCAATGAGAAGAAAGATTACTATTATTGGCGCAGGCAGTGTGGGTTCAACGATCGCATATAATTTATCCAACACGGATATCGCCTCAGAGATCGTTTTGCTCGACATCAAAAAAGATAAGGTAACCGGTGAGGTTCTTGATATCGCACAGGGCACATGTTTTCGTGATCCAATATCAATCATAGCCGGAGAATATGAAGATGCAGCGGGTTCCGACATAGTAATCATCACTTCAGGTGTTGCTCGCAAACCGGGTCAAACCAGAATAGAGCTTACAAAAACTAATGTCGATATTCTGAAGCAGATCACCCCCAATATTGTAAAATATGCTCCTGAAGCTAAATACATAATCGTAAGTAATCCGGTAGACATTATGACTTATGTCTTTACGAAAATTTCGGGAATACCGGAGAAACAGATTATCGGTTCCGGCACAATACTTGACACCGCCAGACTTCGCCACGGTTTATCGGAAATATTGAATGTGGCTCAAAAAAATATTCACGCATACGTTTACGGTGAACATGGCGACACCTCGTTCATACCATGGTCATGTGCAGATATCGGCAGTGCAAATATCGATG
>CAYJJX010000038.1:0-10655 GCA_964370605.1 uncultured Oscillospiraceae bacterium | reverse complement strand
AATATTCTGTTGTAACACCAACTATGAGATAATCGCCAAGAGCTTTTGCACGCTCTAGTAGACGCCGATGCCCCTCGTGAAAAAGGTCGAATGAACCGTAGGTTATAATCTTTTTCATATTAGCTTGCACTCTATTATTATTAATGTACTAACCATTACATTATAACATAAAAAGACAGGATTACAACATTTTTTATTGATTATGTCTATAATTCAGTTGTTGTTTTATAATACAATAAACAAAAAAGCTCTTCATCATCACATGAAGCGCTTTCATAAACTATTCATTTTATTTATCATGCATTATTAGATTATTATATGAACCCCCACCTCAAACCTCCTCTCACGCCGCCTTTTCCCCGCACATCCCCCAAAAATATAACTTCTGTTTGATACACTCAATATGTATTGACGGAGCGTTTGCACGAAGTTTCACTCCGTATCTTCCCGACTGTTTGATTATCTCCGGCTCTTCCAACACGAGTTCCTCTCGTGTCGGCATGACAATTCCGTATCCGGTGGCTTCCACCTCGTCCAACGCGTTTTTGATCTTTTCATACTCTTTCTTGTCTCTTGCCAGTTTGATCACACAGGGCATCAAGCTGGCTTCATCGACGATATCAAGCCCTGTCGCTTCACCAAGAATCTTGTAAAAGATATCTTCCTCCAGCGTTATCGCAATATCCGCTCTTCCTGTGCCGAGATTTACACTCTCTATCAGGCTATCGTCGATATTTTGATTTGTGTTCAGCATGGTAACGTCGGAAAGATCTTTGATCTTCTCCACCGTTTCAGAGTAAAGCAACACATCATCATAAACCGACTGCTGTAGCCAATGACCTTTTTCCAGCAGATTAATCCATTTCGGCATGTTTACACGAATTTCTTTGACCGGAAATTCATAAAGCACCGATTTCAATATTTCGGCAAATTCCGTCTCGGTGAGATCGAGGCAGTTTATCGGTTTCACCGTCACTCCGTACCGTTCGCTGAGTCCTTGTGCCAGTGAAACTGCTCGCTCACTATATGGATCAACCGTGTTGAGCAGAACCACAAACGGCTTTTTTAGTTCCAGTAGCTCTTCAATCACACGTTGTTCAGCGTTTTGATATGCTGCCCTCGGTATATCGCTGATGCTACCATCGGTAGTGACCACCAAACCGATGGTGGAGTGATCCTGAATCACCTTCTTTGTGCCTATTTCTGCCGCCATGTCAAACGGTATCTCGTGATCAAACCAGGGCGACTTTACCATGCGTGCGTTGCCGTCTTCGATGTGCCCTTTCGCACCCTCCACCACATAGCCGACACAGTCGATCATACGTGCATTGAAATGCGCGCCATCTTCAAGCTCCAGCGTAATAGCCTGCTCCGGAATGAATTTCGGCTCTGTTGTCATTATGGTCTTGCCGGCAGCCGACTGTGGCAGTTCATCGATGGTACGACAACGAAGAGGGCCGCTGTCAATCTCCGGAATTATCATTTCCTCCATAAAACGCTTTATCAGCGTACTTTTTCCGCTACGAACCGGTCCGACCACCCCAATATATATATCGCCACCGGTGCGATTAGCTATATCTCGATAGATATCATAGTTTTGCATAGTTAATTCTCCAATTTTTGTTTGACGAACAATATCCGAGTGAATCGGAGTCTGAGTCGTTATACCGGAACTATCAGACGTTGTTTTGTTTTCAGCACCTCGTCGGTAAGACCGTTATGCGACATAATCTGTGTCGGCGATGCTCCATACCTCTTTGCTATATCGAATATCTCTTCCCCTGTTTCGGCGAAATATATGCAGAGTGCTGCATCAATCGGCTCGGTTGTTTCTTCGGTTAAACGAATTTCATGTAAAGCTTCAAAGGTAGTCTTTTTACAGATTATACCGCCCAGTGCAAGCGATACCTCTACACTTGCCTCACTGCCTGAAAGATTGCAAGCCGTGCCCATAACACTCGGAACTATATCAAGATAAAGATTGTCATCTACCGAAAGATTGCAAGGGATTTTATACTCACCTGTATTATCAAAACAATATAGCTCACCAAGATTATTTTCACAGATAAGATGAATTGTTATCTCTCCCATCACCGAATTCTCGGCTTCGCCGTGATTTATCTTGACCGCACCAAGTGTCGCAAAACAGTCGGCAATCGCCACGAGATCATCATTTACCGGTGCCGGTATATTAAGCAAGAGATCGGTGTTGACCTGCTCTTTATCGGTCAATATCTCCACCGGTCGATAATCGGCTTCATAACTCGAATTGATTGCAAATGCATCACCGACCACCTGTTGCTCACACTCCATGTATATTGCCGCAGAAACACAGCAGGTAAGCGACAATATGTGACCACCTGTTTCGGCGCTCAATATACTGCAATTTGTCACCGTTACACTGGGGCAAACGATACAATCCTGTGTCGGCACATCAATATCTACCACCTGATTTATCGGCAGAACTTTGCTCTCCTTAATAAAAGTTCCTCTGTCCGACAGGTAGGCTATTTCTGATCTCGCCTCACCTTTTAGTATCAGTTTTTCGCCTACGATTTCACTTGAAGTGATACGACCTCCGCTAAAGTTATACAGTACACTTTCCGGCGTCTCAAAAAACTCAATTTCTGTCTCGGTAGTAAACTGTTTTTCCAACGTTGAAAGGTAACGCACATACGAAAGATCTATCAATTTTTGTTGTATCGACTGCTCATCGATAAAACTCACGCACTCCGCCTCAACGAATGATCGCACCGAGGCGGTCATGCTATACGACCCACGAACGTCGATGCGCCGCTGATTTATAGCGCGACAATTCAGGTATTCACAGTTACCGATAACCGTTATCCTGTGTTTCCCCGCTACGTCCCCCCGATAGTCAAAGCTTTTAGAAAACGGAAGTTTTTGTTCTAGTTGGCATATGGTATTGCTACCCTCAGTTTGATAGTATACCGCAACCTTGTGATACCCTTCAATCAATATTTTGCCTGAAATCAGACTTTTTTGAAATACCGTGTGACCCACCGTACACTTTATGATCTTAAAAACCTCTGCAATGTAGTCGGGCACGAGCATTTCGGTTTCGATCGGCATTTCAAAATAACTGTCAAGCAGTCCTTGATAGGCCGGAATATTGCTACCCTTTACCGAAAGTTCCATAATAAATTCCCCCTTGTTGTCTCATAAAATATATATGCAGGGTAACGAGCAATATTACACTCTTTACAAAATACATTTTGTAGTCGTTTAACTTGTAAACCAACACTCCTTACCGTCAATCCCCGATCGTTTTCTAAAGCAAATAACTATACAACTTAAAAGAGCGCACTGAAACATGCACTCTTTTCGGTATTTTTGGTGTTTACCATTTACTATTCGGGATAAATATATGAATAATAGTCGTCAATGATCACTAGCTCGTTATAAACCAGCATCTCTTGTATCTCACTGTACACCGCCTGTGCATACGACATATCTTTATCGCTGTCGGCATCTGCAATCCAGTTGTCGGTCATAGAATCATATCGACCTTCGTCGGTCATGAAGCTTTGATTGGAGAAAAGGACAAGACCCGGAGTATCGCTCAGCAAGTCATTTCCCATCAAGAGGCGCGAATCATAATCAAGACCGAACAAGTTTAATAGTGTCGGCAATATGTCTACCGAGGCGGCAACTTTCTCGACAACGACCGGTTCTTCCATGTCGCCACTCCAGAGTATCAAGGTGCTTTTTTGCAGGTCAAACGAGTCATAATCACCTTGAAATTCAGCCAGTGCTTCATCGCTCAGACCATATGGGTGATGATCGGACGAAAGGCAAATCACAGTGTTCTCCAACTCTCCTGCTTTTTCCAGCTCATCCAATATGTACTCAAGTGCTTTGTCCAGCTCGATGTTGCAGGCAATATAAGCCTTTGCCTCGTCGCTCATCTGCAGGTCGGAAACTGCGTCATAATTTTTGCTCGACATAGCATTGCCTAGGAAAGAATAATTCATGTGGCCGCTGACCGTCATATAATAGCTATGAAAAGGATACGCCCCTTCTAAAATCGTCGGTATTGTCAACTCCATCATCTCAAGGTCAGATTCCGGCCAACTCTCGGTGACTTCCAGCCCCATTCCGATGGCAAAAAAATCATAACCCATGTTGGTGTGAGTCAGATGTCTGTCATAATAATCATAATAGTGATTATGATAGGCGGTTGTCGCATACCCTTCCTGCCCCATAATGTTCCCCATGGTATACGGCATATAATTGTCATGCGTCTCGTAAAACGCTTGGGTAAAGTTCAGCGCATAGAGTCCGTTCGTTGCCACAAATTCTCCATCGGTGGTGCTGGACCACCAGAGAGGATTGTAGAAATTCTCAAACACAAACCCCTCATTTGCTAATTTATAAAGCGTCGGTGTGTATTCTTCGTGGACAGAATACTGCCAAAATGCCTCGGCAGTAATAAATATAAGGTTTTTGCCCTCAAACATGCCGGTATATTCATTTTGTAGGGTAGGCTCTTTTTGCGAAAAATATTGATGTGCCTCGCGTATCGTCTCATTCTCTTCTACTGCAACTAAAGCATCGAAATCAATAGAAAGAATGTTCGCTTCATACTCAACCACCTCCTCACTCATTGAATCAGAGTCATTTGAAGAGCTCGCGCTACTCGAATCACTTGAAGAAACGATGTCGTTCAATTCCACTTGAGTTGAGTAATCGTTAAAAGTCGGTGTGTAGTCCTCACCAAACATCAGCTGTTCAACATTCAACCGTTGGGTGGTAAGGTTGCCAAAATTTCTCATCGAAAGCTCCGGTGTCCATGCAGTGGTGTAGACCGCGCTTGCGCTGAATATGCCACCATCAGAGACCCACACGGCAAAGACTGCGGCAACATGTGTTGTGAACACAACAACAAGAATGATGAGCATATTCAACCATCTTCTTTCGCAGCGCTCAAACGAAGTCACGAAAAACCTTGCCACAGTTATTTCACGCTTTGCGAATATATGAAGCAAAAAGAAGATAATAAGCGGCAAAAACGTCAGGATGACGACCGGCAGGGTTGAAATAAAACCGTCAAGAGCATCGCGCCAATAGGAACTAAAAGCATCTCCCGCAAGTGCAATCTTATCAGGCAAAAGCACAGTTCCAAAGACGTTGAAGTAGATCGCCTGCGCCGAAAACCAAACCCCAAGCGCCGCCAACACTATAACAAAAACCACCTTGTTTGCTTTCAAAGAAAACGGCAAACAAAGCAGTGTAAACACGCCTGCAATCGGCAAACTGAACAAAAAGATATATAGCAAACCCGCATCAAAAGATATGCCGAAACACCATGACTTCAGCACGATCTCTACCCACACAACGGATATATAAATATATAAGAATCTAAAATAGTTCATACAAAATATAGTAATAAAAAAAAACAACCGCTCAAACCTTGAAAAAATCTTTCGACAACTTTCTTCAAAATTTGAGCGACTCAAGCGTTAGGAATATATTATAATGCCTTCCGATAATTTTGTCAAGTAGGGCTACCTGTTTCGACGACGGTCATATTTATCATTGCTTTGATAGAATTCCTTTTTGTCAATATACATTTTCTTTTCTGCTTCGTTAATTTTATCATTCAATTCTCCGCCATGTCGACTGAAATCATACCCGACAGAAATAAGTACCGAGCGGTCCTTGGCAAGCAGGACTTTCAATTCATCGACCTTATTCGCAAAGCTTTGCTCATCATTGCAAGTCTCCACTATGACAAATTCGTCTCCACCGATGCGGTAAATACTGTTTTCGAACAGCATCGACAAAATATTTGCAGCATTGCGTATGAGTTCGTCTCCTGCGTCATGTCCATATAGATCATTCGTCTCTTTCAGCTTGTTAATATCTGCGAAGAGCACACCTACAAGTGACGGATGAGCTGCCTCATATGAGGAAATCAGCTCGAAATAGCTATACCGATTGAACATGCCGGTAAGGATATCACGGGTGCTGAGCGATACAAATTTATCGAGCAAAAAATGATGGCAGTTATTGATATGGTTGTCACCGGCAGCTACGGCTGTGACAAAATCTATACAACTGCCGTACCCACATGAAAAGCAGTTGGTGTTGCGTGATTCTTCTGTTTGCTTCCCTAGACTATCAAACACCGGTCCCAGATTATAATTCGTCGTGCCGGCATAATCGGCACTATGGTCGGTATATTTTCGAATAAAGTCGGACAACGCCAGCTTTTCGTCAAAATGTTTCGAAAGCTTTTCAGCATCTGTCTTCAATACTTTATTCTTGCGCTCATTTATTGAATAATCGACATAATTATAACCGGCATCTTTACGAGTTCCTGTGCCAAGGTTGCAACCGTGTTCACAGTTAAGCGCATCAATAATAAGAGGAACCGGTTTGTCTGAGTGTAGGTCTTCCAATAGCTGTTTGAAGTAGTCTTCAATAATGTCAATGCCTTCGACCTGCTTAGTCCAAACATTCTTTCCGAGATGCAACCTAACATTCTCGCTCAATCCACCGGGACGCGGAAAAGCAAAACCGATTGAACCTTCAACACTGTCAAACTCAGCGGCAGGAAATTCATCAAGGTCAATATTGTTTGCTTCTATATAGTCAAGTAGCTTCGCAAACGTGACATTGTATTGCAAGGTATCAAAGGTATTGGCATCTCCACACTCACGTTTCTTTCCGACACATGGAGACAAAAACGCAAACTTATCGGTCACGTTTTCATACTTTTTAAGATAAAGACCAAGACACATCACCGGACTTTGTATCGGCGAAAGATAATTGATAAGTTCAGTGTGAAACTTTTCTATGTGGCTGACCACCACAGGACATGGTTGAGCTATAACCGTCCTGGGATTATTCTCTTTTATGTATTTTAGATATGCCCAGGTGCAGATATCTGCACCATAAGATACATCATAAACCTTATTTACTCCCTTCGCCTTCAAAAAGCCGATAAGCTTTGAAACGTCATCGAAGTTTACATGCGCGGCGGGGGCAACTACCATCGAAATGTCGATACCTTTTTCGAGATCGTCAAAGAAATATTTTATATCGTCAAAATAATCTCTGGCTCCGTGATCACAGATAGAGATACACTCACCACAAGAGATACAAAAGCCCTCTTTGATGCTAACTATGTTCCTGTTGTCCACCCAGGACGCTTTATTGGCGTTGGTCGGACACTTGAAAATACATTTATTGCATCCTCGGCATTTGTTCTCGTGGGTATACACATAATTGATTTTCTTACTATTTTGCACTTGTTATACCTTTATCATATATAATCAGCAACTGTTCTTTGACAATAATACGCAGTTTGTTTGATTTAATTATATCACGGCAATAGTAAAAAAACAACAGTTTTTTGACCAATATCTTTGCGTTTTTTTCGTTAATGTTTGCAAAAAAAGAATAATTTTGCACAGATGGTAACATCTAACCGTTCTACATAAGCCTACTAAATTGCTTTTTACGACCAGTAATATAGCCGCCATGACAACTGCTGTGTCATGGCGGCTATTGTTGCTCAAACAAACTATCCTTTTTTCAGCCTTGAATACACAACCTCAAGCAGCTTTGCCGCAACCGCAAAGCCTATTGCCGTAAGTAGATTCCAGAAAAACGGTACCTCGGGATTCGTGAACAGAATGCTCAAATCCTGTGACCAAAAACCCACTCGCCAGAAACCTTCAAACGCAATGACACCAAATGTGTAAAACATTGCCATCATAAAAGATGGGATAAACTCAAAATTAATCAATTTTGTTCCGGGTGTTTTATACATAACTAAGTAGTAGACAATGAAAAACGCAATGCCGTAAATGCCGATTACTGGACCATAAAGTGATCCGGCGTAGATCTTGACAAAGTTGTTAATCAAAAATGCGCAGTCGGAACAGATCATTATAACCATATGTTTCCACATCGGCACATTTTTCTTCAGAACATAGCGAAAAAACAAATAATTGAGTAGAAGTATCACCGTAGAGCCAAATACTAGTTCATCCAGTGTAGGGCTGGTCTTGGACACAATGTCCATCACGACCGGTGACAGTCCGATTTTGGGTTCCATTGTTTCTTTCTCCTTTTATTGATTGTTACTTCTTTTCTTTATTGCGCTTGTCGTTGATTTCCCTTACATGTTCCTCGGTAATCAACGTAATATTGCGTTCCTTCGCCCATGCTACACAGGTCTTTAGTGCCACGGGAAGGAATATCCTCGGCACATTAACCATCAACGCACAAGCCTCGGGGGTAAATTTAATATCGGGATCGATTCTGTTTCCCGCATAGATAACCGAGTCTACGGTTGTTGCGCGAACCGGCAACAGTTCCGGAATTGGGCGGCGGAATTTGGTATACCAAAAGTTCTTGCTGTCACGATAACCATAATCGACCGGAACCGACGGAAAATCGCCTGCCTTCACTCCATTGATAATAGCGTTATGCTGTTTCTCCTTCATCAATATTTTGTCGACACGAAGTATGAAATGCACGCCAAACTGCGAGGTAATACCGTTAAAATCATGGTAGGGGGGCGGATAGCCTTCTAGCATACCGGGCTGGTCGTCCTGTGCATTGTCCAATTCACGCATCCAGGTGCATTCAAAAACCTGATACGATTCAGTGACCACCTTCGGAAATTTTTCGCTCGGATTTTCTGCCGCCATCTGACCGTCTTCGAGGGTAAACTTGAAATCAGACATCTTTTCTTTCGGAGTGTCTCCCGGCCATCCAAGACGAACAATCTCTTTGAAAAAAGATCGTTTATCGGTCAAAAAATTGATTGCACATTTGCCGTTACGCAAAAGATTTTGTGAGGTGTTGGAAGAATTCCTCGCCACCAGCAACATGGCATAATAATCCTTGCCTGCAACATAATAGGGTTGAATCAGGCTGTACGGGCCACAGGTTGTCTCCCCTTCCTCGGTCAGTGTGCTGATTAGCACGGTAGGCATCGGCACGAACGACGAGGTCTGGTAAAAGTTGTCTACAATGCGAAGGTTTTTAAAACTGCTCATAAACGTCTCTCCTCTTGTTGGGAACCGCAGTTACGGCTCAACTCAATAATTTATTAAAAACACCCTCTATACTCTCATATGGGCATTTTTTCATGTTGTAGGTAATGATATTTTCCGCAAAAAACATCAAGGTGAATTCATCGACATTACATTCGAGGCGCAACGTCGCTGACTTCAGTATATCGACGATCTGATCAATCAATATCTCGTGACGCTCAAGATAGCTATGTCGAGCGTCATGATTGTTTTCAGATGAAAAAAACAATTTTTCATAGACTAGTATAAACTCTGCCATGTGATTATATACCATCTTCAAGCAATGATGAAGCGTTGGGGATTGTTCCGACTCACTTTGCATCTTTTTATAGGTCGCTTCCCAATCGGCGAGTATAACAAATCCGACCAGAACTTGCTTTGATTGAAAATAATTATAAAGCGTTCCATCCGCTATCTTACACGATTTTGCTACGTCGTGTATTGTAAATCCACTGTACCCTTTGTCCAACAACAACTTCTTCGCTTCACTCAAAAGAGTCTCTCTCAAATTTGGTATCACCTTAGGCAAAATCAACCTCAGTTAGTATCTTTATAAAAAAGATTAACACGTTTTTATTGGGTTGTCAACATTTTTATGAATAAATTCATAAAAAGTATTGCTATTTTATTGATTAGCTGTTATTATTTATAAGTCGCAAAGTGGCGGCTATTAAATTTCAAAGGAAAAACTATAAGTATGATAAAGAATTTTTTCAAAACTCACACCATTCTCAAGATAACGCTTATCATCGTTATAATTATATTGTTGGCTGCCGGAGTTGCGGCTCAGGTCTACCTTTCTGAGATTTACTATCCCGACGAGGTTGCGCTGGGGGCATTGGAATCGGAAAATGTCGAGATTTTTTCCGATAAGGGCATTATTGCGATCTATGCCGATGAACCCTCTGACACCGCGTTAATGTTTTATCCGGGCGGACATGTGGAATATGAGGCGTATACACCGTTATTGTTAAAGTTGCAACAGGCGTTAAACGTGACCTGTATCATGGTAGAGATGCCTTTTAACACCGCTATCTTTAGTCCCGATTCGGCCGACAAAATAGTTGAGCTGTTTCCCGAAATTGAAAACTGGTACATAGCAGGGCATTCAATCGGCGGCGTTACCGCAAGCATCTATGCCAATGAAAATCAAGACATCATCGATGCGCTTATAGTGCTGGGATCATATAATTATTCCGATTATCCGAACGAGAAGACGCTCACAGTATATGGATCATTCAACTCTAACCTTGAAGAGGATATTGACTACACTGAAAACATTCATGTCATTGAAGGCGGAAATCATGCGCAGTTCGGAAACTATGGAAAACAGCGTATCGATGTCGATG
The DNA here is from genome assembly GCA_964370605.1 of uncultured Oscillospiraceae bacterium. GTDB lineage: Bacteria > Bacillota > Clostridia > Oscillospirales > Ruminococcaceae > CAYJBH01. The sequence continues at coordinate 232 of CAYJJX010000038.1, read as the reverse complement.
CTACCATTACTACGGAGCAGCAACAGGATGCCGCGGTCGTGATCATCGAAGATTTTTTAAGCGAGCTCAAGAGCGAATAGGCGTACAAAAATGCGGCATCAAATATGATCGCCGTATTTTTTTGTCATTGCATATTGACAAATGATGAAGATATATTATAATCAAATTATATTCATTGGGCGATTAGCGCAGTTGGTAGCGCGCCGCGTTCGCAATGCGGAGGTCAGGGGTT
>CAYJJX010000037.1:0-13439 GCA_964370605.1 uncultured Oscillospiraceae bacterium | reverse complement strand
TTATTATAGCCTCGGCCATAGATAATATGGTCAAGGGTGCCGCCGGCCAGGCAATACAAAATATGAATATTATGTTGGGACTGGAACAGACGACCGGTTTGACCGCGGTTCCTCCCGCTATCTGATAAAGAGAAAGGAAATACACAAAGGTATGGTGATTAAAAATATTTCGGGTGGTGTTTGCGCCCCGTCGGGGTTCATGGCATCCGGTGTTCATTGCGGAATCAGAAAAAACAAATCAAAACTGGATCTCGCTCTAATTTACAGCGAAAAATGTTGCAATTCGGCGGCGGTATACACCAAGAACAAGGTGGTGGGTGCACCGATTATTGTGACCAAAAACAACCTTGAAAACGGCAGGGCACATGCGGTGATCTGCAACAGCGGAAACGCCAACACCTGTAATGCAGACGGAATTGAAAAGGCAGAGCGCACCTGTGCTGAACTTGCAAAAGCGCTGAAAATAGAGCAAAGCGACGTTATCGTCGCCTCCACCGGAGTTATCGGTCAACCGCTCAATGTCGATGCAATACTCGACGGCATACCGCCACTTGTCAAAGAACTTTCATACGACGATGAATCGGCGGCGGAGGCTATTCTGACCACCGATCTTGTGAAAAAAGAGGTTGCACTTGAGTTTTCGATCGGCGGCAAGACCTGTCGCATCGGTGGAATTGCCAAAGGTAGTGGAATGATTCATCCCAACATGGCGACGATGCTATGTTTCATCACCACCGACGTTGCGATATCTTCAGAACTGCTTAGCACTGCATTGATTGATGCGGTGGGCGACAGCTTTAATATGGTGAGCGTTGACGGTGACACCTCCACAAACGACATGGTGTCGGTCATGGCAAACGGTGCAGCCGGGAATGCTGAGATCTGTGAAAAAGATGATGATTATTCCGTTTTTTATGCCGCTCTGTTAGAGCTTTGTACGGTTTTGTGTAAAATGGTGGCAAAGGACGGCGAGGGTGCAACCAAATTGCTGGAATGTACCGTGTCGAGTGCACCGAGCAAAGAAATAGCAAAAGAGGTTGCAAAATCGGTGATATCGTCCGATCTGTTTAAGGCGGCGATGTTTGGCGAAGATGCAAACTGCGGAAGAATAATGTGTGCAATCGGCTATACCGACTCGCAATTTTCGGTGGATAATATAACGGTGGAACTATGTAGTGAAAATGGAAGAATAACCGTCTGTGAAAACGGAAACGGCATTGCATTTTCAGAAGAGCTAGCATCACAGGTGCTTTCTTGTACCGAAATTGGGATTGAAATTTCAATCGGTGAGGGTGATGCTTCGGCAACGGCATGGGGCTGTGATCTCAGCTATGAGTATGTGAAGATAAACGGCGATTACCGCTCGTAAAATTCAAGAAAGGAATAATTTAATACGATGAGCAATACCGAGCATCTTTCTAACCTGTCAAAGGCACAAGTGCTGATTGAAGCGTTACCCTATATACAACGTTACAGAGGCAAGACTGTCGTCATAAAATATGGCGGAAATGCCATGACCTCGGATAAACTAAAAGCTGCGGTGATGGAGGATCTGATTCTTTTGTCGCTCATGGGTGTTCGCATTGTGCTGGTGCATGGCGGAGGCCCTGAAATCACCGATGCACTCAACCGAATGCAGATTGAGAGTCGATTTGTGGACGGGCTGCGATATACCGACAAAGAGACGGCAGAGGTTGTCCAGATGGTGCTCGCAGGCAAGCTCAGCAAAGAACTTGTGTTTTTGCTCGGACGCAGTGGAGGAAAAGCACTTGGAATCTGTGGTCTTGACGGCGGAATGTTGACCGCAAAAAAACACAAGGGCAAACAGGAACTTGGATTTGTGGGTGAAATCACAAAGGTTAACACAGAGCCGATCACCGATGCGCTGGACTGCGGATATATACCGGTAATCGCTACCGTTGCGGGTGACTCGAAGGGCAATGTTTATAACATTAATGCCGACACCGCCGCCTCACGCATAGCGAGCGCACTCGGTGCCGAGAGCTTTATACTCATGACCGACATTAAAGGTCTTTTAGAAGACAAAGATGACGAGGATACACTCATTCCGGTAGTGAGCGTGAGTGAGGTGCCGCACCTGATAAAGCGTGGCATTATCTCGGGTGGCATGATACCGAAGATTGAGTGTTGTGTCGAGGCGGTCAGGCGAGGAGTTACACGAACTTTTATTTTGGACGGACGTGAGCCGCATGCAATTCTTGTCGAGATTTTGTCCGACAAGGGAAGCGGAACAATGTTTTATTAGTTGAGGAGACATTATGTCATTTAATGATATTAAACAAAAAGACGACAGCTATGTTGCCGCAAGTTATGCGAGATTTGGCGTCTGTATCGAGAGAGGCAAACAATCACTCTGTTATGGGTCAGACGGCAAAGAATATATCGATTTCACCACCGGCATCGGTGTAAACAGCCTCGGCTTTTGTGACGATGGCTGGGTCGAGACGGTCGCAACCCAAGCAGCACGGCTCAACCATATTTCAAATTTATATTATACCCTGCCGGGCACCGAGCTTGCCGAGACGCTTTGTGGGCGTACCGGTTACAGCAAGGTGTTTTTTGCAAATTCCGGTGCAGAGGCAAACGAGGGGGCAATCAAAACGGCACGCAAATATTCATTCGATAAATACGGCAAAGGGCGAAGTGATATTGTGACGCTGAGCGGTTCTTTTCACGGCAGAACGGTGACGGCGCTTGCCGCGACGGGGCAAGAGGTATATCACAACTACTTTTTCCCCTTTACCGAGGGATTCACTCACACATCACCGGATGATATTGGTGCTTTGGACAGCGTGCTTTCCGATAAGGTTTGCGCTGTGATGATCGAATTTGTGCAGGGCGAAGGCGGAGTTTGTAAGCTGAAGAAAGAATTTGTTAACGAGCTCGTGAAGATTTGTACCGCGCGTGATATTTTGATCATAGCCGATGAGGTGCAGACCGGTGTCGGAAGAACCGGAACATTTCTCGCCTCGGAGCAGTTTTCGGTACAGCCGGACATAACCACACTTGCAAAAGGGCTTGGCGGCGGACTTCCGATCGGAGCGGTATTGTTTAACAATAAGACACAAGACGTTTTGACCTACGGCACTCACGGTACAACTTATGGCGCCAATCCGATTGCAGGTGCGGCGGCACTTTATACCGTCAACACCATCGATGAAGCGATGATGAAAGAAGTAGAGCAAAAATCAGAATATGTCAGAAAGCGCCTTGGTGAAATGAAGAATGTCACGGCGATAGACGGCATGGGACTTATGGTAGGATTTGACGTGGCAGGGCCGTTTGTGGCGGCAGACATTGTGAAAACCGCAATAGAAAAAGGCCTTTTGCTTCTCACTGCGAAATCTCGAGTCAGGCTGTTGCCTGCGCTGAATATTCCTATGGAAACACTGGAAAAAGGAATGGATATACTTGAAGAAATACTGAAATAAGTGCTTCGTCAAATGAGGAGCAACAATAAACATAACATATTGAGAAAGGAATGGTTATTAAGATGGACCATCTGTTAAAATTAAACGACCTCACCGGCGAGGAGATTATAGAGCTTTTAAACCTTGCCGATCAACTGAAATACCAACAAAAACACGGAATATCACATCAACACTTGCAGGGGAAAACTCTTGGAATGATATTCCAGAAGTCTTCAACACGTACAAGGGTATCGTTCGAGGTGGGTATGTATCAGCTCGGCGGAAGCGCACTTTTTCTTTCTTCCAACGACCTACAGATAGGCAGAGGTGAGCCGGTGTGTGACACCGCAAGGGTGCTGTCACGATATCTGGACGGAATAATGATAAGAACTTTTGAGCAATCAGAGGTGGAACAGCTTGCCGAGTTCGGCGATATACCTATTATCAACGGCCTGACCGACTATGCCCACCCTTGTCAGGTTTTGGCGGACCTCATGACAGTGAGAGAGTTTAAAGGTCATTTTAACGGCCTTAAGTTATGCTATATAGGCGATGGAAACAATATGGCTAATTCCTTGATTGTCGGTGGATTGAAGGTTGGGATGGCGGTATCTGTTGCCACTCCGAAAGGGTATGAGCCGGCGAAAGATGTTATGAAGTTCGCTTCAGAGTTTGATTGCTTTGAGTATTCAACAGATCCGATGATTGCCGCAAAAGATGCCGATGTAGTGGTCACCGATGTATGGGCGTCGATGGGACAGGAGCAGGAAATGCAGGAACGCCGCAAACACTTCACCGGATTTCAGATTAATGAAGAGTTGATGGGCGTTGCTAAGTCCGATGCAATGGTGCTACACTGCCTGCCGGCACATCGCGAAGAAGAGATAACTACCGACGTTTTCGAGGCACATGCCAATGAAATTTTTGAAGAGGCGGAAAATCGTCTACATGCCCAAAAGGCTGTGCTCGTGAAACTGCTTGCAAATGAAGATGTCAGCGAATAGCATCGCTAGATGTGAAGAAGAAAGGAACAAGACCAATGAACGGTAAATTTTATATAACCACCCCAATATACTACCCCTCCGACAAACTGCATATCGGACATGCCTATTGCACCGTGATGGCGGATGCACTTGCACGATATCACAGGATGTGCGGAAAGGACGTTTTGTTTCTGACCGGTACCGACGAACACGGCAAAAAAATCGAAGACATTGCGGCAGAAAAAGGGGTTACACCGAAAGAATACGTCGATGGCATTGTTGCGGGCATCAAGGAACTGTGGACGCTGATGGACGTCAGCTATGATCGCTTTATTCGCACCACCGATTCTTATCATGAAAAATCGGTGCAAAAAATATTCAAAAAGATGTACGATAAGGGCGATATATATAAAGATAAATACGAAGGGCACTATTGCAAGCCGTGTGAGAGTTTTTGGACAAAGACTCAACTGGTGGAAGAACGCTGTCCTGACTGTGGTGGGACAGTTACGCTGGAAAGCGAAGAGGCATATTTCTTCCGCCAAAGCAATTATTCTGAGCGACTGCTAAAGCTCTATGAAGACAACCCGACCTTTATACAGCCCGATACACGAAAGAACGAAATGACCTCGTTTATCAAACAGGGTCTGAGTGATCTGTGCGTTTCACGCACCTCGGTGAAATGGGGAATCCCGGTTGATTTTGATCCGGGTCACACTGTTTATGTCTGGATCGACGCGTTGACAAACTATATCAATGCGCTTGGCTACGACAATGAACAATACGATGATTTTGATAAATATTGGCCGGCAGAACTTCATCTTGTGGGTAAAGAAATTCTGCGTTTTCATGCCATAATATGGCCGTCGATATTGATGGCGCTTGATCTTCCGCTTCCAAAACAGGTCTACGGCCACGGGTGGTTGTTGTTCTCGGGCGGAAAGATGAGCAAATCCAAAGGCAATGTCATCGATCCCGCGATTCTTTGTGAGAGATATTCGGTAGATGCAATACGCTATTTTCTACTTCGTGAGGTGGCGTTTGGCAGTGATGGCGAGTTTTCCAACGAGGCGCTGTTCGGCCGCATAAATCAAGACCTTGCAAACGACCTCGGCAATCTGCTCTCTCGTACCGTTTCGATGCAGATAAAATATTTTGATGGCACACTTCCTCTTGAGCATCAAGGGGGCGACGAGGACGAAGAACTACTCCGTGTGACGGCAGGAGTCGCACAAAAGGTGGAGCAAGAGATGGAGCTCCACAATATGCCGGAGGCACTCGGAGCGATATTTGAGGTGGTGGGAAGCGCCAACCGCTATATAGACAAGACTGCGCCTTGGGCGCTTGCTAAAGACGATGCAAACCGTGCACGGCTTGCAATGGTGCTATATAACCTCGGTGAGGCACTGCGCCATGTCGGCATTTTGCTTTCTCCCTTTATGCCACAAGCCTCGGTCAATATATTAGAGGCGCTATCACTGACCCCACAGTGTGACTGTGGAAACTATACCACCTTATCGTGCAAATTGAAAAATTGCTTTACCGTGAAACAACTTCCGGCATTGTTCCCACGAATTGATATTGAAAAAGAACTGGAGGCACTGGAGCTGTTGCAGCCGAAAAAACCGGTTGAGAAAAAACCGGAACCGGCGAAAAAAGAAAACAAAAAAGTTGAGGACGAGACAGGGGAGATAGGGTACGATGACTTTATGAAGTGCAAACTCATCTGCGCCGAGGTCAAGGCATGCGAAAAGGTGGAGGGTGCCGACAAACTGTTGAAACTTACTTTGTTTGACGGTGAGCGAGAGCGCACCGTGGTGTCCGGAATTGCACAGTTTTATGCCGCAGAACAACTCGTCGGTAAAAAGATTGCACTGGTGGCTAATCTGAAGCCTGCAAAACTGCGCGGCGTCATGAGCGAGGGGATGATCCTTGCTGCTGATAACGGCGACGAAATAACGGTTTTGTTCTTGCCACAGGAATTGCCGTGTGGTAGCAGAATCAGATAGGTTCTATTTGCAACCATTGCTTTGCAACACATCGTAACAATAAGGATATTATTACCATGAAAAAGTATATTATTTTGCGTCTGGTGATATTAGTAACGATTACGTCATTGGTTTTGATGACGCTCGGTGCTGTTTTGCAGTTTCAGGTTGCAAACGATAGGTTTTTAAGTAATTCGGCACAACAGATTGATAGAATAGCTACAATATTGACAGAAAATGAGGCCTACATAGCAAGCTTACAAGAAGAATTGAAGAATGATTATCTTGTGCGTGCAGATGCCGCGGCATATATTATTGATAACAATGAAGATGTTATTGATAGTGTGCCTGAAATGCAGAAGATTGCCGACCATTTGCAGGTGGATGAAATCCATGTCTTTGATTCATCGGGAACAATATACTCCGGAACGACGAGGGAATATTTTGGTGTTGACATGTATTCGGGTGAGCAAATTGGATTCTTTTTGCCTATGCTTGAAGATTTTGACCTTCGATTGGCACAGGATGTGACGCCAAACACAGCAGAATCGCGAGATATGCAGTATGTGGCTGTTTGGAGTGAAAGTCACGAAAACATTGTACAGGTCGGCATTGAGCCGGTAAGGCTGCTTGAGGCTATGGAAGAGACCGGCCTTGACTATATCTTTTCAAATATGGTGACCGCTCCCGGTGTTTCTATTTTTGCGTTGGAACAGGGTTCAGAGGTGATCACCAACTCAACCGACAGTGAACTTGTCGGCAAGGAAATCAGCGAAGTGCTGATGACGTCAGTGGATATAAATTTGCTGCCCCATGCCAGTATCCCGACCAACATAAATAACGAGTTGGGGCAGGCCTATATGCAGATTTCAAACGACATTATCATTGGCGTTGCTGAGCCAAACGATATTATATACAGCGCAGTGCCTGAAAGTATCATGGCTATCGTGCTAAGCGGCATCGTAATAGGAGCGATCATTATTTTGCTGTTGTACCTATTGCTTGAGAAAACTGTTCTGCGCGGATTTTCCGAGATAAACGATGGGATGAATACAATTGTCAGGGGAGATTTGACCTACAAATTGTCGGTCAAAGGGTTGCCGGAGTTTGAGCAATTGAGCGATAATGTAAACATTATGTTGCAAAGTGTGCTGGAAAATACCGGCAGGTTTTCGACTGTGTTTCAGTATATAAACTTGCCAATTGCTATGTACGAGTGTCGATCCGATTCTGTTTTTTTCACGAGCAAACTCGGAGAAATTCTTGATAATCCCTCGTACCTGACATCAGGACTCACTATTGATCCGTTTGAGTTTAAGACACATATAAAGAATATCATGCATATGCCATATTCCAATGAGTCAGACGTGTATGTCTATAAGCATGGCAATGCGGTGAAGTATCTTAAGCTTAAGGAGTATAGCCAAGAATCGAGCGATTGGGGCGTTGTACTGGATGTGACACAGGAAATCATAGAGAAGCAAAGTATAAGATTTGAACGCGACATAGATTTCTTGACCGGTATATTTAATCGTAGGGCGTTTCTGGAAAGAATTACTGAACTTTCAAAAGATCCGACCATAATGAAGAATGCGGTTTTCATGATGATGGACCTGGACAATTTGAAACATGTTAACGACTCTTGGGGGCATGCTTATGGCGATAAGTTTATATCTTCCGCCGCCGACGTTTTGATCAAATTTGAGAGCGAAAACAAACTTGTTGCGAGATTTAGCGGCGATGAGTTCGTAATACTTATATATGGTGCCGAAACTTCGAAGGAACTCGAAGGTCACATAGACGCGCTGCATAAAGATTTTGAAAAGGCGTATATAAAAAATCCGGACGGCGAAAAATATCCGATAACCATTTCGGGCGGATATGCTCTTTACCCGGAGCAAACAGCGGAGTTTAAAGAGCTGTTACATCTTGCAGATAAAACTATGTATGAAGTGAAAAGGGAATCAAAAGGATCGTTTAAGAAGTGTGGCATCGAACCTGTTGAGATAAAATAGTGTAGAGACAATTGGCTTATTTATGAAAAAAAGATGCAAACTGCTTGACAGTTTGCATCTTTTAGGTATTAATAAACAAATTATCTTGCGATTTCCTCGTTTGCAAGCTCACACCATCTAACAATGCGTTGTGGTTCGTATTGCACGGTGCTTATATCTTTTAATATTAGTTCACAAGGTGTGCCGGTAGATTTGCAGGTGTCAACAGTGGTGCGTAGCTCTTTTCGAATGCTATCTTCATCCATTCCGAATGATCCGGCTATAAATGCGGGGTTTGGTTTTCGAGCCATGATGACGTCTTTGCCAAGCTTTTGAGCCGCAATTGCCGGATCGGCCCAGGGACTGACAGAGATTTTGCGCACGTTCTTTATTGCAGAGCGTATATCATCAATGCAGTTGTGCAGCGGCTCACAACAACCATAGTTAACAAGACCAACCTTTGCATAATATTCGGCGGCATATGCAAGTTCGAATTCTTTGAGCATGGCGGGAGAACAGCTGGAAAATAGCTGCGCCATACCGCTTGCCCAGCAGTCTTGAGTCTTGATTTTATCAGGCTTGAAATCATCGTCCGGAAAACCGTCGCAATGCGTGCCGGAGCAGTGACAGTCTTCGGCAAAGGGGTTGAGTAAATCCAATTCTTCCAGTTGGCGAAGCCGATCAAGTTCGATGTCGGTCATTCTTCGCATGGTGTCATGCAAAAACTCGGGTCGATCCACAAAATCCATTAGAATAGGTGTGACCGATCGCAATTCTGACAACAAATCCCAGACACGGAACATTAAACTTTCACCGACAGCCCGTACAGGGACATCATCCCCAAGAACGTGCTTCAAAAAGTCGTGGTTGTTTTTTGTGGTATCATTGTCGGCAGTAATGACAGTTTTATGCAGTTTGTCAAGGTCGTCATAATCTGCAAGTTGGTCTTTGTATGCATGCGATTTAACCGAGTTGTTTTGATCAGAGGAGAGTTGATCTTCTTCGATTATAACGCCGATTCCTGTTGTGGTGTAACTTTTTGGGAAGTCGATAAATTTTGCGAGAGTTTGATCGGTTTTGTAATTTTCCCATTGGTAGAGCTGTTTTCTCAATCCGTCTTCGATGCTACGAAGAAAAGGGTCTTCACACATTAGTCGAAGACCTTCATCGTTCGACAGCTCGTGCCATGGAAGTTGAGCCGTCATGATCATAAAACCTGTGGTTTGCAAAGAGTTGTGCTTTTTCCATCGTTTTATGTTGTTTTCATTTCGATCGCTGTTTGCATACGCAAGATACTTTTTGGCAAGTCCTGACAACACTGCCTTGTCGTTAGATGGCGACATGATTTGTTACTCCTGTAAGAAAACTTTTACAGTGCAAAAGTTGCGATGAAAATTTGTTTAGTCTGCGGCACTATCATTTTGCGATGACAATTCGATATCGTTAGGCTTTTCAATTGTCTGTTTCATCTCGGGAGCAAGAATATACTTGATATCCATACGAAGTTTTTTCATGCCTCTGGCAGAACTGAAATTGCTCTTTAATCGACTCGAAATCATGTCGCAGTGATCGGAATTAAGATCGGTTAACATGACGATATATTGAGAGGAGCTATAGCGGGCAAATACATCTTCAGAGCGCAGTGTGCTCACCAACGTTTTTTGTAGATTGCCCATAAGCGTTTTGCGCCGAATGCCGGCAACGGGTAAAGAACCGTCCTCTTCCCATAGGGTTATGAGCATCAGGAAGACTTCTTTACCGGAACGTTTCATTCCGCGAGTAAAACGTTCATGTATGCTTGAAAATTCATACAATGTACGCTCAAACGCGCCATTTGAACCGGAGGCGTTTCCATTGAGGCTATCTATAACATCGTTGATATGCAGTGCAACGGCATTGCTGCCTTTGTAGTTGTGGCTCATCAACTTTATCAGTGTTTTCGGGGCAGGTTCTCCGAGCTCATCGAATAATCCGGCACAGACCGACTCATAAATTTTAAGTGCTTTGCGGTCATCGCCGACCTTGAATAGAAGTTCGATATATCTAAGATACAGGCGTTCTTCAAGTTGATAGATTTCGAACGCACGCTCAAAAGCGGGGAGGGCCTCCTCGTAACGGCAGTTGCGTTGGAGGTGGTACCACATGATGTCCACGACCTCCAGATATAATTTTTTGTATTGCTGTGACTGTGCTAACGCCCATTCGTCGGTGATTACACCTTCTAAAAACTCGTTACGATAAAGTTTGGTGGCGGCAAGACACAGTTTCCAGATATCTTCGTGGTTTGAAGTGTGTGTGATGCGGTCTAGATGCTTAGCAAGGAGGTCAAAATCAGTTTCAATGTCAAGATCAAGGCGATAAATGTTTTCGGAATACTGTATTGCCTCGTCTTCGTCAGAAATAAGGTTTTCAGATTTGAGAAGCTTGCGAAGGCGGTATACGATGTTCTTGTAAACAGCTCTTGGGTTATCGTTTGAATCGTCGACAAGTCCACTCGTGATAAGATTATCACGAGCAACACTCCTGCCCGGTTGGCATAAGATATATACAAGCAGTTGTAAGGGCTTGTTGTTCTTAATTTTAGTATCTTCGAAAAATTGAACCCCATCACGATGGATTTGCAGTTTTCCAAGGACTTCGATCTGTAATTTATCTTGTTTCAAAGCAACGCTCACTCAAATGTTGTTCTTCTAAATTATACTATTATTGATTATACAGCAAATATTCGTTTTTGTATATAGCATAGCAAATTTTCTACTTTTTCACGATAAAATAACAACAATATGATACTTTTGACGTCAAAAGAACAAGTAAAATTGAAAAACGGTCACAATTTCATCATAAAACTGGTTGAGATTAGTCACTTTCACAAATGGAAATGTTACCCGATAGCGATTGCAAATATATACCGTCATGAGTATAGAAACATCACGACGGCAAAAAATTTTTGTTGAAGCGTTTAAAGTGTGTAGTTGAACACATTATTCAACCAATTTTTACTAAGTTCCACCCATTGGCGAACATGTGGATTATGTGAGGCAACCTCTTTGGTGCAGACCGAGATTCCGTGTGTGCCGGAAGGGAAAATATGCGCTTCAAACGGAACTTTGTGTGCTCGAAGTGCGCTCATCAAGACCAGAGAATTTTCGACCGGTACGACGGTATCGTCGAAGGTGTGAAAAATGAAGAGAGGTGGGCAATGCTTGTCCACCTGGTTTTCCAGTGAAAACAAGGCGCTCAATTCTTCAACATCGCCTTTTGTAAGCGTCTCGAAACTGCCGTTGTGTCGGATGTCAGGTTCTGATGACAGAACGGCGTAGTTGATGATTCCGGCATTTGGCTTGTTTTGTCCTCCCATATTATCGAAATGTTTCAGAAAATCAGGATGATTCCACATCGTACAAAGTGAGGCAGCGAGGTGCCCACCGGCAGAAAATCCGCAAACAGCAATCTGCTTTGGATCGCAGCCCCACTCCTCATAATTGTCTCGAATGGCCATAACGGTTGAGCTCAGTTCTTTGAGTGGGTTGAAATTTTTGATGTTGTCTCCGACCGAATAGTATAGTATAAATACATTAAATCCTGCAGCAAGGTATTCAAGACCGACCGGCTCTGCTTCGCGTGTCGAGCAAAAACGATAGCCACCGCCGGGACAGATAACGACGCTGGGGTAATGTGTGCGGCAGTTTTTCACCTCGGTAAGAGGACTATGTAGATAGGCAACAACCCTACCGTCTGTTCCTTGGTGTGGTGCGAATTCATATATTCTCATGGCAAACGATTCTCCTTAAGGTAGAATAATGTATTGTTTATGCGTATTATAGCACATTTGTAAATAAATTGAAATAAAATATTACTGTACATTTTCACGAAATTTGTGTATAATTATTTGTACGGCATTCATCAGAGATAAAACCAATATGGCAGGAACAAAACAGATCGCTCAAAATCGAAAAGCATTTCACGATTATTTTATTGTGGAACGCTTTGAGGCAGGCATTGAGCTATGCGGCACCGAGGTGAAGAGTATAAGGTCCGGTTCTGTTAATCTGAAAGAATCATGGGCTGAGGTGGTGAAAGGCGAATTATTTGTGAACGCAATGCACATCTCGCCGTATGAAAAAGGAAACATTTTTAATCGCGACCCTTTCAGAGTTCGACGTCTTTTGATGCACAAGAAGGAAATTAGGCGTATTGCAGAGCGAATGCAGCTTGAAGGGCTGACACTTGTTCCGTTGTCACTGTATTTCAAGAATAGCCGTGTAAAGGTAGAACTCGGAATTTGTAAGGGCAAAAAACTCTATGACAAGCGTGCAACAATAGCCAAAAAAGACGCACAGCGTGACATCGACAGAGCGATGAAACAACATTCACGGAGCTAATTTGGTAATGTTTTTTCCGAATTTCAAAGTTTTGACAAACTAAGGGAAGGAGATTCTATGCAGTATCAGTGCACAAAGTGCGGTAGCACCGACTATGAGACAGACCAGTTTCAAGCGACCGGAGGCGGCTTTGCCAAAGCCTTCGATATTCAGAACAAAAAGTTTGCGACGGTGTCTTGCACAAAATGTGGGTATACTGAACTTTACAAGAAGGTTACTACCACGGGAGAAAATGTTTTTGATTTCTTAATAGGCGGTTAGGACATTTTCCACATTCCTTATCATGGGGGCGTAAAGGCTTCGACGGGGAGTGCAAAACAAGAGCAGCGGGTAGTGGTGCCGAGCCCACTATAAAAGCGGCAAAAAATTAGTTAACAATAATAAGTTAGCAGTAGCAGCCTAGTTTAGGCTGCCGTCCGCCCTGTAGTACCGCAGGACAGGAACCGGGCGTCGACATGCGGTGAACGTCAATCGGCAAAGCTTTGAGTCGTTTGATGTATCTATGAAGCTACCGAACTTCTGAGTTTGTTTGCGTACAGGAAGATAGGGAAACGGTCGTTAAGACCAAAAACACAAACTGCACCCGGAGATACTGTTGCAGAGCGTTTTTCGGACACGGGTTCAATTCCCGTCGCCTCCACCAATTTTTTACCTGTCCCAC
>CAYJJX010000036.1:0-13995 GCA_964370605.1 uncultured Oscillospiraceae bacterium | reverse complement strand
GTGCTAACCTTTCATATTAATTGAAAAAGGGGTGGATGATGAATGGAATAGATAAGAATATAGCAAATTTTAAAACTGATATAAAGCTCGCTGTTAATCGCAGTCTTTATATAAGAGGCATAATTACCGAAGAGATGTACATAAAAGCAAAAGATATGCTAATAAAAACAGCAGTACCAAACGGTTTTGAAAAGAATTCAAATGGTTTTTTTGAAAGATAGCAATACTTATCTTGATAGTAAATTCAATATATTTTATAATGATACGCAACACAAAGAAGTGTTTTAAAAATTTATAACAATCCTAAAAGGAAGTTTAGATTATGGACTTATATGATCTACGAAAAGAGCTGAGCATGGGCAAATCCATCTACGATTTACCACTTAAAGTTACCTTTTATGCACGTGTTTCAACCGGCAGTGACGAGCAGGCTCATTCGCTTCGCAATCAGATAAATTATTATCGAGATTTTATCGGCAAAAATTCCAACTGGACATACGTTGAGGGATATATCGACGAGGCTTTGAGCGGGACGAGTGTTTCTAAACGTGAAGCCTTTTTAAGGATGATCGACGACAGCAAGCTTGATAAATTCGATTTGATTATAACAAAAGAAATTTCTAGATTTTCTCGTAATACACTTGATAGCATAAAATACACCCAGGAGCTGCTTCATAGCGGTGTGGGTGTTGTTTTTCAGTCTGATAATATAAACACGCTAATGCCGGATGCCGAACTGCGACTCACCATCATGTCCAGTATAGCACAAGACGAAGTTCGAAAAATCTCGGAGCGTGTTAAATTTGGTTTTAAACGTGCTATCGAAAACGGAGTTGTTCTTGGCAACAGTCGAATATGGGGATACAAAAAGCAGGACGGTAAACTTGTTATAGAGCCCAAAGAAGCCGAGATAGTGAGAAAGATATTCGAGCTTTATGCCATTGAAAAAATTGGAATTCGAGGAATTGCCGCCGTGCTAAACGAGGGTGGCTTTAAAAATACGAAGGGCAACGACTTTTCTTTTTCCACCATCAAAAATATTCTGGTGAACCCCAAATATAAGGGATATTACTGCGGCAACAAATCGCATAAATACGATTATCGATCTAACGAGCGCAAGGTTTTCGACGAAGCGGACTGGGTGATATATAAAGATGAGGAAAATGTTCCGGCGATTGTTTCGGAGGAACTTTGGGACAAGGCGAATGAAATATTAGATAAACGCAGTAAAAAACACTCCTCGGAAAACACGAGCAGCTACAGCAATAAATATAAATACAGCTGCAAAATTATCTGCGGTGAGCACAAAACATACTATTACAGAAATGTTTTTAAATACAAAACAGGGGATAAAGAGCTTTGGCAGTGCAAATTGTATGCCGAAAAGGGCAAGGCGGGGTGCACCTCTCCGGTGGTTTACACGGCAGAGCTGGACGAGATTATGCGTGATGCCTACAACCAGATAATAAAGGATAAGACGGATATTATCCATGAGCTTGTTAAAATATATTCCTCCATCGCAAATACGTCAGACATAATGCAGGATATTGCAAAGCTGCAAACGCAGATAAACGAGACGATACTTAAAAAAGATAAGCTGCTTGATTTAAGCATTAAAGGTGCTCTTTCCGACGAGGAGTTTAAAAAGCGCAATAACTCCTTTAATGATGATATCACCGCCGCAGAAATCAAGATAGAAAATCTCAAATCCGAAGAAGAAAAAAATAAAGAGGTTGTCACCACCGTCGAGACACTTCGGCAGATGATAGCGGACGAACTTGATTTTAAAGAGGGGTTTGATGCCTCCATCATTGATTCGTTACTCGACAGGATAGAGGTTTACGGCACAGGCGATAAGAAAAAGGTCAACTTAAATGTGTATTTCAAGGTGTTAGAAGGGGAGCAAAAGTATCTGATATCGCGCAGTGGTAGAACTTCTGTTTGTTCCAAACAACACATATGATGAAAGCGACACTCAACACCGAAGTGTCACCAATTGTCGGCACCGAAAAACAGAGCGAGGAGCTTGTTGCCTCACTGCTTAGTGATTTTGAGAACGATCCGGAAAAGTTATGGCAATCCAATATTTTTGGAAAGTCACTACACGAATTGGTGAACGAGGGGCTGCAAAACAAACTTATGCACATGCCGCTCGAGGCGAGGGGTCGAATGCAGGAAACGGTAGAGCGCATCATCAACGAAGGTTGCACCGGCTTGGTTTGTATCATATTATAACTACGGCATAAAACCAACAATGGAATCTGCTTTTTAGATGAGTGAGTGAAACTCTTGTCCTAAATAACGAGTTATAGCGGGTTTCGATCACAAAAAAACCAACGCAGAAGAGATCATCTCTGCGTTGGTTTTTATTGTATTGATTAAATGATTTAATCCTCGAAACATTATATCTTTTTCAAATTAGAGTACATTTTAGGAACAAATGGATGCGATTACCTTAAATATTACTTAGTCTTATCGCTCGGGAGGTGTTTTTTAGCGAACATCAATAGCACTACACCGATGATAAAGAATAGTATCAGCGAGAGGATCGAAACGGAACTGCGACCGGTAACGCCCCTGACAATAGCATACAATGCCGGACCGAGGATAGCGGCAAAACGTCCGAATATATCATAGAATCCGAAATATTCGGTGGCTTTTTCTTTCGGAATTATCATGCCAAAATAGGCTCTTGACATTGCTTGGATACCACCTTGAGCGAGTCCAACCATTACGGCAAGAATCCAGAATATGGTGAGCGCTTCATCGTTGGTCAAGAAACCTTCTTCAACGCCGAAGCCCATGTAGAAACCAAGAACACAGATGACAGCATAGATTGCGGCGGTGATGATGATGCTATTGAGAGTGCCGATTTTTCCGGCTATTTTACTGAATAGGATAGCAAAAGGGAAGGCGACAAGCTGGGTCACGAGCAGTGCGAGGATCATTCCTACCGAATCAAGTCCGAGGGATGCACCATAGGCGGTGGACATCTTTATTACTGTGCCGACACCGTCGATATAGAAAAAGTAAGCAATCAGAAAGAGTGCAACACCTTTGTTTTGGGCAATTTCTTTTATGCATCCCCACAGTGAAAGAAATACTTCTTTGATCTGCCCTGATTTCGGGATTTCTCGACCGTATTCTTGTTTGTAGCTTTTCAGAATCGGAATTGAGAATACCGCCCACCAGATAGAACAGATGAGGAACGAGATTTTGGTTGCGGTCATAGCATCTATACCGAATGATTCACCGAATGTTATGAGAGCAATAGAGGCAACAAAAGGAATGGTGCTTCCGCCAATATAGCCCATTGAATATGCCCACGCAGAAACACGGTTCATGCGTTCCGGGGTAGTTATTTCGGGTAGCATACTGTCGTTGAGCATTAACGATCCACTAAAACCGATGTTGGAGAGAATATATCCGGCCAAAAGCGGTTGCCAACTATCGAAGAAGGCACATGCCGCGGTAGTAACAACACCGAGAGCTAAAAAGAAGGCGAACAGCTTCTTTTTCATCCCCATGTAGTCGCCGACAGCTCCGAGGATCGGTGCAAGAATAGCCGATGTGGCGGTGGCGATGGAACCACCGATTCCAATCCACATGTCACCAAGGCCGTTTGCTACAAGGCCGGTAAAAAATACCGGAAAGATTGCCGCGAGCATGATGGTTGCAAAAGAAGAGTTTGCCCAGTCATACATTATCCAACTTTTTTCTTTGCTAGTGAAACGGTTGTTATCATTTTTCATGTCGATTCCTTTCGATCAAATGCCCCCTATAGTCAATTCCGATTATAGCTCGGAACAAGACTCGCCGTTGTAATTTCGTTCAAAGCCTGCAGGAAGTCCTTTTTCTTCGGCTACGGCATAAAAAAACTCGGTTAACAACTCAGCGGCAGGCTCAACGGCCTGTTCTGTTAACCGAAATATATTGTCGACCTCGTGTCGAAAGGTTATAGATTCTTTTAGTGAAAATGACGACCATTTGCCCGGTTTGCCGAGTGTGTTTTCTACGAAACGAACCATGTCTAACTTGTTGAGGAGCACAGAATTCATTCTGAAGTTAAAAAGACATGTTTTTACTGCAACAGGCGATAGGCCATAGACGTCGGCAACAACATTCATATCTGCTTCACGAGAGAGATATATCTCTCGGCGAGAATCAAGATTATAGCGCTGTATCATGGCAAGGTCAATGTCAGATTCAAGTTCGGTATGGCGCAAAGAATCATCACCACTACACGCATCGATATAAGGGTGGCAGGTGGCGTCTAGGACATAATGAGTACAAGCCCCGAGCAGATAGGCAAGCATTTTTGGGTTTTTTGCTCTGCCGCCGTCCAGTGCTTTTGTGAAAAAATCTTTTGCGGGGCGTCGATGGATTTGAATGCCAAGGTCGGTGACCGTGTTGCTTTTGAAAGCGTTATAATGAAAAAGCAAATCCGGCCCTTGTGTTGCAAGTCCGAAAAGAGGTTTGTTGTTAAGTATAATATGCTTTATCTCGCTGTCAAGTCGATGCAACACCTGTTGACCGAATACAAAATGAGCTACAAGAGCCGGCATTGTTCCTCCGATTATAATTCATTACAAATCCGCGATCTCCCGCAGACGATCACGATCTGAGATTTTAAGTTGACCTCTCGTCATCTCAATGATACCCTCGTTACTGAAATATTTCAGTAATCTGGTCACGACTTCACGAGCGGTGCCAACATCGCGTGCTAGTATTTCATGTGTGACCATCATCACATCATTTTCTTGATCTTGTTCGTGTTGCAAAAGAACAGCGGCAAGACGACTGTCCATACTCTTGAAGAGAATTTGCTCAATAGTCCAAATGACCTCGGTAAAGCGCGATGCCATTAGTCGATTTGTGTAGTTAGACATTTCGATTGACTGCGCGGTAAGCCGGGCAAAAAGATCTATGGGTATGAGCATAGCAGTGCTTTTTTCCTCCGCCTCAATGTGCATGTCAAACTGTATGTTTTTTAGCACACTCGCAGCGGCGAACAAGCATATATCCCTGTCATATAGACGGTACATAGTCACTTCACGACCACTTTCAGAAAGAATATAAGCTCTGAATTTACCTTTTTGTAGTAATAAAAGGCCGAGACACTCACCCTTGTAGGGCAAGACAACGTCTCCCTTGTTGAACTCATATTTTCTACTGTGTGTCGTTATATCATAGCGATGTTCATCACTGAGCTTATCCCAAAACGGAAAAAACTCGGGGATCGTTGGAAGTATATCAGACATAATAGTGTCCCAATCCTGGTTCAATGTCTTATTCCAATGCGATATTTCGGTGCAAAATGAATAAAACGCGGTATCCCTAGACATAACTACAATTTCAGTATAATACCATAATATCCAAATGTCAATCGAATGTATGAATATATTTATATTTCTCTGTTTTGACGAATAGATACAAAAACATTAAAACAAGTAAAAAAAATTCAACAACTTTATCTTGGGAGCGCTTTTATCCTATCTGAATGCGTGGGGTTCAACTTTGAAAGATGCAGTGGCAGTGCCGGATAAAACCCTGGAAAAGTGGCGATCATAAAATGAACAGATATTTAGAACTTGCCGCTTCGACCCGAGAAACCGCCGCCGCTGAAGCTTCGACCACCGCCGCCACCGCCGCCACCGCTGGATTTCACAATCTTTGTTCGTGTTGTGGTGGTGTGGGTGAAGTCATCACTACTGTGAGTGATATTAATGCCGCCTTGTGGTATGTATGAGTTGGTAGAACCACCCATCTTGACACTTTTCAATTGATTTTTGTAGTAGTTTACAATCACAAATGCTATGATTAAAGCTATCACAGCGCTTGCCGCTATCTCGACACTTACCGAAATCAATACATCAAGCCATCCGTATTCAATCTTATGCTCGGTGCTATCAATAAACGCTTGGAAGCCGGCGAACCAATCATTGGATGAAAAATGATATAGGAAATCATCTTCAACATCAATTTTCACGCTGTTGGGGAATGTATCCTCTGCTGTGGGGCCGTAGGAAATATAGGAATAATCACGATCTGACATACTGAGTGTCAACATAACACCGTCACGTTCTGTGCCATGACCGAGATTATGTTCAGTATAAAAATCGGTCGAAAAATAGTAGATGTCAGATTGAGTCGTGAGAGCCGCGTAGTTATCCACCGTCAGAATATACACTGCGATCCCGTGTTCCTCCTCTAGCAGTTGAGCCTGTTGTGTGAGGATTTGTTCCTCACTGTCGGTCAGAATATCGGCAGTGTCCATGACATTTGCGACCACCAATGAATCATACGCCTCTTTTTGAGCGGCTTGCTGCTGAGCATACGCGGCAAGATCACGTTCCAGCTCTTCGAGATACAGTAAAGAGAATTCGTAGAAATCACCCATGGTGAGCATACCGATATAAAAGGCATCAAAGAGAGAATCGTATGATGCTTGCGACATCTCGTAAGAGGTGAACTCCCTTCGATGATATTGCCCCTCGTTTGTATCGAGTATAAGGGCGAATCCTCTGGAATAGTCATCGCGCCACAAATTCTCGGCAGTGTAAACATCTTCGGTATAAGTATAAAGGCTGTCAGAGATGGCATCGGTGTCGGTCGAGGTGATTATGTGAACCGTGAGACCGTATTGCTGGGTTATATCTTCGGCAATTTGATTAAGCGTTGCAAACTCTTCGGCACTAAACACTTCTGAATAGTCCACGATGTTTGAATAGTCCGCTTCGACAGAAGTTGCAGACACCTGAATCGAGCAGACGAGTAGCGATAACAAGACTGTCGAGATAAAAGCTATTTTATATGTTAATTTCATCTTAAAGCCTCCGTTACGCTAATATGAATGGGATGATAACGTTCAATGCCAGCCAAACAACACCGGTGAGTCCTGCCGTCCACCCTGCGGTAAGTAGTGCCTGTTTTTTGGTATCGCAGGGGAGATCGCCGACAAATTTTCCGGTTTGTCCATTCATGGCAAACAGATAGACTTTCTCTTTGAAACGGGTGGTGAGCAGCCACACAGGTGCCAGTGCATAGCGCACTTCACCCGGAACAAGGTTGTTGTTTTCGTTTGTGACCTTTACACTGGAATATCCTGTCACGGTGCCGGAGATCACGGACTTTGCGGCGGCGTTTGCTCGATCTGTTGCACGAGGTGCCGACATCGTGGAATCAACATCAAATTTGTCGGCAAAAAATCCGGGCATATATGCGGTGGAGAAAGGACGCATGGAGGTATAATCATATGGTTCGATAGATTCCATATAATCGTCCGGCATCTTGGTGGAACCGTCAATGGGGATGTCGCTGAACGCTACCGAGCCGATACGACGCACGACAAAGTGGTCGGTATCGGTGATGCGATAGTCACCGGAGGTTCTGGTTCGAGTCTTTGTTGCGGCATAGGATGTATCACAGTTGACCGTTGAATCATATAGCCAAAAGGGGACATACACACCTTTGATCTCATCGATATGCGTCTCGGAAAGAAACTCTTTCGGAAGCAAAACCTTTCCTTTGCAATGCTTTTTCAGCGCCTCTTTCGCCTCGTCTTTGCTGAGCTTGAACGGAATCACATAGTCCGGTTTGAGCGCCCCGGCAAACTGTCCTTCAATGACAGTTTTGTTGCCACAGTAGTGGCAACTTGTCGCGGCGGTTGTTGCATCGCAAATAATCTCGGCACCACACGAAGTGCAGTTATATGCGTGCATAACTGCACCGTCTTCTCCCCAGTCGGTGGTGATTGTGTTTTTATTCCACTCTTGAGACGGTGCTTTATTCACAGCAGCAGGATCGGCGGCATAAAGTTTTTCGATCTCTGCCACAGAAAATGTACTACCGCAATGGTCACAGCCGAGCCGATCAATAGCGCCGTCATATTTCAGCGGCGCAAAACAGGATGGGCATTGAAAGTTGGTCGTTTGTTCCGACATATGGTAAGCCTTTCTTTAAAAACAATAAAAGTGAGTGTTAGCTGTCTTGGCGTGTGTCAGCGATCTGAATTTCACGCAGATTGACGCCTTGTGGCATTTCATAGGCGAATTTAATTGTTTTTGCAACATCGGCGGCGGTGATACTGCCAACACCGGTGGATTCTTTCCACTCGTTGTATCCGGTCTTGATGTCATCGCTGGTAGTGTGACTCAAAAGTTCAGTGTCGACAGCGCCGGGGCATATTCTGATTACTCTAACGTTGTGTGCAGACATTTCTATTCGAGCAACTTCCGAAAGACCAACAACTCCATATTTTGTGGCACAATAGGCGGCATGGTTGCCAAAAGGTTTTACGCCCGCGATTGACGCGATATTTATGATAGTACCGCCTTTGCGTTCCTTCATGTCATTCATGACTATCTGCATACCGTTCATGACGCCGGTAACGTTGACATCAAGCATTCTTTGCCATTCTGCGGCATCCTGAGTTTCGAGATTGCCGAGCAACATGGCACCGGCATTGTTGATGATGAGGTCGGTTTTGCCATATATCTCTTCGGCAGAGCGCACTGCTTGTTCAAATGCCTGTTTATCTAAAACATCAACCTTTTTGCAGATTGTGTTCGGTAGCCCGAGTTCTTCCAAAAGCTCCAATCTTCTTGCCAGTAAAAGCAATGGGTATCCGTCGGCGCTAAATTGCATTGCCAGTTCTTTGCCAAAGCCGGAACTCGCTCCGGTGATAACTACTAATTTTTTCATATTATGATAATCCTTTCTCGATGTGTGGTTTGTTTTTTGTAGTTTTATGGACCAGGATGATCTCACGACTCGCCAGATGCTGCGCTGCTGAATGGTCGATAAAACTTTTGTACAGCATGTTGTAATTTCACACACTGAATTTACATTTATATTATAAAGTTTAAGGCGGAAAAAGTCAACCGAAAAGGTGAGACAGAGGCAAACTCGTTTTGCTCAGAAATGCTAATTGAATTTTATGTAATACCCATATGACGAAATTATTGCTTTGCAATCAGATTGTTTGACTGAAGTTGTAGTGTAAGGCTATATGTGTTATACTGTAACATAAAATAAAAGATTGTGTCCCAAAGTGTTTTTGTAGTGGTGCAGTCACATGTTTTGTATATGAATTGTAAGATGTAGGAGTGTGGAATGAAGACGGTTGGTTTGATCGGAGGAATGAGCTGGGAGAGCACAGCCTCGTATTATCAGCTTATCAATGAACAGGTGAAACAGTTACTGGGCGGTTTGCATTCGGCAAAAATACTGCTTTACAGTGTTGATTTTGCCGAAGTTGAAGAGTATCAGGCGAGGGGAGAGTGGGGCAAAAGCGCCGAACTGCTGTCTGATATTGCGCTTCGACTTGAAAAAGCCGGTGCCGATTACATTGTTTTGTGTACCAACACGATGCATAAGGTAGCCCCTGAAATAGAAGAAAAAATTACCGTTCCAATGATACATATTGCCGAAGCCACTGCAAAAGCGATAAAAAACCAGAAATTTTGCAAAGTAGGGTTGCTCGGCACAAAGTACACAATGCTACAGGATTTTTATAAACAGAGGTTGATCGACAACGGGATTGAAGTAATAATTCCAAGTCAGGCTGATATTGAGATTGTCAATGATGTTATATACAACGAGCTTTGCTTGGGTAGAATCAGCGCCTCTTCAAGAGAAAAGTATGTGGGAATTGTTGAAAAAATGCAAAACTTTGGAGCCGAAGGAGTGATATTAGGGTGTACCGAGATTGGCCTGCTGCTCTCCCAAGAAGATGTCAAGATTCCTGTCTTTGACACTGCAGTGATACACGCATGTGAGGCGGCGAGGATTGCCGTTGCCGAATAGAACACAGTCTACCGATACGGTGTTTCGGAAAGACAAAGTGTGCATATTTCAAAAATGTCGTCTGATTGGGAATGATACATGACGCTTTTGCATAAAAATAAACCGCGGTCGCCTAGGAGGGTGGCGACCTACGGTTTATTAAGAGGATGAAATTGTGATTTTAGAGAGGTCGGATAATTGCACAACCGGCGCTTTGTCCGTCCGACTTCATAGAGCACCAGAGACGATATCCACCTGCAAGATGGCTGACTTCGTATCCGTTACCGGACAATACCCTTGCGGCAATGTAGCTTCTAGTGCCGCTTTGGCAGTATATGTAGAGAGGTTTTCCACAAGGCACTTCATGAAGTCGTCCGCGTAGTTCATCTACCGGAATGTTGATAGAGCTTTCGATGTGTCCGACCACGAATTCGGCAGGGGTTCGTACATCAATGAATACTGCACCCTCTTCTAAAAGTTTTTCAACATCGGCGACATGAAACTGCTTTATGTTTTCCTCCATCAAATTTTGAATCATGAATCCGACCATGTTTAACGGATCTTTTGCCGAGGAGTAGGGCGGGGAATAGCCATGCTCGTGTTCCGCAAGATCGGTTGCCGTGAGTCCGGCACGAACTGCGAGGGAGAGAACATCGAGGCGCTTATCCACACCGTCAAATCCGACGAGTTGTCCGCCCAAAATCCTGCCGGTGACCTTTTCAAAGAGCACCTTTATGATCAGCGGGCCTGCCTTGGGGTAGTATCCCGCGTGAGAGTTTGTCATCAAAAAGACCTTGTCATAGTCCACTTCAAGATTCTTGACGGTATCTTCATTCAGTCCGGTTAACCCTACAGTCATTTCGAACAGTTTGAGAACACCGGTTCCTTGGCTACCTTTGTATTCTCGGCAGAATCCAGCGATGTTGTCTGCGGCGACCCGACCTTGCTTGTTTGCGGGGCCTGCGAGTGGAACATAGGTTGGTTTTGCAGTAATGAGATCCATGACCTGTACCACGTCACCTACAGCATAGATATTGCGATCTGAGGTGCACATGTGTTTATCTACGACCACAGCACCACGCTCGTTTACTTCGAGGCCGGCCTTTTTTGCAAGGACACTTTCCGGTTTTACACCGACACTGATGAGCACCATGTCTACCGTTCGTTCGCATTCACGGAGTTTTATTTGAAGCCCGTCCGGTGTTGGCGTGAATTGCTTGACTTCATTATTGAGTAGCAATTCTACGCCGGAATGGCGCAGATGACGATGTACGCTGACCGCCACATCGTAATCAAGCGCGGCGATAACATGTTTTGCTGTTTCGGCTATAGTTACTTTAATACCTACTCTGCTGAGGTTTTCGGCCATTTCAAGTCCGATGAATCCGGCACCGATAATCATAGCGGTTTTCGGTTTTGTCTTATTGATAAAATCGACAATTCTATAACTGTCTGAAATGGTTCTTAATGTAAAAACTCGATTATCGTCCACACCTTCAATCGGCAACATGACCGGCTCAGCACCAGGGGCAAGCACCAGCCGGTCATAATTCTCTGTGTAACTACGGTTGCCGTCGATGTCAAAAATCTCAACTGATTTATTTACTTTGTCGATGGCTCGAACATCCTGTCTTACTCGTACGTCGAGCGATAGTCTCGCTCTAAGACTTTCAGGGGTTTGAACCATCAAAGCGCTTCTTTGTGTGATAACGCCGCCAATATAATAGGGTAGTCCGCAGTTTGCGTATGAAACATAATCACCGCGTTCTAAAATTATTATCTCGTCTTTTTCACGTAGGCGACGCAATCGAGCTGCAGCCGATGCGCCTCCGGCCACGCCTCCGATTATAACCGTCTTCATTACGACACCTCACTTGTTTTATGCTATCTGAATTATACCTTCAAGCGGTGGGAAAATCTGTGATATAATCACATAGAACGGTGTGTTTTTTTAGGCATTTTTAGTCGTTTAGCACAAGATGTTGGAGGTGGCCGTAACCTTCATTTTTCATGTCTTCATACGGTATGAATTTGAGTGCTGCTCCATTGATACAATATCGCAGCCCGCCATCATCGCTTGGACCGTCTTCAAAAACATGGCCGAGATGTGCATCACCGACACGACTTTTTACCTCTTTTGCAGATAAAAAATCTTCTTTATAGACTATGACATCGTCCGTGATAGGTTTAGTAAAGCTTGGCCAACCTGTACCGGAGTCATATTTGTCCGCTGAATTGAATAGCGGTTCTCCGGTCGTAATATCGACATAGATACCTGCAGCGTAGTTGTCGTTGTATTCGTGAGTGAAAGCGCGTTCTGTGCCGCCATTTTGTGTTACATCGTATTCGAGTGCTGTCAGCTGTTCTTTCAACTCTTCCGCATCAGGCAGGACATAGTCGTCGGCCGAGATTGATTCGGTTTCGTTCAAAACGCTCATGTCGATATGGCAGTATCCGTTCACATTTTTTTTCAGATAGTCTTGATGATATTCTTCGGCGAGATAGAAATTATCAAGCGGCACTACTTCGACTACAATTTCTTCTTCATACTGTGAAGACAGCGTCTCGATATGTGCCTCGATAATCTCTTTGTCACTTTCATTTTCGTAAAATAGTCCGGAGCGATACTGTGTGCCGACATCGTTACCTTGTTTATTCAACGTTGTTGGGTCTACCACCTTGAAAAACTTTGTTAATAGTTCGTCAAGGGTAACCGTTGCGGGGTCATAAAGTACTCGAACCGTTTCTGCGTGCCCGGTGTCGTTTCTGATGACTTCCTCATATGTTGGGTTTTCGGTTTTGCCGTTTGCATATCCCGAGGCGGCATCATAAACACCTGCTATGCGAGACATATATTCTTCGACTCCCCAAAAACATCCTCCGGCCAGATAAATCGTGCTGAGATTTTTTTCAGCCTTTAGAGCTTCAATATCCATTGCAACCTCCTGTATTTCTATATCGGTGTGTCCTACTTCTATCTGCTCTGATTGATTACTGGATGAGCAGCCGACCAGTAATCCGGCAGATAACACCCCTACTGTAAGGGATCTAAATAACTTTGATCTAAACATAATGCTTACCGTTCCTTTCCGCAAAGCTTTTAATAGTGCTCTGCCTTCATCTGCATTATATCAGTGTTGTTGACTAAAATCCATATATATTTATTGTTTTTTTTGTGAAAAATGTGTGGGTAGTGAAGAGGCTGGAAGAAAAGTATTGCAGAAACGAAAGTTTTTTCTAAAAAGTATTGATTTTTGAGTAAAAATGGTGTAAAATTATCAAGTTGATACGGAGGAGTATCGAAGTGGTCATAACGAGGCGGTCTTGAAAACCGTTAGCCGAGAGGCACGGGGGTTCGAATCCCTCCTCCTCCGCCAAATAGCAAACACCAAAATGCTTCCATTGTGAGGGGCGAGTGAAAATTCGCAGTATCACAGGCTTTAGAGGACATTTTGGTGTATTTTTTTTACAAAATAGGAGTGTGGAAAAAACGCCTGCCCAAAACACACATTTTTATTTTATGTTGTAAAAATGTGTGTTTTATGATAAAATAGACAACAAAAAGCGATATTGATAATTGGTTTAAAATTTGTGGGAGGAAACATGAAACAACTATTGAAATTAAGGAATGTGATAACGGTGTTTGCGTTTTTTGCGGTTATGGCGGTTGCTATAATTGCGTTGTCGCCAAAGGTGTTTGCGGCTACAAATATATCTATTGGGGGAAGTCCACTTAACGCTAATACTACATATGGAACATCTGGAAATTCAGTATCAGGCTTAACCGCCGGCACGGTTCATTGGGATGGTGGAGACACCCTAACCCTCACAAACGCAACAATAACAAACTATGTCAAAATAGAGGGTAACATAACGATAATTCTTAAAGGAACAAACTCTATTAACACTAGTTCCAGCAGCGTCGTAAGCGGCGTGAACGGTGCGCTTCATGTAACGGGAGATACTAAAATCCAAGGCACAAGCAGGGCTGATACCCTAACGGTAAGCGGAGGAGAAATACAAGACGGAATTTATATTGGCGCAAGTTCAGATTCAACCGAAATGGCTGATAAAGCTTTAACTATTGAAACAGCTACCATAATGGCAACCGGCGGAACATCAAATGCCGTTAGAGGAAGAGATGGAATTTCCTGTGGCAGCCTAACAATTAATAACGTTACAGTTGAGGTAACCGGCGGAAAAACTGAC
>CAYJJX010000035.1:0-15450 GCA_964370605.1 uncultured Oscillospiraceae bacterium | reverse complement strand
CAGTGTCCCTCGCTGTTGCCGAATTTTGCGTAAGTCTTGCGGACATTTTGCCGGAAAGTGCAAGCATTACCACGGCAACAGCTACCGAAACATAAAATGCGGCTGCCATTGTTGGATTATATGCAAAAAAGAATATTGAGGTTAAAACACAGCTGAAAATAACGCTGAAAATCCCTGTGAACATACCGACCATGCTCTGCTCAAGAGCCAAAAAGTCGCCGGTGAAGTTATTTATAAGCTCGCCTGAACGCTTTTTCTGAAAGTATCCGAGCGGCAGTGTACGAAGTTTATGAATAAAACGTGTTTTGTTTTCGGCACAGTTTACAGCAGCGGGGAAAAAGGTGTTGCGGTGCGCCGTTATGCTCACCACCGCCTGCAACAAGAACATTACTCCTAATATCACGGCAGTTACCCAGAGTGCTTGATAATCAATATTTCCGCTAAATGCCGAAACAATAAACTGAATCGCAAACAGTGTTGCAACCGACGGAAACACCATGAACATATTTTCTATTGTTAAAAAAACGGTCGGCCTTATCATCTGCCTTGGCTGTGAACAGGTGAATTTTCTGATTATCTCTCTCATATCGTCACATCTCCTCTCTCGCCTAAAAGTAGGTTAAAGCTGTTTGCCTCATTCTGTAAATCCCAAAGCAATCGGTACTCGGTATCGGTCGCTATCAGCTGTCCATGTGTGCCACGCTCTTTAATCTCGCCTTTAATTAATAAAAGTATCTGCTTTGCACGCATAATACTCTGCAATCGGTGGGCAATAATTATTACCGTTTTGTTTTTGGTAAGGGATATGAGTGCTTGCTGTATCAGATTTTCGTTTTCGGCATCGGAATAGGCGAGTGCCTCGTCTAAAACGATAATCGGTGCATCCTTTAAGATCGCTCTTGCGATGGAGAGTCGCTGTGTCTCACCACCAGAAAGGCGAATACCGCCACCACCGAGCATGGTATCATATCCATTTTTAGTGCCAAGAATAAACTCGTGGCACTGTGCCGCCTTTGCCGCGTCTTCAACCGCTTGTCTGCTGTAGCCCTTGTTCATTGTTATATTTTCGTATATACTTCCCGAGAAAATGTAAGTATCCTGTAACACATAGGCGATGTTGTCCATAAGGGTGTCATAAGGGATATCTTTTATATTTACTCCGCCTATCAATATCTCACCCTCGTCGTCTTCGACATCATAAAAACGGGAGATAAGTTGACCTATCGTCGATTTGCCGCCGCCGGATTCGCCGACAAGTGCCGTCATTTCGCCTTGTTTTGCGACAAAATTTATGTTTTTAATTGCATAGGTTTTGTCTTCTTCCTGCGACCCGTAAGAAAAACTCACGTTATTAAACTCTATGTCGGTGTTTGAAATTTTGCTCTGTTTGTTAGTTACCTTTATCGGTTCCTGTTCAAAAATTTCTTCGACGGCGTCAAGCCCGACAGAGAGGGTCGCCATCTGGGTGCCATAGCTTAAACAAGTCATCAGAGGGTCATATATTGCCGGGGTTATAATTAGTGCCATAAGCACGGCAAGCAGGGTATCGCCTGTCGGGTTCAGCGATATGAGCAGCATGCCAACCGGCAGGATAAAGGTAAGCATGGATAAAATTATACTTTTATAAAGCCCCATCGGCACGGCGGAGGCTTTATATCCGCTCAACTCAAGTTTTTTATAGTCCTGTATGTTAGTTTCGAGAGCGTTTGTCATCCTGCCTGTTATTCCGAACAATTTCACCTCGGTCATTCCCTTGACATACTCTGAAAATGCACCGGTCATTTTTTGATCGGCGGCAAAGACATCAGCCCAAATTTTTTGCGACTTTTTGCCGAACACCGACATCTGCATAGACACCGCAACAACCACCGTGACAAGCACGGTCAGCGCAAGCCAGGGGCTTAATATACATATACCTATTAAAAGCAACAAGACGGCGAAAATCGAACCGAACAGATCAGGGAGCATATGCCCTATAAAATTTTCTATTCGGTCGGCACTCTCGTCAATTGTTTTTTGAATTCCGCCTGATGTTTGCTTGTTAAAGTAATGTAGCGGCAACCTACCTAGATGATCCATTACCTTTAACTTAAAGGTGTTAAGCAGTCTGAAAGCCACATGGTGGCAACCATAACTCCCTAAAAATGAAAATATCATGCCAAGCAGAATGGCAACCCCTGCAACAATTATCCAAAATATAATCGTTTTAAGACTTGTTTCACCGCCACCCGGTAACAAAAACTCACGGGCGATAAAAAACACCGATAAAAATGGGGCAATACTGCATACATATCCCAAAACAGAGGATAACACCGCCGCATTGAGCATTGCTTTGCCCTGTTTTGCAATCTTGAATACCCTATCTATTGCTGAACCTTTTTTCTCTTTTTTTGTGGTCATAATCAAAACTCCTTAACGTCAAGTTAGTTTTTGCTAACTCTCGAATTATAGATTATAATAGCTCTTGTGTCAAATTGTATAATAGGGTATAATAGATACTAAAACAGCTATTAAAAAAAGCATTACAGCGAAAAACAGCTTGGTTGATATGCTACTAAAAGATACATATAGCGAGGAGAGATATGCAAAATTACGGCAGCTATGAAAATATGTTTAACAACATGACACAGCACGGCTGGAGCGAAGAAAAAACCATGCGAGGTCGTGTTTTTAAACTTGACCCAAAACACGGTGAGGGGAGAATCGAATTATGGGGCGACAGCAGCATTGCTTTTGTGGAGCTTGATATAACCTATAAAGAGACAAACATTTCGGTGAACTACAGCGATAACATCGGTGTGCAGATTACCTTTATTGATAATAATGACATGGAATACTATAAAAACGATGCGCTGATAGAGAAAACGGCATACGGAACATTTTTCTATGTTAATAACGCATTTGTTCCCTGGTTTAAAAAATATCCCGGTGGTGATAGAATAAAGGCGCTCACCTTGTTGATAGGCGAGGATTTTTTGAAAAGCAATGGTATCGACCTGTCACAAGAAGAGTGGAACAATATGGCAAGAACAATTAATTTGCGGAATATATCCATTCCTCAAATTGCCACGATTTTAAGGCAGATTAAAAGCGGTGATATAAAAGAAGATCTTTTCCCTTTGTATCTCAAAACAAAATCTATCGAGGCGTTTTTGTTGCTCTATAATTACTCGATGTCGCAATCGAAAAGCCTTAACCGAATCAGCGCAAAAAGCCAAGCTGCGGTTAAGGAAGCTGTTAGTATATTATCACAAAACTACATAAACCCTCCGGTGATAACCGAGCTTGCTAAAATGGTAGGGGTCGACAAAAAGACCCTACAGTCTGCCTTTTCAGAGATTGTAGGGCTTAGTATTCACAAATACGTGCGCTCGCTCAAAATGCAGTATGCACTTGAGCTGTTAAAGAACGGTGCAATGTCTGTCGAGGGCATTTCAAAAAAGGTGGGTTACAACAGCAAAATACATTTTTACAAGGCTTTCGACGATGTGTTTGCCATGAAGCCTTCCGAGATGCGATTGCTTTTAAAGTAGTGCAACACTGCCCTTGTCCATACCGGCAATGTCGAAAACAAACCCTCTTTACCTGCCGACTCAAATCATTCCGGTGTGTATCTTCTTCAGTGTCTCCTTGCCGATTACCTTGAGAGTTTGAGAAAAATATATATTGTGTCGTGGAGAGATGAAAGTATTGGTCCTTAACATGCTTTCAATTATATAATGCTACATAAAAAAATACCTTTCAGCTTTGAGATAATCTGAGACAGTTTTTGACTGTATTTATCAGGACTTTCGGCAATTTTGAGAGCAAAATATGCGATTGGCCGAAGGTTATGCAGTGGTTGTTTTCCGATTGTGGTTATTGCAGTAACACTAAGCTTTAATAAGCTTAACCACGACTACACTAGATGATCTTTTGGCATCACTTTCTTGCTGAAAATAGTACAAATTGTTGCCGCTATGATGAGCAATAGTGAAAATGCTGCCATTGTGAGCGTCCAACCGTAATCTTGATTTAGTATGCCGATTGCAATGCCGGAAACGGTTGCACCAAGGTATGATACTGAATTTAGGAGCCCTGACATAAATGCAACTCTGCCTTCTTTTACAAAACGAACCGGTATATAACTGACAAAAATGGTGTTTACAGCGAGCATGGAGCTACTGCAAACTGCAAGTAGCACTGCCGATGTGTAAAGATTTACAGTTCCGAAAAGTGTTAACATTAACATTGAGACAAAAGCAATCAAAAAATATATTGCAGAGAGTATGTAGTCGTTGTTGATTCGTTTTTTTAATCGAGTCATGGAGAATACACCAATCAGGTTGAAGATTGGCAAAATCGAGCTTATGAGTATAGCTATAACAGCTCCACTATCGAAATTGCTGTTTATATAGCTCGGCACCCACGCGGACAATCCATCCTTAATGACCCCGTTTGTAAAAGCCGGAAAAATCGCTGATAATACAAGTGGCGATAACAATATTGTAGCTAGTGGAACATTTTTTACCTTATGGTGGGTAACTTCTTGACTATTTAATAAATCAGCATATTTATGCTTTGGGAAAAACAAATAAAATAACGTTACGGCAATGATCATCAATATAGCAGGCACAATAAAAACAGCCGATACTGTTGAAACCTTCAACAATGTTGCTGATAAAAAATATGATGCAAGTGTGCCTATTGGCACTGAAACAGTTATGTAGCTCAGTGTCTTAAATCGAGATTCTTCTGGAAAGTATTCAACCAATACCCTCATCAATGATGGCCATAAAAGTGAATGTGCAAAACCATTTAAACCCCAGAGTACGAGATATGCATGACTTGGGGCAAGTATGCTCATTAATATATTGCAAATAGAGGAAAGAACCATTCCTATAACTGGTAGCAATCTCGGAGAAAGTTTATCAGCTAAAAAGCCGCTCAGCATCTGACTGCTTCCGTAGACAAAAAAATAGACGGTAGATACAAGCCCCGCAAAAGCTTGTGTCATTGTGTTATCAGAAATGAAAACGGTCATGGCAGCCGAGTAGTTAAGTCTTCCGAGATAGCTAGTAGCATACAAGGTACAGCACAGTAGAAAAAAGATAGTTAATGAATATCTTTTTAAAAAATATTTATTTAGATTTAAAAAACAGGTCATAATAATCCTACAGAACTATCGATAAGTTGTTGATTGGCACTACAATATTTTCCATCGAACAAAATATCATTGCATTAATTTTGTCTCGTTCAATAAGTTGTTTTAAGATCGTAAATGCCTAAGATTGGTGCTGTTACTGCAGTGTATTTTTTAAACCGAGAGGAAAAATCGCTATAAGAGCGGCGGTAGTTCTATGATCTATGGCGATAATAATATTATCATTTATCAAAAAGACAGTTTACTTTGAAATCAACTCTTTCGCAGAGTTGGTTTTTATTATCCTTGTTTTTCGCTGCTAATATGTGTTTCTTACTGTTGCCACCTTGTATCAACTCAAGGAAGAACAATAGTAAAATTTTATTAGTATAACTAAGTTCATTTTTACAAGCATTATAATAAAGGATTTTTTGAATGTCAAGCATTTGTATGAATTTTGTGAAAATTATTGATTAGTATGGTTTGTGCCAAAGGCCACAAATGAAAATTAAGCCAATACATACAAATTGCACAAAAGTTTACGTCTTTGGATATTTTTTTAATTACTATATTGACATTCAGGAAAAGTTGTTGTATTATTTAATTGTTCAACAATGCATCAGTTGACATGTAAAACAAATAGGGGTGTTTGATATGATTTTTAACGATACATTATTTTTCGATAGCTACTTCACAGAAGAAAATGGCGATAAATATATTACATACCGCAGTGGGATGATGGTATATGAAGAAGGGTTGGTAGACGGTTTTTTTATCTCAACCGGCTATAACGGAGCAGGGTTTGTGCCTCAAACTACTACCCGACCAGCTCCGGAGCGACTTAAAGCAAGTTCCTTTGCAAACAAGAACACCTTTTCTCTTTCGTTTGATGGTCAAACACTGTATTCTCACTGGAAGTGGGTGGATTATTCCACAGATACAGATGATAAGGGAATGGTGGTCACAGTCAAACTTGAAAATACAAAACGCCCATTTGCAGTAGCTGTCAAAACTCGTCTTGACGGTACAGGTGTTATCACAAGATGGTTGGAAATAGAAAATAAGTCTGGAGCTCTCGCAGCTATGTCCGGCATGTCGGTTATGTCCGGCGGACTTGTTGAGACCAAGCGCCCAAGTGATCACATGAAAAATGGTGAAAACATCTGGCGACTTGGTTATATGAATGAACCCAATCAGATCTTTGAGGGCATCTTCAAATGGCAGGATATTCCGAAAAATTCCGGTGCATATATTAGCGGAAGATTTGCACAAGGTCGATATCGGCACCCTATGTTTGTCTTGGAAAATAAGGCAATGGGGCAATGCTTTATCGGTCAGCTTGCTTATTCCGGTGGTTACAAGTTCGATTTTTTAAGCAATGAGCCGGCACTTTTTCACAAACATAGTATGAACTATCTCTCCTTTGACTGCAGCATTGAAGGTGTTGCTCCACTCTATGTTTTGGAAAAGGGCGAGACGCTTTCTTCACCTGAATTTCATTTCGGTATGATGTATGGTGGTCTTGATGTTTGTGTTAACGAGATGCATCGACACATTCGGCACAGTGTGATGAAATATGAAATAAAAGAAGGTCACGAATCTCCTATCGAGGCAGGTATTGGTCCTGAGGTAGGCATGGATCAAGAAGATATAATTGCGTTTATGGACAATGCAGCAAAGATAGGTTGTGAGATCGTATTTCTTGATGCGTCTTGGTATGCGCAAAAAGGTAAGGAGACAAACTGGGCTCACGACTGTGGCAATTGGACTCCGGATGTTTGTAGATATGAGATTGGTATAGAGGGTTTACGCGATCACTGTCACTCAAAAGGGATGAAGTTTGGCCTTTGGATGGAACCGGAGCGTATCGGCAAGGACTGCCCTGGTGCCAATGACATGATTGATATGTATCTACGCGGCTATGATGACAAGGTCCGAGGTGGCATCGAGGGAGGGGAGAACAGCGGTATGCTGGATCTCGGCAGACCTTCAGCTGCAAAATGGGTGGAGGAGCAAATTGTATCATTAATCGAGCGGTACGACCTTGACTTCTTCCGACTTGATCATAACGGCGAAAATCAATATGCATTTAGTTTTAACGAGCGTGGCGGATATAATGAGCATGCCGAAATGAGGTACATAAATGAGTGGTACGCCATCTTTGATCGCTTACGCGAACGGTTTCCAAACGTTATCTTTGAAAACTGTGCCTCCGGTGGCGGACGTACCGACCTAGGTATGGTCAGCAGGGTGTCCCACACATGGGTTACCGACTGGCAAATTGCTCCTCGATCATTTGCAATAATTAACGGCATGTCTATGTGCCTGCCACCGGAATATTTAGATCGTTTAATGGCAGGACAGACCGGACACACTAATGCCGAACTGGATTTTCAGGCACGCTTAATGCTCTTCGGTCGCCCGACTGTAGGCACTGTTGCTCCGCCAGAACTTGTAGTAAATCCCATACACTCCGATCGTGTAACACACACATTAAATCTTTATAAAAAATATGTCCGACCGATACACGCAACCGGTTCACTCGTCTTTCATCATACCCCAGAGGTAGATGCAGTTGACCCGAGGGGTAACGGAATATTAGAACTCGCCGCCTCGGACGGTTCTGCCAGCATAATAGGCATATTCCAACTCAGTGATCCGAGTGAGCAGGACAAGCAGATTAATGTTCGATTCAAAGGTGTAGATATCGGTGCAGAATACCTGCTTACCACCGATAATGATGGTCGCAGTGCAAAGGTCAGTGGATATGAATTAAAAAACCGCGGTGTTCATGTTGAGCTTTCAAGCGCACTCACCACTGAGTTATTGATAGCAAAAAAGCTGTAGCGACATATACTATTTGTTTTATTTAAGTTCACTATATAATCAAGTTTTACCATGTTTAGCTTGAAAACTGTCTATACAACACACCACAACATGCAATGTATGGTTACAAGAACGAGAGGAGTATTTTCGTATGGTACTGAAAGATATCCTTAAAAGACACCCATTTTTAAAAAAAGTTTGGGATCAAAAACTCTTATTGTTAATGGTTTTACCATGCTTTGTTTGGTTGATAGTGTTTTGCTATATACCCATGACCGGTATAGCAATAGCGTTTCAAGATTTCACCATGCGACCCGGAGCATTTTATTTCGACGGTCCATGGGTTGGGTTCGATAACTTTATTTTATTCTTTAAGCAGGTGACCTCCTGGCAGGTTATCACAAATACCCTAGCAATTAGTGCAATAAAGTTGGTTTTCGGTTTTCCCATTCCAATTATTTTAGCACTGATGATAAATGAGATACGCAATAAGTATTTTGGAAGAACCATCCAGACCATCGCTTATCTTCCACACTTCCTATCTTGGGTTATAACCATGGCAATATTTACAAGATTGTTGTCCCTTGACGATGGTATTATAAACGTATTTATTGAAAGTCTTGGTTTTGATCAGATTAATTTCATGGGTGATCCTTCCTATGTTTACGGACTGTCTTTCTTTACCGAGATGTGGAAAGAGATGGGATGGAATACCATCATATATCTTGCGGCACTTACCGCTATAGATCCACAACTATATGAGGCTGCACATCTTGATGGTTGCTCTAGATTTAAGTGTATATGGCATATAGCTATACCAAGCATCCGCAGTACAATCGGAATATTGTTGATACTTGCCTCCGGTAATATTTTAAATTCTAACTTTGATCAACTCTATCTCATGCAAAATCCCGGCAATATTGAGACTGCCCGTGTTATCGATACCTATATATACGAGAGGATAACGGAATATCCCTTTGACTACAGCTCTGCGACCGCTATGTCACTGATGAAATCGGTCATTAATCTCGGCATGCTGTTTGGTGTAAACGGCATAGTCAAGAAGTTGACCGGTGACAGCATTATATAAATGGAAAGGAGTTGCAAGCTATGCGTTTAACAAAAGGTGATAAAATATTTGGTGTAATTAATGCCATTGTATTAATTTTTCTCGCATTGACATGGACTTTGCCTTTATTGCACGTTGTTGCACAATCGCTCAGTAACACAACAATTGTTTCCGCAAGAGAAGTATTGCTTTTTCCTGTCGAATTCACCTTGGTAAACTATGAAGAAGTTTTTGGTGAAAGCAGTATTATTTCAGGATTTGCTATCAGTGGGTCGAGGACGTTAATCGGCGCTACGGTTGTAGTGTTTTTCAACGCAATGGTGTCTTATGCCTTATCGAAAACCCATTTGGTATTTCGTCGCGGTATAACAATAATGGTGCTTATTACCATGTACTTCGGTGGTGGACTTATACCAACTTATGTTCTTGTGAACAACCTAGGATTAATTGACACGTTTTCTGTATATATCATACCATTTATCTACTCCGGCACGACCATAATAATTATGCGCACTTTTTTCAAAGCGGTGCCGGGTGAACTGGAAGAGTCGGCGAAAATCGACGGCGCAAACGACTGGACTATATTTTCTCGTATCTATTTACCTCTTTCTAAAGCACTTCTGGCTACCATGTTTTTATTCTCAGCAGTATGGCACTGGAACGACTGGTTTATTGGTGAAATATATGTTCAAAGTCAAGAACTAAAACCAATATCTACTGTGTTAATGCAAATTGTACTGCGCAATAGTATCACTATGAGCATGGCGGCGGAACTTGGTTCGACTATAGCAAACCCACTTTCTGACCAGGCGTCCTCAACGGGTGTCGAGATGGCGGCAGTTGTAGTAGCAACGCTTCCTATTTTGATAGTTTATCCTTTCCTGCAAAAGCATTTTTCAAAAGGTGTAATGATAGGTTCATTGAAAGGATAATTTTTTGCCTATATCAATTGGGGCTAATAATTAATAAAGAAAGGGGTGGTTGTTAAAACAATAATACGTATATAGTAAAACAAAAAACAACAATTAATGGAGGAAACTATGAAGCGTACACTTTCAATTTTATTGACAGTAGCGATGATGCTAACACTTTTAGTCGGGTGTAGTACACCGGAAGAATCTGCTTCGACAGCTCCGGCCGACGATTCCACCGAGAGTGAAGCATCGACAGATGATGGTGGTGAGCCTGCCGAAATGACCGCTCTTGAAGATTATGACGATGTACTCGTTATTGATGCATTTTTCAGTGGAGCGGCAGACCCGGACGAAAATTACCTCGTACATGACTGGCTTATTGAAAACATTAAAATAGATATCAATAGCACAAGACCTTCCGGTGACACTGCCGAGACTATGCTAGCGTTAATGATATCGACAGGTGACATGCCGGATCTTATCTTCAACTGGACATCTAATCGTGCACTACTTCAACAGTTTGTTGACAGTGATTTGGTTCTTGCACTGGACGATTATTTGCCAAATATGCCGGACTACATGTCCTTTGTAAACGATGATATTATTGACTACTATCGTGATGCTAACGATGGCATGCTTTATATGCTACCCGGCTACACAAAACCGCCGGAAAGAGCAGATGAGCTTCTTGGTGACCCATACATCTTCGGTATTCGTAGCGATATTTTAGAGCTAACCGGTATGGACGCACCAACCACCTACGAAGAACTTTATGATTTCCTCGTGGCTGCTAAAGAATCTGTACCAGCTGACGATCCTATGTATGAGAATTTCATTCCCTTCAACTTGCAGATGTTAGACCTTGACTACATGATTTACTCTGCTTTTGGCGAAGGATTATCTACAGGTTATGTTCTTGATGAAGAAAATGGAACTCTTTATGAGGAATATATGTCAGACGGTTGGGAAGAGGCATATGTCTACCTT
The DNA here is from genome assembly GCA_964370605.1 of uncultured Oscillospiraceae bacterium. Lineage (GTDB taxonomy): Bacteria > Bacillota > Clostridia > Oscillospirales > Ruminococcaceae > CAYJBH01. The sequence goes on along the minus strand of CAYJJX010000035.1, from coordinate 4,532 downwards.
GCAAAACTATATCGCGAGGGACTCATCGATCCCAACATTATGACCGACACAGAGACAGATGTTCTTGAAAAAGGAAAACAAGGACGTTATGGCGCAATGTTTACCAACATCAACTGGTTCAATGACCAAATGGCTGGTGCTTTGGTACAGGCAGGTTATGAAGGCGTGTTTACACCACATCCAGTTCCTGATAGTGAAACCGTTGATTTTGAAAACGATTGGTATAATTACAACTCACTTGGTGTAAGTCTAGCCCTTTTCAATAAAGATCTTGAAGATCCGGAGCGGGTATTACAATATGTTAACTGGCAGAACACCGAAATAGGCACAACAACCACATGGTGGGGAGTTCCGGACGAAGAAAATGGTTACTGGTATCTTGACGACGAGAATAACAGAGTTTGGAATACACCATTCCATGAGGCACTTGCAGCCGGTACTGCTACAGCAACTACTGTCGGATCATGGATATACTGGATCGCCGGCCCGGGTGTAAGTATGCTTGGAGATTTCGATGATTCCCATGGTCGTCCTGCAATGTCAGACATGCACGCACTCGGTCGTGAATACGGTTATGACGATGCATATAATGACATCAGCATTGATAAATTCTCTTATGCACTCAAAGGCCCGATGTACGAACAAACATTTAACGACATCGAGACAATAGTTGAAAAGTGGAAAGCCGAGATTATTACTCGTTCCACCAGCGACGATGATGCTAGACAGATGGTTCAAGATATGCGTGCAGAATTGATACAAGCAGGTATTGAAGAAGTTGGCAAAGAGAACTATGAAATCTACGTTGAACAAAATTCATAATTAGTTATTTAGTGAGGTTATCAAATGGATTTGGGTTTGCGCGAAAAGGTTGTTATCATTACCGGCTCTACCGGAGGTATAGGCAAAGAGATTGCTTTTGCTTTTGCCGAGGAGGGGGCTAATGTGATTGTCAGCGGCATCGAGAATGAAGCAGGTGCGCAAACGGTTGCCGAGATAACCTCACTCGGTGGGTCGGCGGTCTATATAAATGCAAATGTTTGCAGCAAAGAAGAGACCGTCGCCCTTGCCGAGGAAGCAGTTAAACAATTTGGCAGAATTGATGTACTTATAAATAATGCAGGTATAAATATACCTCCGAGCGAACGAGAGCCGATACACAGATTTAGCGACAATTATTGGGATAAAATTTTAGATGTCGATCTGGAAGGGGTGTATAACTGTAGCAAGGCGGTGCTACAGTATATGAATAAAGCAAAGTGCGGCAATATAATTAATATAAGCTCCATTGTCGGGCTTGTACCGCTACGTAATCAGTGTGCATTTGCCGTCGCTAAGGCTGCGGTCAATCATCTAACAAAAACTATGGCAATAGAACTTGCCGAGGACGGTATAAACGTCAACGCAATACTTCCCGGTTCTATCAATGTACCAATAATGCAAGAAGGTGGTATGTATAAAGACGGGAGATATGAGAGCATAATGTCACATATCCCGATGAAACGCCCCGGTTCACCACGAGATATTGCAAGCGCAGCACTCTTTTTAGCGAGCGATAAAAGCGAATATATTACCGGTAATCTACTTGTTGTGGATGGCGGTTGGACCTGCGGTTTTGCGCGGGATTGGTAAAATAGATTTTATTCAGTTAACTTTAGAAAGGAACGGTCGTAAGTATGTCGAAAAATGGAGTTGTAATACATACCGATGATGTTATGCCATATGTTTGTGACGAATCATATTCATCAAGACTACTTATGGATGACAGCATCGCCGGAGAGGCGGCAATAAACGTAAATGAAGGCACTCTTGGCAAGGGGAAAAAAACTGCCGGAGGAGTGCACGATAAAGGTGAAATATACTATTGCGTAAAGGGCAGGGCAGTGCTCTGGCTAAACGATGATAGTTTTGAATTTAAACCGGGAAGTATCGCATATATCCCGGGAGGTGTACTCCATTGGATTGATAACACAAACGGTGAGGAGGAATTTGTCCTACTCACATTCTGGCCGGATGCCGACGATAATGAGGTCTATCACGAGCGGATGAAAAACTGGGGCACCTCAATAAGATACGTCAATCCACAACCGCAAAACTAAATAAGGAGAGTATCTCATGGCGAATACCATCATGGTGAAAAGTTTGATAGAACGCTCAAGCATTGCACAAAAGGCCATTGAAAACTATACGCAACAACAGGTGGATGCCATTGTAAGAATGTTTGCAAAGGTGGTCTATGATAACGCAGAAATGCTTGCCGAAATGGCGGTCAATGAGACGAGAATGGGTGTTCTTGATCATAAAATAGCAAAAAATAAGGGTAAGGCACGCATAATATGGAACGACCTAAAGACAAAAAAATCTGTTGGTGTGTTGTCGGTCGACGAAGAGCAGGGGCTAACATCAATAGCCCGCCCGATGGGTGTCGTGGTAGCTGTCACTCCTTGCACAAACCCAATCGTTACCCCAATGTGCAATGCAATGTTTGCCATCAAATGTCGTAACTCCATCATTATCGCCCCCCATCCTCGCGCCTTTAACTGTGCGAACAAGCTCGCCGAGCTATTCGGCGACGAGCTTCAAAAACTCGGTGCACCACGCGATCTGTTTTTAGTTGCAGGTGAGGCGTCGGTGGACACTACAACGGAGCTCATGCAGTCGGCTGACGTTGTCCTCGCGACAGGTGGAATGGGCATGGTTAAGGCAGCTTATTCCAGTGGTAAACCGAGTTATGGTGTCGGTGCGGGTAATGTGCAGTGTATACTTGACCGAGGCGTTGACTATACAACCGCGGCTGAAAAAATTCTATCCGGAAGATGTTTTGACAACGGAATAATTTGCTCCGGCGAGCAAACTGTTATAGCACCGAGTGAGGAGTATAAGAACATTATCGAGCGGTTTGTATCACTTGGGGTTTATTATACTGAGGATGAGAATGAGGTGGACAATATCCGTGCTGTGCTTTTTCCAAACGGAGTGATGAACAAAGATTTAGTCGGTCAACCAGTAGCAAAATTACTTGACCTTGCCGGCATTAAAACATCAGACAATAACGCTGTCAAGGCAGTCATGGTTAAACCAAAATCTTACGGCGAAGGAGAGCTGTTCAGCAAAGAAAAAATGTGCCCTGTCTTCAGCGCCTACAGTTATGATAGCTTTGAGGAAGCGGTTGCTATCGCTTGCGCAAACCTTGAGGTGGAGGGTAAGGGACACTCGGTTGCGATACATAGTAATAATAAGGAAAACCTCGAATATGCCGGAATAAAGTTGCCCGTTTCCCGTGTGTTGGTAAACCAAAGCTGCGCCACTATGAATGGTGGTGCGTTTGCGAACGCTCTCACACCAACAACAACACTTGGATGTGGTAGTTGGGGTAACAATTCCATCAGTGAAAACTTATCCTATAAGCATCTAATGAATGTTACAAGGATCGCTTGCGAAAAATTGAACTGGGTCCAACCTACCGATGATGAAATCTGGAGCGAAGGATGATATGTTATGAAATTGATGGAGTATAAGGCTAAGGAATTATTCGATGCTTATGATTTGTATACCATGCCGAGTGTTGTCATAGAAAATGATGTATTGTCGACCATATCGCAGTGTAACCTTAACTATCCGGTGGTAGTCAAGGCACAGGTACAGATAGGTGGTCGTGGCAAGGCAGGTGGCATACGTTTTGCCGACAATGAACAGCAGGCAATACAACATTGCACCGACCTACTCGGCTCCGAAATACGTGGATTAACGATCGACAGAGTCATGGTGGTACAGAAGATAGACGACTTTGATGAATGGTATCTATCCATTGTAATGGACAGAACAAAGCGTTGTCCGGTCATCATCTTTTCCACCGAAGGTGGCATGGAGATAGAGGAAACGGCAAAAAACACACCGGAAAAGGTGATAAAACTTGTAATCGATCCTTTGATTGGTGTGCAAGGTTATCATAGTTACTATCTATTATCAAAGTCGGGTGAATCGCTACTAATGATGCCGGAGTTATTTAAAACGCTCAAGAATTTATATATGCTTTTTTGTGAGTACGGCTGCCTGCTCTGCGAGATTAACCCACTTGCGGTCACTGCAGACAAAAGGTTGCTTGCACTCGATGGCAAGATTGACATCGACGACAGCGAGCTTTATCACTTGCCCGACATTGTTGAATTTAAAAAGAGTCTGCCCACTGAGCCGCTCGTCGCTAAGGCGGAGGAGTACGGCTTTTTATATATACCGGTAGACGATAGCGGTGATATTGTCGTCATGTCAAACGGGTCAGGTATGCTCATGAGCTGTATCGACCTTATTACTAATGGTGGCTTGAGAGTCTCTGCGGTGCTGGATCTCGGCGGTGGTGCGACCACCGATCGGATATACCATGCAGTGAAAATACTACAATCCACACCGAACACTAAAGCGGTGGTTATCAACATTTTCGGTGGTATTACACGGTGCGATGAAGTTGCAAACGGAATTAAGAAAGCAGTGTCGGAATGTGACAATGTTTTGTTTGTAGTGCGCATGGAGGGGAC
>CAYJJX010000034.1:0-15959 GCA_964370605.1 uncultured Oscillospiraceae bacterium | reverse complement strand
AACTCCTGACCCCCACACTGCCAGTGTGGTGCGCTACCAACTGCGCTAATGCCCCACATTTTTGCTACGAATTGAATTATACCACAAAAAACTTCTTTTTTCAAGACCTATAATAAAAAAATATACTTTAAAACTGCTAAGATATAAATTCAAACTGATTCCACCTTACAAAAAGCAAGGTGGAATCAGTTTGACAATTGAACCAAAGCCGTGCTTAACCGCAACAGCCACCCTTAGCACCGTCTCTTGATTTGCTGTTTTCCTCTGGGTTCTTCATGCAAAGGTGAACCGAAGCTGTTTTGAATGCAAGGGGAAGTGCGAGGATGTTCGGTGAGTCGCCCACGAACTTTTTCTTTGCGTCGGCGAGCGCTTCTTCAAAAGTTGCCCTTGTTTTGAGTCCCATACCTCGTGCAATGCCCGGCTCTCTTGCACCTACTATATATATTGCACTGGTGTGTTCTTCTGCAAGGTGACCACAACTCATCATGGAAAAACCATGAAATGGGTGGAAGGCGTTGCAATATCTGTACTGACGGATATACTCCTCGTTGGTTGCAAAATAATCGCCATAACGGTTCATGTCCGGCAGGGTATTCATGTAATCCTTTTGGAACATGTCGTAAAGTTCCTTTGCATATGGCCAGCGCTCGTCGTGAAACCAACCGTCACAAGAGGAAGAAACGATGAACACACAGTTGTCGCTGAGTATGCGTTTATGGCGGATCACCTGTGCCGACAGCGCCTGCATCATCTGAATTGGGTTTGTGCCCATGCCTGCACCATAGTGGAAATCCTGCGGCATGCCAAAAACAACCACGTCGTACTTTTTCTCTGCCCAGTGAATATATGTGCGTTTGTCCGCCACTGCCCACGAGATCGGCTGCATCTCTTTTGCCCAGCCACTGTGAATCGCTATTTGACGGCTTTTTGTATCCAGCACAGCATCACAGCAAAAGAATTTTTTACCCATCTTTTCTTCCATATACATGCCCTGAGTGTCGAATTTGCTACGCATTTCACTGTTTGTGGAAACAGGCACGAACTCCGGCTTGTGCATTACTTTCGGCACATGATGGGAGGAGATACTCTTCCAGTGGGTTATGCCTGTCGAGCAGTGTTTGTATCCGCCCGAATATCCACCGTATGGGTTGCCCATCGCATGGCCGATGAGTATTGCTATGTCGGAATCGAAAACACGTTTGTTCATGATCACATGATCGCCGTTCGGTGCAAGACCAAGGTCGACGAGGTCATCATAGTTTTCGCTGTCGTGACTGTCTACCTGTCCAGTATGGTAAAACTCGTTAAAAAGTTCCTCTCCGAGAATTGCCCTGTTTTCTGCTACCGTTGCACGGGAGTGCAGTCCGTTGGAGATCAACAGCAGGACGTTCTCTTTTTTGACGCCTTTTGCATAGAGCTCATCAAGGCAAACCTTTATAGTAACCTTGCGGTGACTGGTCGGCTGTACACCACCTTTCACAATGTCGGGAATGATGAACACAACCTTGCTGTTTTCGTTTGCAACGGTCGTAAACGGCTCTGTGCCTATAGGGTTGCGAATACTTTCTAAAGTTGCCGAATAAAGGCTGTCCCAGTCCTGTGGTAGACATTCCGGGTCCGGAACTGTTTCGCCCGGAATAAATACATCGGTATTGTCCGGTAGTTCGGCGTTCATCATGCCGTTGCCGTATTCAAATTGCAGATTCATAATTATATCCATTCCTTTCTTAATGTTTTGTCCGGTTTCGCGACTATGTGGTGAAATTCAAACGTATTCCGTTTGAAAGGATAAAGACTCCGCCCAACTAAAGTTGGGTTGAAAACTAGTTTTCAAACTTTACTTTCCAAATATTTGTCGACTATCGCTATATATTCCTCGGGATAAAAACCGATTTGACCGGAAAAACGTGTTAGTGCAATGAGTCCACCGTCAATTTCATCAATAGAGGCGAGCATTTCGGCATTTTCTTCTTTCAATCCGCCACCATACACAACATCGAGTGTCGGAAAAATCGACTTAACAAACTGTGCAATCTTGGTGATATACGGCTTATCGGCGGGAGTTTTGCCCGGACCTATCGACCATACCGGCTCGTAGGCTATGGTGATTTTAGAAAGGTCGACACCATCAAGCCCCATTTCCAGCTGTGTTTTCAGCACATTTTCAAAGTCTGCTTGTTCCTCTGAGGTCTCGCCGATACAGTAAAGAACGTCCATGCCGGCAGCAATTGCCGATTTAATTTTCTGATTAAAGTGATTGTTTACTATCGAGAGGTCGGTAACTCCTGCACCGCTCAAAATGCCTTTATAGTAGTTACGTTCTTCGCAGTGACCGATAAGTGCGGTATTTACACCTGCAAGTGCCATGGCATTCGCAGGGCGAAGTGTTGTGAAAGCGCCAAAATTGCCACCGGCTGCAGTATCACTCTCGTTCACACTCTGGCAGCCGATTTTGATTGTACCATCGTTAGCTGACACTGCATTCAAGATGTGCAATTCCGGAAAAAACATGGTGAATTCAGCTTTGTTTGTGTAGTCTTTCAGCGAACCTTTAGTACCTTCTACGATGGTCTTTGCCCAGTCGTTTATCGGTGCGATGGAGTTGACACCTCCCTTTTCAGGGGATATGTCAAAACGTTTAAAATTTACAAATATTTTTTTCATAGTATTTCCTTTGCCGCTTTTTCTATCGTCTTTGCGTTGAGTCCATAATATTCCTGCAGTTCCGGCTTCGTTCCGGATTTTCCAAAAGTATCCTTGACACCAACTCTGCGAAGTTTTGCATCGCCTGTTTCGGCGAGAATTTCGGCAACGGCAGAACCTAAACCACCGATAACGTTATGATCCTCCGCTGTTACTATTTTGCCGGTCTTCTTTGCGTAGTTCATCACCAATTCGGTGTCAATCGGCTTTACGGTGTGCATGTCGATTACCGCAACGCTTTTACCCTCAGCCTCTAAAACCTTTGCCGCCTCCAGCGCCTCAAAAACCATGTCGCCCATGGCTATGATGGTGAGGTCGTCACCGTCTTTTAACACATTTCCTTTGCCGATGGTGATTTCTTCGTCTCCTTTATAAATATCGGGACAGGCATTTCGTCCGGCACGGATATATGCAGGAGATTTGTAATCAACAAGTTGCTCCATAAGTTTTGTCACGCTGTATTCGTCACAGGGCACGAGTACCGTCATATTCGGAATGGTTCGCATCAGTGACACATCTTCGATTGCCTGATGTGATGCACCGTCTTCACCAATAAGCACACCGCCGTGCGTTCCGGCAACAACCACCGGAAGATTGGGGTAACAGATGGAGTTGCGAATCTGTTCAAACGCACGACCTGCGGCAAACATCGCAAATGTGCTTGCAAAAACTTTCGTGCCACAGGCGGCGATACCGGCGGCGGTAGTCATCATATCACCCTCTGAAATACCCATGTTGAAAAATCTTTCCGGATATTCCTTTTGAAATATGATAGACTGTGTTGCCTTTGCAAGGTCTGCGTCTAAAACTAAAAAGTCGTTGTTTTTTCCGAGCGTGGCAAGTGCCTTGCCGTATGCCTCTCTTGTAGGTATACCCATTATAACACCTCCCCAAGTTCTTTCATCGCTATCTCGTACTGCGCGTCCGACGGAGCCGCACCATGGAAACCAACCTGATTCTCCATGAACGAAACGCCCTTGCCTTTAATTGTTTTGCAGATTATTGCGGTAGGTTTTCCCTTCGTTGCACACGCAGTATCAACGGCGCTTTGTATTGCCTCGATATCGTGTCCGTCAATCTCTATGATATGAAAGCCGAACGATTTGAACTTATCGGAAATATTGCCGAGTGACATAACCTCGTCGTTAGAGCCGTCGATCTGCAAACCGTTGTTGTCGATAAAGACGGTCAGGTTATCGAGCTTGTAATGTGCGGCGGTCATCGCCGCCTCCCAAATTTGACCCTCTTGAAGCTCGCCGTCACCGCAGATACAATAAACACGATAATCCTGTTTTTTGTACTTTGCGTTTATCGCCATGCCGTTTGCGGCGGAAAGCCCCTGACCGAGCGAGCCGGTGGACATATCGACACCCGGAACTTTATTCATACAAGGGTGACCTTGTAAAAAGCTGTTGATATTACGCAGGTTTTTCATCTCCTGCGCTGGAAAATGTCCTTTTAGCGAAAGAGCGGCATAAAGTGCCGGTGCGGCATGTCCTTTTGACAGGACAAAACGGTCGAGGTTTGCCCCCTCGGTATTCATCTTGTCAAAAAATAACACCGACATTATATCACAGATAGAGAGCGAGCCGCCGGGGTGACCGCTTTTTGCGGCATAAATCCCCTCAACTATCAATTTTCGCATCTCGTTTGCGTTTTTTTGCAGTTGTTTCTTATCAACCATATTGATTTATCCTTTCATGCTTTTAAAAAATGCCGCTCCTCGTTTTGCACATTCATACGGTGTCGGCTTTGGAAGTGCCTCTAAACACAGATAGCCATCATAGCCTTGTCGTTCAAAAAGGCGATACAAACTCCGCATATCGGTGTGACCCATCGATGGTGCTAAGCGGTTTGAATCCAAAAAGTGAATGTGCTTTGTCAATCCGAGCGAGTGGGACTCTTCAAACACCGCCTCGACATCCACATCCTCAATGTTCATGTGGAAGGTGTCCAGCATCAGATAAAGTGGAAGTTTTGTTTCTTTAATAAAGTCGATGCCCTCTCTTGCCGAGTTGATGGTGTTTATTTCATATCTATTTATCGGCTCAATTAACAGTGACACACCGTCACTTTTGCTGAGCAATTTTTCGCAGGAATCCACAAACTTTTTATTAAAGTGTTCGAGTGTTTCATCGCCTACGGTGCTTCCGCGCACAAGTCCGAGCGACACCATGCCACCGAGTTCTCTTGTATAATCCACAATTTCGGCAATTTTTTCTATGCAACTATTTCGGATATCCTGATCCTCGTCACCGAGAAAAAGTCCCATACCGGCGAGCGCCGCCGGCATAACAACACCTACACCGAGGTCATATTTTTGGAGCATCTTTACCGCAAACTTTGCCTTGTCGCTGAACGGATCGTCCACAAACAGGTCGATGCCGTCGTATCCCAGCTCCTTTATTGTTTTAAAATAATCTTCTTCGCAACCGGAAAAAAGAATGGGTGCGCCTTTTTTGGCTTCAAAAATTGACAGTGAAACAGAGGTTTTCATTTTCTAGTCCTCTTTTTTCTGGTAAAAATACGAATTTGCCCCATGTTTCCTCAAAAAGTGCTTATCGAGGGAATAATCCTCAAGCTCGGGTGCGTTTGCATCTACCTGTTTTGTCAGTATCGCCATCTTAGAGAGTTCCTCTAAAATTACACTGTTCTCGACGGCAAGTGCCGCAGAACTTCCCCAGGTAAACGGGCCATGACCTGCTACGTTGACACCGAAAACCTGCATCGGGTCGATTTTTCGCTCAATGAAAGTCTCGACAATCACGTCACCGGTGTTCTTTTCATAGTCGCCTGCGACCTCCTCTGCTGTCATCACCCTTGTGCAGGGGATGCTGCCGTAAAAATGGTCGGCATGGGTAGTGCCGTAGCAAGGGATATCTTTTCTTGCCTGTGCGAATGCGGTCGCATAGGTGGAGTGGGTGTGTGCTATCGACTTTATATCGGGGAATTTTTTATACAGTGCGATATGTATGTCGAGATCCACCGAGGGGAGAAGTTTACCCTCCACAATGTTGCCGTCAAGGTCGGTCACCGACATGTCGTCGGCAGTCATATCGTCGTATTCGATGCCACGTGGTTTGATTACAATAACACCTTGCTCACGATCAATTACCGAAACGTTACCCCAGGTGTAGATAACAAGCTCACGTTTTACAAGCTCAAGATTTGCGGCAAACACTTCTTCTTTTAATGCTGTTAGGTTCATAATCATACACCTTTATTTATAGGAAGGATTTGAACGGAAGGTTCGGCTCGTCGGTAAATGCGTCATGGAATCCACGGTCGAACATAAACCTCTTTTTGCCCTTATCCTGCGGATAGGTATATTGACCGCCCACCTGCCAGATGAACACCTTGAACTTATAGTCGAGGCGTGGCGCTTTGAATTGGTAAAGATACTCAATCTCGGAAGGATCCGCAAGCATGTTGCACCAGATGTCATAATGGAACGGAATCATTACATCGGTTCTTAGGCATTCTGCCATTCTCAGTACGTCGGCCGATGTCATCTTGTCGGTAAGTCCGGGGGGGTTTTCACCAAAAGAGGCAAGTGCAACGTCGATTTTGTGATCTCTGCCGTGTTTAAAGTACATGTTAGAATAGTGCGAGTCGCCACTGTGGTAGAGATTACCACCCGGTGTTTTGATAATGTAGCTAACCGCACGGTCGTCCATGTCGGTCGGGCAGGTGCCACGCATGTCCTGCGATTGTAATGGATCGGTAATGAGTGCGGTTCGATCGAAAGAATCTACCGCAACAATCTCAAGATCCTTAATCTTAATGGTATCGCCGGGCTTTACTACCTTTAGCCTGTCCTCCGGCACACCCCATGAACGCCAAACATCACAGCTGAATTTCGGTCCAATAAACGGAACATCGGGATGATTGTTGACAATAGCGGCCGCTACATATTGGTCGATATGGTCACGGTGCATATGTGTTGACAGTACAGCATCAATCTTTTGGATTTCGAACGGATCGATAACCATCGGTACTGTTCTGGTGTTTGGCTGGTATGTTGGGCCACCGTTCATGTAATACATCTGGAAGTTTTTGCCCTGTGAATATGGTACATTCCATTTTCTTTTGTTCTGTTTGCCAACGCCTACCCAAAGATCGATGCAAAGATTTGCATCGCCGGGAGTTTTGACCCAAACACCGGTACAACCAAGCCACCACATGGCAAAGTTGTTAGCCGGCACCACGCAGTCCTCAATCTCTTCGTTCAGCCATGTGCCCCACTCCGGAAAACACTTCTCACGCCATACCTCTTTGGTAACCTTGGATAGATCACCCTGACCCACATTATCACTAAAACCTTTTTGATCTTTAACCATTGTTTTATCTCCTTTTGTTATTCTGTAATTGTATATAGTACCAGTTGACCCGTCTGTTCAATCGCCTGCCTGTCTGCCGACAAGATATATCCGATATTATTTTCTTCCCACACGCTGAACTGCGATGTTCCACCGGCGCCGATAACTGTTTCTTTTATTGTATCTGCGTCTTGCTCGAAACAAATAAGTTCCTTTGTTCCTTGTCTCCAACCGGCAAAAAACCTGTTTTTTCCTAAAAATTTGCCGCCCCAAAGACCATGGCCGAAGGCAATTTCTTTTTCGAAAATCTTTTTCCACTCTCCGCCCACAAGCTTGTTTACAATAAGCTCATTGCCATGAAATTTTTCGATGGTAACTATCTCGTCAATGCCATCGTTATCGATATCCACCGTGCAGGCATCACTGGTTTCACGGTCGGTGAGTTTTTCTATCTTCCATTCATCCTCAAACCTTTCGGGGATATATACACAATACATTCCCTCAACACCGGTAATCAATATGACTCTTTTGCCGTTATAAGTGGTGGTGCAATAACCGTGATTTTTTGTTATCTCATCGTTGATGACCTTGAGTTCCATTGGCTGTTTGGGGTCTTTGTTGAGTTTTCCGATAATTATCTCGCCGGGGTTTGACCAGTCATCCTTGCTTTCTTTAAAGCGTGACAGCGATGCGCCCACAAAAACGCTGTCATCGCCTACTTTTACAACATCAAACCTATGTAGCCACGGAATTTTTTGCACCTCGGTTATTTCATAACCTTCTTCTTTTAATTCACCGTATACAAGAACACAGTCCGGCCCGTGAAATATCGGAAAAAATCGTTCATTTGCATAAAAGTCGCCGTTATCATTTATTTGACATATTGTCATCGTGCCGCCCGAGTTTTCACCATCCCACAGTATCTGCTTTTTCTCAAAGTTATCGGCATCAACCGCGAAACCCTGTCCTTGTGCTTCGGCACCGCCAAGATACTTTATCGGTTTTCCGTCTTTCCTTATCACTCCTTGTGCATACAATTTTTCAAACTCTTCCAGTACAGCTTTTTTGATTAACATATTTAACGTTTCCTTTTTTAGTAATTGCGATTATTGTTTATAGTGTCCCACACTGCCCAAAATTTGTCGGGTTCGGTTCCTTTTTGAAAGTTATGAATCTGCGAGAAGACGAAACCACCACCTGTTGCTAAATCATCGATATTCCTTTTAATTTCGTCCACTATCTCGTCTTTGGTAGCGGTTCTGAATGATGTTTGTGTATCGATACCGCCGCCCCAGAAAGAGATGTCTTTTCCAAACTCTTTCTTCAAATCTTTTAGCACGATATCGGTGCAGGAATATTGAACAGGATTGAGGATATCCGCGCCTATTTCTATGAGATCCGGTATAAAACCTTTTATGGCACCATCGGTATGAAAAAATATTTTGACATCGTTCTTTGCATCTTTTTTTATCTGCTCTATCAATCTTTTATGTATCGGTTTTACTAAGGTACGATAACACTCCATCGAAATGAGTGGAGAGGTTTGGCTTCCGAGATCGTCACTCAAACGAATTATCAAAGGAAAATCTTTTAGCTCCGAGAGCACCCTTTTATAATACGCTCCGAGTATATCGGCAGTCTGGTCCATCATATAAACCGCTAAATCAGGGTCAATTATCAGATCGGAAAAGAAATTCTCATAACCTCTCACCCTTGTCTGGGAGTGGAAAACTTCACACATCGGATTTTCCACAAAGATCGCGTACCCTGCATCGTCAAAAGCCTTTGCCTTTTCGTACATGCCCGCAAACTTATCGTCATTGTCAAGCACCGGATAGGAGTATTGCTGCGACAACTCTTCGATGGAAAGCTCCTCTTCGTCCATGGGGCAACGTATAACGTTATAATAAAGTCCCCCGTCCTTTTCTTTGCTCCAGGTAGCGCCCCATTCGTCCTTTAGATAGAAAAATTTTTCGTCTTCCCAATTTTCAACCGCCCAATATTCTTCGCCAAGCTTATTCGGCCAAACACCCCTTGTGTCCACACCGATTTTTTGTAAAAAATCTTCATTGGGGTCGGCAGTTCCGGAACGCAAAAAATTGTATCTTTTGCTCAATTCAAGTCCCGTCTTTTGTGCGAGGTCGTCATAGGCTGTGCGGTGTATGCCGGTGACATGGGTGGATGCAAAGTCGATTGGAATTTTATCTGGCTCTTTATGCGATAATGTTGTCCAAATTCTTTCTTTTGATGTCATATGCTCCTCCGACATAAGGTCATCAGACCTCATTTTTTTTTATTTGGGGGTAACTACTACCCCCATAAATATCTATTGGTTTTTACATTCGCCAAATGTTTTCTTGATTTGATCGATGTGTTCATACATCATCTGTCCGGCAAGTTCAGCATTTCGTGCCGTCAAGGCCTCGGAAATCTTGTTATGATAATTTGTTGTGTGTTTAATGTTTTCTGTTGTCTTCGTGTATTCAAGCTGGTGAATTTCGATGGTTAGGTGGATGGTTTCAATAAACTTTTCAAAAATTTCATTGTGAGATCCTTTTGCGATTGCAAGGTGAAAAAGTCTGTCATACTTAAATTTTTCGGTTGGGTTATTATTGTTTTGACATTCTGCTTCTCTTTTGTTTTTATATTCGATAATTTGTGCAATTTCTTCATCGCTGGCATTTTGTGCGCACAATCTACACGCCTGCGCCTCCATAATTTTTCTTAGTTCAAGCATCTCTAAAACCGGTTCGGTGGTCAAAAGCGAGTATGTATATAAAGTATCGGCTACAAGCGATGGGTCATAAGTATTAATAAACGATCCCTCGCCATGTCGTGTCACGATAAGCCCCTTTGCCGATAGATAACGCAACGCTTCACGCAGAGATATTCGTGACACACCGTACTCCTCTGACATATCCTTTTCGTTCGGAAGTTTATCACCGGGTAGTAATTGTTTTGTGCGAATTTTTTCAATAACCGATTTTACTATTAGTTCACTGACGTTTTCACGTTGTATCATTTATGCTATGTCCTTTTAGGTGTCATTTTATCTGCTAAAACAATTAATGTAGTAAGTTGTCTTATCATCATAATTGTAATAATAATATTGATGAATGTAAAGTGTTTTTTATAACAAATTTGAAAATACAGCAATCCACACAAAAAATTACACCCACATTTGTGCATTGCAACAATTTTGTTAAAAACTGCAAATTTTATCTTTACATTTTAAATGAAGTATGTCATACTACGCTTGTAAGACGTAAGTCATCTTATCACATTATAACTAGAGGAGAATTTATGAAAAAAAGATTATTAGCCATAGCATTAACAGCATTTATGCTGTTTGGAACTGCTTGTCAGTCTGCACCTGTTGCGAGTGAGACGCCGACAGAAGAGCCAACAACCAGTGAAGCAACTCCGGCATCCGAATCAACAGAAGACGCTGCAGAAGAGGTTGGTTCGTGGGAACCCACAAAGCCAATTCAGTTTATCGTTCCTTACGAAGCAGGCGGAAACTCTGATATACCTTCACGAATAATAGCGCAGTATATGTCAAAGTATAGTGCACAACCTATTGAAGTCATTAACATTACAGGCTCCGGCGGAAGAACAGGAATAACTCAGGGCATGGAATCCGAGCCGGACGGACACACAGTGATGTTACACTCTTCCGGATTTATAATGCAACACGCCCTTGGTCTTGCTGACTTTACATATGAAGATGCCGCGCCTATCGGTTACTATCTTGACTCGACGATGGCGGTAGTTGTGAGCGCAAATTCACCATACGAAACGATGGACGACCTTGTAGCCGCAGCCGAGGCCGCACCGGGAGAGATCAGAATGGGTTCGGTTACCGGAACACTTCCGCTGTTTGGCGTTTTGCAGATCGAGACCGAAAAAGGCGTTGAGTTTAATAAAGTTGACCTTGCAGGCGGATCTAAAGCACCTGAGCTACTTGGTGGAAGAATTGACAGCTATATCGACGGCTTTGGTTCTTTAAGACAGTATATCGACAGTGGAGACTTCCGTTGTCTTGCAATTATCGGCTCTGAGCCTATTGTAGGTTATGAGGACATTCCTACATTTGCCGACCTTGGTTTTGAAAACTACGATTACCTGAAACAGGACTTTGGTATGTGGGCACCGAGCGGCACTCCTGCCGAGGCTATTGCCTATATCAATAATCTTATTGCACAAGCGGCGGCAGATCCGGAGTGTATCGCAGAGCTTGAAAAGATTAGCTTTGCTCCAAAGCACACAGAAACAGACGTGTATATAGAGGCACTTGCTGCAAACTATGCCGCATTTGGAGAAGCAGCCCAGATGATTGTTGCAGAATAAAAGGAGAGATATGGGAGAAGTAATTTTTTCGGGAGTTGTAGCAGTAATAGCAGTTGTTTTGTTTATTAATTCCGCTACCTTTCCAGAAAGTATAATTGATCAGACCGGAGGGGCCGCACTATTCCCGAGAATAATTATTATCCTACTGTTGGTAACCTTAGCCGTGCGAGTGGTCATTATACTACGAGACAAAGAGGAGAGGGAAAAACCCTTTGCATTTATAGACTTTTTCAAGGGCAGAAGACTAGTGTTTTTCCTGTTGTTCATCGGATACACCCTTGTGATGACCACTCTTGGCTTTTTTCTAAGCAGTAGCATCTTTCTTGCGATAGCTATACCGTTTTTGTACAAGCTCCAGCATGGCAAATTCATGTCAGTGAAAAGATTAGTTATAAGTACAGTTATTTCCACCTCAATGGTTTTCGCTTTATATTATATTTTTGTAAACTATTTTAATGTAATACTACCAAGCGGAATATTAGGAATATAGGGGGGAGCATGGGAGAATTTGTAGAAATTATTATTAGTGTAATTACTCCGGTAAACCTTCTATTGATTTTACTTGGAGTAATAGCCGGAAATGTTTTCGGTTGCATTCCCGGGCTAAATGGCCCAATAGCCGTAGCGTTAGTCCTGCCTATCACATTCACCTTGGATGTCATACCATCTATGTGCCTGATAATGGGTATATATATGGGAAGTGTTTCGGGAGGGTTGATATCTTCCATTTTACTTAAAATACCTGGAACAGCCGCTTCGGTGGCGACCACCTTTGACGGTTATCCTATGACCCAAAAAGGTGAGTCCACCAAGGCGCTTTCCATCGGAGCATTCGCATCATTTTTTGGTGGAATATTTAGTGCCATAGTCCTTTTGTTGTTGGCGCCGCCTCTTGCCGACCTTGCAATTCAGTTTGGTCCGTGGGAATACTTCGGAACTGCGGTATTATCGCTCTCGCTGGTTTGTAGCATGATGACCGGCAGAAGACTAAAGGCATTTATCGCTATGTTAATAGGTCTGCTGTTAAAGACAGTAGGAATGAGTCCGGTAGATGGCGTGGCATCGAGGTATACACTCGGGTTTCCGGAATTGGACAACGGATTTGATCTTGTGGTGGTTATTATAGGCGTTTTTGCACTGCCGGAGATTATTCACTCTTTAGGAAACATAGCCGATCCAACAAAACCTGCACCAGTAGAGAAAAAACTGTTTTTCCTACCTAAGCTAGAGTCAATAAAAAACAATCTACTTACCATGCTAAAGTGTAGCTTTCTTGGTACCGCTATTGGAATTTTACCCGGTATGGGTGGCGGTGCGGCAGGATTAATTTCCTACGAGCAGACAAAACGCAGCTCTAAAAATCCCGAGTTGTTTGGTACCGGACACGAGCCGGGAATTTACTCCTGCGAAAGTGCAAATAATGCCACCACCGGCGGTGCACTTGTTCCGATGCTTGCTTTAGGCGTGCCGGGAGATACGGTAACAGCAATTATAATGGGTGCTATAGCACTACAAGGGTTGACACCCGGGCCGTTATTGAGTATGCAACAACCTGTGCTCTTTCGCTCTATAATCTTTATAGTGTTCGTGGCTAACATACTGATGTTTATGTATCAAATCTCGACAATCAGATTTATGGCAAAAATCATCACAATACCAAAATATATTCTTTTCCCTGTGGTGGCTGTATTCTGTGCAATCGGTGTCATCAGCATCAATAACAGCATGTTTGACTTGATGTATCTTCTGCTATTTGCCGTTATAGGCTATATATTGGAAAAAAACCGGTTTCCGCTTTCTCCTTTTATTTTAGCATTCGTTTTAGGTGGCATCGTTGAGGACAACATGCGGAGAGCTATCGGGTATTATGGCTCTTTTGGTGAGTCAATGACACAACTGTCGATCGGAACGGCGTTCTTCATCTTGGCTATACTTATGCCAATCATTATGATTGTTCTTGATAAAAGAAAAGAAAAGAAAAATGCTACAAAAACGACAAAATAATAACTATAACGGCTGCCGATACCACTTGGCAGTCGTTAATTTAGATATAAGGAGATGTTATGAAAACAATAATGGTAATGTTCGACTCGCTACGAAAGGACTATCTCGAGCCTTACGGCAACACAGAGATGATTACACCAAATTTTGATCGACTGGCAAAAAACAGTGTTGTCTACGACAACTGCTATATGGGCAGTATGCCCTGTATGCCGGCGCGAAGAGAGCTTCATACGGGTAGATATAACTTTTTACATAGGATTTGGGGCTCACTTGAACCGTTTGATGATTCCATGCCGGAAATTTTGAAAAAAAACGGTATCTATCCTCATCTGATAACCGACCACGCTCACTATTTTGAGGATGGGGGCGCCTCCTATCACACACGGTATAAAAGCTGGGAGTTTATAAGGGGACAACAGGGCGATCCATGGAAAGCGGTAGTTGAAGGTGTCGAAATTCCGGAACATATCAGCAGAAGAGATGGTATGCCACTCTTCACACAGGACTGGGTCAACAGGGAATATGTCAAAACACAGGAGGATTACCCTATTCACAAGGTATTTGAGTCAGCCTGCGAGTTTTTAGATACCAATGCACACTCCGACAACTGGTTTTTGCAGGTGGAGAACTTTAGCCCTCACGAACCTTTTCATGCACCGCAAAAATATATAGATATGTATCAGAAAAAGCAGTACACCGGCAGGCATTTTAACTGGCCGGACTATGCTACTGTCAAAGAAACGGACGAAGAGATTGAAAACTGTCTGGTGCACTACAAGGCACTGGTCACCATGTGTGATGATTATCTCGGCAAAATCCTCGATAAGATGGATGAATATAACATGTGGGAAGACACGATGCTCATTGTCAACGTCGACCACGGGTTTCTTTTGACCGAGCATGGCAGATGGGGAAAAAGGGTCTGTGCAAACTACAACGAAATTGCAAACATACCGTTTTTTGTGTATAATCCGATAACAAAAAAACAGGGGGAGCGCAGCGATAAATTGGTTCAAACCATCGACATTGCACCAACGATATTAGATTTTTTCAGTCTTGATATCCCAAAAGATATGCAGGGAATCCCACTGGACAGCGACCGATGCAGGGAAGGTGCGCTCTTTGGACTTTTTAATGCACAGGTTAACTGTACCGACGGTCGATATGTGTATATGAGAGGAGCAACAGAAGATAGCGAGCCGGCGAATAACTATACCTTAATGCCGACACATATGCACGCACGCTTTTCGCCTGCCGAACTTGAAACCGCTACGTTAGAACCACCATTTAAGTTCACAAAAAACTGTCCTGTTTTAAAGACAAAGCCTCAAAAGCTTATGCAAAAGGGCTTTATAGAGTATGATACCGATGAAACATTGCTTTTCGATCTGAAAGCTGATCCAAAACAGCTACATCCAATCGAAAATGAAGATATCAAGGAGTGCATGTCCCGACTTATGGTTAAA
This sequence comes from uncultured Oscillospiraceae bacterium, assembly GCA_964370605.1. Classification (GTDB taxonomy): domain Bacteria; phylum Bacillota; class Clostridia; order Oscillospirales; family Ruminococcaceae; genus CAYJBH01. The sequence continues at coordinate 1,117 of CAYJJX010000034.1, read as the reverse complement.
CTAATGAAACAAAATGACAGCCCAGTCGAACAATATAAACGTCTAGGCCTAGTTGACTATATTTGAAGTGTGAGTATTGAGTTGTGTTTACTATAAAATTGGGCAATAAACTCGTAATTAAAGTTTGTTTTTACTTGAAGAACAAATCTGACTAACTTGCTAAATATTAATTTATTAATTACAGCAAAGGCTCTGAGTATGTCAGAGCCTTTGCTTAGTAATGTTTATTCAGTTTTGCAGGTGTTAATGTTTTAGATATACACTTGTGCCGTCGCGTGCTCGGGTTAGCTAATACCCTAATTTTTTTGGATCCTTTATCTATGCGGTTTGATAGGATTTTATGCTTCGGTAATTTACTTTGCCCTCAGGGCTGGTTTACCGATGGTGCGCGCTGGCGGGCTGCGCTAATGCCCCATGTGATTTTCCCTGATGCATGTAATAACATAAACTTAGCCTCATTTCAACCCCTGAAATAAAAAAAATTCATGTTAAAAGCAGATAAATTCAACTAATAGTTTTCAATGCAACTTTGAGTAATAGGTTATATACATTTTGCTGTTCGAGCGTAAGAACGCAAAACAAGGACTAATGCTTTAAATCAACCCTTGTTTTATGCCACTGCTTTTATAGAATTTGAGATTAACCTAGTATAACAGCTGTCCAACACACTCTGTGCTGGTGCTTTACAGATTGAATTCTGAGCGAACCTACCTTCTCTCTTATCACGCCTCATGACCTTTTTTGAAAGGCAAAGGCTCCCGACTATAATCGAGAGCCTTTATTTTACTATTAGTTTCTATTAAGCTACTTTAGTATATTATTCAATTAATTGCCACCGGCCGCACATATTAAACCGCACTATGCTGTTTTATAATATTATGGGCGTGCCGCTGTTTTTTTGTTAAGGTGTGCCGTTTGTTCCGTTTGCGCCATTGTTTACCGTTGCAGCAACTGTTTCTTGTAGTGTCCCGTTATGTGCGGTAGAACCGTTGCCGCCGATGCCGCCTGCACCGGTGCTACCGCCGATGCCGCCGATGCCGCCATTGCCACCTGTTACAGTAGCTGTTCCATTATTTGTTAACACACTACCACTACCAAAAGCAAAATAACCTGCGCC
>CAYJJX010000033.1:0-15999 GCA_964370605.1 uncultured Oscillospiraceae bacterium | reverse complement strand
AAAACTAGCACGGGCTACTCAAGAAGTTATAGTCATTCAACTTGAAAAACGATACAAGATTGCCGAGCGCAAGGGCATAAATCAACTTTTTATGCGACATCTTTTACGTTATAATAATGTCTTTTTACAAAAATTTGTGCTACACAAAAAAAATGTGTTGACTTTTCATGCCGAAATGTGGTAATATATATATCGTCGCAAGACACATATATGCGAGGGTGGCGGAATGGCAGACGCGCACGTTTGAGGGGCGTGTGGGATAACCGTGAGGGTTCAAGTCCCTTTCCTCGCACCAGCAAAGCGCCGTATCCAATCTTGCGAGGTTGGGTTCGGCGTCAATTTTATTTCGGTGAATATAAACCTTTCCCCTTTATTCGGTTTTGATATTTAATATTGCACGTTTTATCTTGAAAATGTCCAAAACAATAAACTGCGTCACTTCATCGATGCACTATTATACTCATATTGTGAAAGCATGAGGTGTTCGTTCAGCAAGCGAATGCCTCATATTTTAATAAAAAGGAGTTTTATCATGAATCTAAATTTACGACCGAAAAACGAATGTATGTTTGACGAAATTTCGCTCGGTGAGGTAATGCTTCGCCTTGATCCCGGCGAGGGTCGCATCAAAACCGCCCGCAGCTTTCGTGCCTGGGAGGGCGGCGGCGAATATAACGTTGCACGTGGCCTTCGTCGCTGTTTTGGCTATAACACCGCTGTATTAACCGCCTTTGCCGACAACGAAATCGGCAGACTGGTCGAGGATTTCATTCTGCAAGGCGGAGTGGATACTCGTTTTATCAAGTGGCTACCATATGACGGCATCGGCAGAACCGTGCGCAACGGTCTCAACTTCACCGAGCGTGGATATGGTGTGCGTGGTGCTGTGGGTGTTTCGGATCGTGGCAATACCGCCATCAGCCAACTCAAAGCAGAGGATTTTGATTTTGATTATATCTTCGGTGAGCTCGGAGTTCGCTGGCTTCATACCGGTGGAATCTTTGCGGCTTTGTCCGAAAACTCGGCAGAGTTAACCATCGCGGCGGTGAAGGCGGCAAAAAAATACGGAACAGTAGTTTCATACGACCTTAACTATCGCCCCTCTATGTGGAAATCTATCGGTGGTCTTGAAAAAGCACAATCGGTCAACAAGGAAATTGCAAAATATATCGATGTAATGATTGGTAACGAGGAAGATTTCACCGCCTGCCTCGGACTGGAAGTGCCGGGCAACGACGAAAACCTTACCGAGCTGAATCTTGACGGCTATAAACAGATGGTTAAGAATGCTGTTGCGGCATATCCAAACTTCAAGGTGGTCGCCACGACACTGCGTGAAGTGAAATCTGCTACCGTAAATGACTGGGCGGCAATGTGCTATGCCGACGGCGAAATTTTCTTTTCAAAAAAATATGAAGCCCTTGAGATCATGGACAGGGTCGGTGGCGGCGACAGCTTTGCTTCCGGTCTGATCTTTGGTCTGATGGAGACACAGGACGCATCTGTTGCCGTAGAATACGGTGCGGCACACGGTGCTCTCGCCATGACCACCGCAGGTGACACCTCCATGGCAAGCAGAAAAGAGGTCGAAAGCCTGATGGGCGGCGGTTCTGCAAGGGTGCAAAGATAAATACACCTATCAAATGAGCACACGCTATATAAAAACAAGCGACACTTCGCTGTGAAGTGTCGCTTGTTTCTTTTATGGATAGTTGTATTTTGTCGCATCATTTTTATGATCATTCTTTTTGCGATGTTTTTTCGGATTCGTCAAATTATGATGAAATTCAAACATCTTGCGCTTGAAAGGAACAAAGACTCAGTCCAACAAAAATTGAATTTGAAAACTTGTTTTTCAAACTATATTTCATCATAATTCCCGAGGAAAACAAATTGGTCACACGCTTGCTCCAGTGCGCTTAGAAGCGGCCCTACCTCCGGATCGGCAACCCCCGCATCAATATCAAAATAGAACATAAACTCAAAGTCTGAACCCGGCATAGGTCGACTCTGCAACTTCGTCAGATTTATGCCGAGTGCCGCAAAGTGTGCAACGACACGGTATAGTGAGCCGGGATTGTGGGAAAGGGAAAGCATGAGACTGATCTTTTTTGCTCCGGGATATATCTCGGGGTTTTTGGATATACAGATAAAACGGGTGTAGTTATTCTGTGTGTTCTGCACATCACTTTTGATAGTATGCAGGCCGTAGAGCGATGCGCATCGACCGGACGAAATTGCGGCGACATCTTTTCTGCCCGACTCCGAAACCATCTTGGCGGCCACCGCTGTATTTTCTACCGCTGTGACCTTTACGCCTTTGAGCGACTCTAAAAACTCACTGCACTGGCCAATCGCCTGTTCGTGCGAGAATATCTCGGTGATGTCCCCAAGTGCAACACCGGATGCTGCAAGCAATTCATGGTCCACCTTCAATTTTACCGAACGTACGATATTGAAACTGTTTCGCTTCATCAGGTCGTACACCTCGGTCACCGAACCATAAGAGCTGTTCTCGATGGGGAGCACTCCATAACGGCACATGCCACTTGCGACCGCACGAAACACCGACTCAAACGAGCCCATATACATTATAGACGGAACGGCAAAAAGTTTGTCACATGCTTGCTGTGAATAGGAACCCTCCACCCCTTGACAGGCAACAACCGCCTGTTTCGGAAAAACAGCATCGGTGTTTGCCACCGCGTCGTTTATCTTTGCGATGAGATCCTTGCCGTATTCGACATGTGCGTGCTGATAACTTCTTGAAAGGTCAAACAATGTAGAGTATAAAACCTTGGTGTAAATCGCCAGCTCCTCGCCACTCATCTCGGTCATTCGCTCGAATATTTCGCGTTCACGATCTCGATGAAAAATCGGAAGATTGTTTTCCGATTTGTATTTTGCGATATCCTTTGCGATATTCATCCTTTTGCAAAACAACTGTACAAGGTTGCTGTCGATATCGTTCAGTTGTTCTCTCATGTTATCCAGATTCATGCTACTCCCTTTCCGTTTATAGTTTATTCAGTTCATTTCTCTACTGTCCGCCTGTTCCTTGAGTCGTGTTCCCTCTTGCAACAATTCGGTTAGTTGTTCTCTATCTCCAGCCGTCAGCGCCGCTTTGTAATTGGCAAGATTTTTTGTTATTTCATCGATTTCATTTATAAGGTTTTGAGAATTGTGCAAAAACAGCTCGCACCACATATCTGCATTTAGCTTTGCTACCCTTGTAAGGTCACGATAACTCCCTGCCGAAAAACCGCTATGTTCAAGTGCAGTCGGACTTTTAACAAAAGCACCCGACACGACATGTGCCAGCTGTGAAGTGAAGGCGATAACCCTATCGTGGTGCTGTGGTGTGCATATTTCACACCGATTGAATCCAACCGATCCAAAAAACTTTCGTGCCGACTTTACAATTTCATCCTCAGTATCAGAGGAAGGAGTGAGAATCACCGAAGCGTTCTGAAAAAGTGTCGGCACCGAATTGTCAAAACCGGAACGTTCTATTCCAGCCATCGGATGCGCCCCAACAAAATGAAATCCGCTTTGCAACGCTATTGGAAACAGCTCGCTGCAAACTGATTCCTTCACTCCACAGCAATCCATCACCAGTGCACCGTCTTTAAATAGTCTTGCATTCTTCTTTACATATTCTACGCAGTCGTTCGGATAGAGAGCTATCACAACGATGTCACAGAGAGGCAAAGTCTTTTCGCAAAGTTCATTATCTATCGCTTCCAGAAGTTTTGCCTTTTCCACCGTCTCGCTCGACATGTCATAGCCCAGCACGGTGTTCGGGGTAAAATGTTTCAACGCCTTTGCCATTGAGCCTCCGATAAGCCCAAGGCCAACGATTGCAATATTCAACCTTTTCCCCTTTCGATTAGTATTTATGGCTGAACGGCAAAATATTTTTCACAGCTGTTGTCACCTCATGAAATGCTTTTGGGGTCAACGACTGTGGACCGTCGCAGAGTGCATGTGCCGGATCGTTGTGCACTTCGATCATCAATCCGTCCGCACCGGCAGCCGTTGCCGCAAGTGACATCGGCATGACCAGCGAGGCAATGCCGGTTGCATGACTCGGATCAACCACTATCGGCAGGTGTGTCATCTTCTTGAGTAGCGGAATTGCAGAAATATCAAGTGTGTTGCGTGCCGCTGTCTCAAAAGTCCTGATTCCTCTTTCACAAAGAATAACATTATGGTTGCCGCCTGCCATGATATATTCGACGCTCATCAAAAGTTCTTGCAGTGTGTTGGCAAGTCCTCGCTTTATGAGAATCGGCTTGCGTGTTTTAGAAAGCTCCTTGAGTAGTTCAAAGTTTTGCATATTTCGTGCACCGACCTGAATTAAATCAACATCGTCAAACAGATCAAGCTGTGAAAGATCCATGATTTCGGTCACAACCGGAAGACCGGTTTCTCTCTTTGCCTGTAATAACAGTTTTATGCCGTCGTCACGAAGTCCCTGAAAGGCGTAAGGTGACGTTCTCGGTTTGAAAGCACCACCACGAAGCATGGTTGCCCCAGCCTCTTTCACACTTTTTGCAACAAAACAGATCTGCTCCTCCGATTCGATGGAACAGGGTCCCGCAATAATCTGAAAGTTGCCCGCTCCGATTTTTGTGTTGTCAATGGTGATCACCGCATCGTCATGGTGAAATTTTCTGTTTGCATTTTTATAAGGTTCTTGAATTCGTTTTACATCGTCGACAATGTCCAGTGCCTTGACAAGATCAATATCGATGATTGAGGTATCACCAATCAATCCAAGTATGCTTTGTCGCTCACCGTGTGTCTCGTTTATCTTGATCCCCTGCCCCTCCAGCCAACCTATCAAGTGTTCCAGCTGTGAGCTATCGGGATTTTGCTTTAAAATTACTACCATCTGTTTCGCTCTCCTTTTCTTTGTTACTGTTTTTCTACCGACTCAATTAGATACCGTTGCTTTTTAAATACCAGATCAATGAGAAGCGACAGATATTTGAGAATAATTGCCATAATGACAAACACACCGAAAAAGCAACCGGTCATCACTAACATGGTGGTGGTGAAACCGTTGACCGGATGACCTAATATGAATACCACAAGAGTATAAACCGCCGCCCCAATCGCAGCCAGCATCATAATCCCTGACATTACCATCGACATTTTATAAGCAATATCGGTATAGAGTATCATCGCATCCATAGCATTGGTACGACGATTAAGTCGTTGCCGCTTTGACAGATGTTTTTTAGATCGCTCGACACCGTCATAGCTGATTGCTATCATCTTCAGACCGCAATTGGCATAAATCGCCTTGCGATATGGAATCGCTGCGCTGATGGAATGAATCCTATTGATGGCTCGGCGCGATAAAATTCGAAATGTCTCGCTCTCGAGTGGATGCTGTGATTGAGCATTGTGATTGAACAAAAAATAGAAAAGACGTGATGTCAATCTCCTTTGCCCCGCAACCGCTACAACTATGTCATTTCCATCAAGACATTTTTCATATACGGATCGCACCGTCTCAATCGGATAGTCTGACACACAAGAATCAAACTCAAACACAAAATCGCCGATCGCAAGGTCCACTCCGGCATTCATTGCCTGCTCAAGCCCTTGATAAAAACTCATGTTCAGTAGTGTTACTCGCCCCTGCATTCCTTTTGCTGTCTGTTTTATCAACTCTTTGCTGTTATCGAGTGACCCGTCGTTGACGCATATAATCTCAAAGTTAAGAAAGCTTTCGTCAAAAAAATTATAGAGAGATTCTAAAAAGGTCGATACCCTTTCGGCATCGTTATTGACATATACCACTGCCGAGACAAAATTTTTCTCTTTATACACTGTCATTCTTCAATACCTCATCCAGATCATATACGGTGTTGATCTTGCCGGAAAGCACACTCACCAGTGTCGGGTTTTCGCAATGTTTCTTTATCATAGTGGGGCGGCTGTCGTCCACTTCTGAAGCTTTCAATATCGGTTTAACCGAAAAAAGGCTGCTGTGATATTCAAAGCCATATCTATCAAGCAGATACTTTTTTGCAAGATTTGACATATACGGCCATGCGCTCTGCGGTTTTTCAGCACAGTCGTTACAGTTGAAAAGTCGGTCGGGACGGCATAATGATTGTCGCTTTTGACAATCAAAACTCGGCAGACGATCAAAACTTGCAATGTGGGGAGTAAAGGTGACCGAAGTCAATGAGTGTAACCCCGTCTTGCCAAACGGCATAATAGAAAAAAACGGTCCATCCATGACCGTTATCCCTATGTTAGATAGTTCAGGTGCTACGGTACAGAGTATAATTTCACAAAGCTCATATTTTATGTTGAATGTCTCAAGCCCGAGCTTTTCCGGCAATTCGTTGACACCGGCATAGGTCGAGTTCAGCACAAAAGGCGCTTTGTATCGCTCGCTATTTTCGGTTGTCAGCTCAAAACACTCATCACTCTTTACAATATTGACAACATGGCTATCGTATTTGATTTCAATAAGATTTTCGTGCTGTTTTATCTCTTTAAGCAATTGCTTTTTTAACAGTTCGGCATCATAGGTGTATTCCTTTGTCATGAATGCACCGTCACAACACCCGTCTTTGAAATATCGTGACACCGGCAGTTCTTCGCAAGGAATATCGGCATTTGCGCAAAATGTGCGAAACTGATTGGCATTGGTCCAGTTGAAATTTGCCGAGGTGGCATAGACCTGATCAAAATCACTGTGAATGCATTCCGGATAATCAAGGCAAAACCTATCAAAATACCCCTTTGATTTCACCGCTGTCGAAAGTGAACGGGGATAATGATATCCCATGTGAACCCTCGCCTGATTTATATATGTTGCGCGTGAAAAAGGCGCACTGTCCGCTTCAAGGACAAGAGATTTTTTCCCAAGTCTCGCAAGATATAACGCTGAGTAAAGACCGTAAAGTCCGGCGCCGACTATTATATTGTCACTACTAATCATAATATCATTCCGCTCCGGCCTCATTGTTGACAGAAAAACACAGCTCTAATATCTCGTTAAGCCGCTGTGTTTTGCCTTTAAAGTACAGCCAACCGATAAGACACTCAACGCCTGTCGCCGCACGATATTGAGCCGGAGTTGCATTTTTTGGAACCGCACCACTGTCGGTGTTTCTCCCGCGTTTCATGACCGCAAGCTCTTCTTCAGAAAGCATATCTTTCAGCTCATTATAAGCGGCAAACTGCCCTTTGGCACTTACCGTCGCAGCGGCAGTACGATGCAGCTCGGCAAGTTGTGCCGTGCCGCGGCGCACAAGTCGTTCTCTGATATAGAGTTCCAGCACCGCATCGCCAATATACGCAAGAAGATTTGGCGAACTTGCGGTCAGCTGTGCTTCGGTTAGATTGCTTTGCACTTATTTTTCTCCGTTTTGTCCTTTTGGCTTATTCTACAAAATCAAACGACCATTCACCGATATAAACAGTGTCACCCTCTGACGCCCCTGCTTCACGCAGTGCATTGATAATTCCGCTCTCGATCAATACGTTTGAAAAATGTTGTAGGTTAGAGTAATCGCTGACATCGCTTCCCATCAATAAACGCTCTACAAACGGGGCCTCGACACAATACTCGTCGCCCGAGATCTGTTTGATGTCATAAGCGCGCAGTGGTGCAGGTGCAGGCGGAACATATTTTTCTATCTCTACAACCGGCCGCTCAATGTCTGCAAGCGCAAGATAGGTGGCATCAATCAGCTCTTTCACCCCCATGTGAGTTGCACCACTGATAAAATGAACCGACATGCCCTCTTCCTGTGCAAAATTGCGTAAAACCTCTTTTTGCTCTTCCGTCGCGATATCTGATTTTCCACCCACGAGCATCTGTGGACGTTCTGCGAGTTTTTGTGAAAATGCCTTGAGTTCATTGTTCAGCGTCTTATAATCCTCGATCGGATCACGTCCCTCAATGGCGGACACATCGACAATGTGCCACAATAAACGACAGCGCTCGGTATGACGTAAAAAATCATGTCCAAGGCCTGCGCCTTCCGACGCGCCTTCAATTATTCCGGGAATATCCGCTACAACAAAGCTTGCCTCTTCCGAAACTCGAACCACTCCGAGCGACGGCACCAGCGTAGTGAAGTGATAGTTTGCAATTTTGGGTTTTGCCTGTGACACCACCGATAAAAGGGTTGACTTGCCAACATTCGGAAAACCTAAAAGTCCCACATCGGCGATCAACATTAGCTCTAATACCACTTCAAAACTGTCGCCGTCCTTGCCCGGTTTCGCAAAGTTCGGCACCTGACGCGTTGGCGTTGCAAAATGTTGATTTCCGAGTCCACCTTTTCCACCTTTGGCAATCAAAACCGGCTCATCTCCCGAAATATCCGCCATCATGTGTCCCGTCTCTGCCTCTTTGACAATAGTACCACGGGGAACTCGCACCGTAATGTCCCCTCCTCTTTTACCATGGCGATTTCGGTAACTTCCTGCCTCACCTTGCTCCGCCTGATAGCCACGTTTGTAGCGAAAATCAAGCAGACTGGACAGATTGTCGTCCGCTACAAAATAGACGTTTCCGCCATCTCCACCGTCTCCGCCGTCCGGACCACCCGCCGCAACATACTTTTCTCTACGAAAAGATACTGCACCGTCTCCGCCGCGACCAGCCTTGACTTTCACCTTTGCTGTATCAAAAAATTTGGATTTCATTCTTCTCCGTCATCACACCGATTTTCGGCACAATGTTCAATATTTATTTATACGTCCCTTGTTTATCACGGTATTTTGCTGTCATTTTACGATCTTTCGGCATTCAAGATAATATCTCTTATCCGGTCCATGCCCGAGTGAAAAATACTTTTTCGGAAACACACCGTTCTTTTCAATATATGGTATCAACTCCGACTTTTTAGGATAGGGCATTAATAGGCCTACTCCCTGTTTTGCAAACTCTTTCAGTTCTTCGTCGCCATGGATATAGTCAACACTCGAACCATCGTACTCCATCAATACCGCCTCACAAACTGCATCTGTCGCCAGTACAGCAAGTGAATATTCTTGTGAGTCATACGCAATTTTTCTTGCTGCGTCCCCGATATATACTTCGAGCCTCGCATCACCCGGGGTGAGAATTTTCTTTGCCGTGAACATAAATTGTTCTTCCGATACACCAAATATCACTCGGTGAATTGGCAAAACCGGCAACGCCTCACTATAAAGGTTAATTATCTCAACCAAACAGTAACGAGACGGGTGATCAACAGCTGCGTCCCCAAGTTGTTGCTTCTTTTCTTCGTATAATGTCTTGGCCGCAGCAAGCGAATGGTTTCCGTCACCGACATACAATTTTGTGATGGCCTTTGACAATAATTCCAAGGTTGCATCGTCTTCAACCGCAAAGCCTTTTATGCTTCCTCCACCCTGTTGCAACGGGGTATCATAAACAAGCGGTAACGAAAGATCAAATAGCGGTTCTATAATATCACGCTCGGCATTATCGAGTAGCATAAGAATATGCGGGCACTCAAGCGACGAGCGTCTGCGTGCCTCACAGCGTGCCGGAATTCTTGAAACGATAGTGTTTTCGGTGGGCAATATTGCTACCTGACTGCCATCAAATGCATACTGTTCCAGATCAATTGCAACCACAAGACCTAGTCGCACCGATCCGTCAGCAAGTTTGCGTTCAACAGCAATCGCACCGTCCACACTGCGTGTCAGCACCTCTTCCAAATACTCCGCTGTACGGCTTGGAAGTTGCTCCAAACGTTCATGCTCCCAACGAGTCTCAAGATAAATCTCGGGCAGGATATAATGTGCCGCCGACGGCACACCTTCTGCAAGGCGGGCGACCTCATCCCAGTACTCTGCATTGCTTGTAAACTGATCACATGCCACAACAGCATAGTTATAGAGCGAAACGCTCTCATTCGGCAAAAGAATTTTTGTTTTTTTAATTACACTCATGTTTGATCCTATAGCTAAGGGCTTCTAATGATTCACGAATATGAACATTTTCAACCATAATATCGTCTTTGAGAGGTGCAAGATTATAATGGCTGAAGTTCCAAAAGTTTTTAATACCACACTCTAGTAGAGTTGGTGCCATCGCCTTGGCGGCAGCGGTAGGTATACATATTACTGCCACTGTTGGGTTTTCTTCTTTGCAAAATTGCAATAAATCCGCCGTGTCGTAGCACTCAATATCTTCAATTGATGTCCCAATTTTCTTGGGGTCAACATCAAACACAGCAACAAGGTCATAACCTTTTGCAACGTTTTTCAAATATCTTGTAATCGCGCTACCTAGGCTTCCGGCACCAATCAATATGCTTTTGAGCGGTTTCTCTGCATATATCTGTTGTTCCAACTCCGCTTTCAGATCACTGACAAGATACCCAATACCTTGACGACCAAGTCCTCCGAGTGAATTGAAATCCTGTCTGACCTGACTTGCAGTTGTGCCAAGGCTCTCGGCGAGCTCACGCGAAGAAACTTTCTGCACTCCTGCCTTTTCCAGAGTGTTTATATACCTTAGATATCTAGGCAACCGCCGTATTACCGGAAGTGAAACTTTTCCTTTATCCATTGATCTTGCTTTTCACGTAATCTGCAAATTCGTGGCAGGTACACCCTGTGTCACGACCCGTTATCTTCATCTTCGCCTCACCGAACATGCAATCGTCCAGTGCTTTTTCCAGCTTTTCAGCTTTTTCGGCATAACCAATATGAGAAAGCAGCATTACCGAAGCTCTGAGCATTGAACAAGGATCGGCATAGTCTCCCCTGCCCTCCGACATCATGCGCGGAGCGCTTCCGTGAATTGCTTCGAACATAGCATAACGCTTACCTATATTGGCACTACCCGCAGTTCCGACACCGCCTTGGAACTCTGCCGCTTCGTCGGTCAGGATATCGCCATAAAGATTTGGTAAAACAAAAACCTGAAAATCACGACGACGCTTTTCATCCACCAGTTTTGCGGTCATGATATCGATATACCAGTCATCAACTTCAATTCCCGGATAGTCGCTTGCAACCTCGTTGCAGAGCTCCAAGAATCTTCCGTCGGTCGTCTTGATTACATTTGCCTTGGTCACGATAGAAACCTTAGTCTTGCCGTTAGCTTTTGCATAGTCAAAAGCTGCTTTTGCAATACGTTTCGTTCCCTCATCTGTTGTAACGGTGAAGTCTACCGAAACACCGCCCTCCAGTGAAACTCCTTTTGAGCCAAGGGCATATGCACCCTCAGTATTCTCACGAAAGAATGTCCAGTCGATTCCCTGTGCCGCTACCTTGACAGGACGAACATTGGCAAAAAGGTCTAACTCCTTTCTCATCGCAACGTTAGCGCTCTCAATATTGGGCATTCCGTCACCTTTGCGAGGAGTAGTAGTCGGGCCTTTCAGAATCACATGGCACTTTTTCAGTTCCGCAAGCACATCGGCCGGGATAGCCGCATTATGCTCAATTCGATTTTCGATGGTCAGACCGTCCACGTCTACAAATTTTATCTTGCCCGATTTCACCTCGTCACTCAGCATATATTCAAGGATTTCTGCCGACTTTTTGGTGATAACAGGTCCGATTCCATCTCCTCCGCAAACACCGACAATGATCTGTGGCAACGAATTGTAGTCAACAAATTCAGTATCGGCCATTCCGGCTGCTCTTTTTTGCTGTTCTTCCAGAAGCTCTCTAAACTTCTCGGTTGCATGTTCAATATTTATCATTGCTTTTCCCTTTCTGCATCTTTTTGAAAATAAGTTCAGTTTTGGATTATACTCGCAGCACTCCGCCACGCATAATTATTTCCTGTCCTCGCTCTGATAGTGTCGCCGTCAATTCAACAGGTTTACCATTCACTTCGGCAACAATATCACCTGTTTTCATTCCTTCATGAATCCCCGTTATCTTCAGCACATCGCCTTCATTAAGGTTATCAAAGTCATCCGGATTCTTGAACGTAAGCGGCAAGATTCCGTTATTTATCAGATTTGCGGTATGTATTCGAGCAAAGCCTTTGCATATTACCGCCCGAACACCGAGATATAGCGGAACAAGTGCGGCATGCTCTCGTGATGAACCTTGACCGTAGTTAAGGCCACCGACCACTGCGCTGTTTCCAAGTTCCTTCGCCCTGCTCGGGAAATTCTCGTCACACACCTTAAAACAATAGTTTGACAGATGTGGGACATTGGAACGAAATGGCAATATTTCCGCTCCTGCCGGCATGATATGGTCTGTTGTTATGTTGTCGCCCACCTTGAGTGAAATTGGAAGATTCAGACTGTCCGGCATTGGCGGACATATCGGCAACGGTTTAATGTTCTCACCACGAAGAATTTCCACTCCGTCGGCACTCTCGGACGGTTGAATAAACATATTGTCATTCAAATCAAAGCCGGGAGTCAATTCGATTTCCGGTCCAAAATCCTCTGCCTTGGCATATGTAAAGTATCCGGCAACCGCACTTGCCGCCGCCGTTTCAGGGCTGACAAGATAGACATTTGCATCTTTTGTGCCACTTCTGCCTAAAAAGTTGCGATTAAAAGTACGTAGACTTACACCGGCTCCTTGTGGTGCAAATCCCATTCCGATACACGGTCCGCAGGCACATTCCAAAAATCTCGCTCCGGCCGCAAGAAGTTTTGCCGCAGCTCCACATTCCATTAGTTTTTGCAAAATCATACGACTGCCCGGTGAGACCGAAAGACTGACTTCGGGCGGCAATGTCTTGCCATCGAGTATTCTAGCCGCCGCAATAAGGTCTGCAAGACTTGAGTTGGTGCAACTACCGATACATACCTGCTGTACTTTAATATCGGAAAGCTCCGATACCGGCTTAACGTTATCGGGGCTATGGGGACATGCGGCAAGCGGTGTAAGTTCGTCCATATTGATGTCGATAACCTTGGCATACTCGGCATCTTCATCGGCAAATATTGGAACATAATCTTCTTCGCGTCCCATCAATGCCAAGAATTCACGAGTTTTTTCATCACTTGGAAATACCGAAGTGGTTGCACCAAGTTCTGCGCCCATGTTGGTAATGGTAGCACGCTGAGTCACCGAAAGATTGGCAACGCCCTCGCCGCCGTATTCAATAATATGCGATACCCCGCCCTTTACCGTCAATATAGACAGCACTTTTAGAATAACATCTTTTGCGGAAACGCCCTGTTTGAGACTACCGCAAAGGCGCACAAGAATGCTTTTAGGTGTGGGAATATTGTATGGTTTACCTGCCATGGCAAGCGCAACGTCCAACCCGCCGGCGCCAAATGCAAGACTTCCAACGCCTCCGGCGGTCGGTGTATGACTGTCGCTACCGATCAATGTTTTTCCCGGTTTTGCAAAGCGCTCCAGATGAAGCTGGTGGCAAATTCCGTTTCCGGGACGAGAAAAGACCACACCGTATTTTTTTGCTACAGTTCGAATGTACTCATGGTCATCGGCATTTTTAAAGTCGCTCTGCAAGGTATTATGATCAACATATGCAACCGAGAGTTCGGTCTGTACTCTTTCTACGCCAAGTGCTTCGAGTTGCAGATATGCCATTGTACCGGTAGCGTCCTGCGTCAACGTTTGGTCTATCTTTATCGCAAGTTCGCCACCATCTGCATTTCCAACGGTATGTGCCGACAAAATTTTCTGTGCTATATTTTTCCCCATCAGTTTAACATCCTTTCTGAAACTTCTAAAACAATATACTATTTGCTAAGTGCCTTTGAGGCAAGAGCTTCGGTATCGAGAGCAATCATCAGCTCTTCATTTGTTTCGACAACGAGTGTCGATACCTTCGCGCCTTTTGCTGTAATATCCATTGTGCCACGACTGTTGTTCTTCTCTTGATCAATTTCAACACCCATAAACCCAAGATAGGATGTAACCGAAGCACGGTGATTCGAATCATTTTCTCCGATTCCGCCGGTGAAAATGATAGCATCAAGGCCGTTCATCGCCGCAGCGTATGCACCAACATACTTAACGATTTGATAGTCTAGCATGTCAAGAGCGAGTTGTGATCTCTTTTCGCCACTTTCAGCGGAATCACGCACGTCACGATTATCCCCCGATACTCCGCTGATTCCAAGCAAGCCTGAGCGACTGTTGAGCAGTGTAATAACTTCGGCAACATCTATGTCCAGCTTTTCCGCTATGAAAGAAACTATGGTCGGGTCAAGGTCACCACTTCTGGTTCCCATCAATAGTCCGGGAAGCGGCGAGAGTCCCATCGAAGTATCTACGCTTTTTCCGCCATCAATAGCACAGATTGAACTACCGTTTCCGAGATGGCAAACCACCATCTTCAAATCCTCAATGTTTTTACCGAGCATCTGAGCCGCTTTTTGTGAGACAAAACGGTGTGAAGATCCATGAAAGCCATAACGACGCATACCAAACTGCTCATAATAGTCATACGGTATACCATACATGAAAGCTTTTTGCGGCATAGTCTGATGGAAAGCGGTGTCGAATACCGCCACATGCGGAACCGATGCATCCATCACTTTTTGAGCGCCACGGATACCCATAATGGCAGCCGGATTGTGAAGTGGTGCGAAATCGCTTACGTCCTCAATCTCTTCTACAACTTCTTCTGTTATGATACAGGAAGCGGTGAACTTAGAGCCTCCATGAACCACACGATGACCGACAGCGGCGATATCTTTAATATCATTGATTACCGCATACTCACCTTCATCAAAAAGTTTGATAACTCTATCTAGTGCCTCTGAATGATCATGAAGAGGATCACTCAAAAGACAATGTCTGCCATCGGCAAGTTTATGTTTGATACAAGAGCCATCGTGACCAATGCGCTCACACAAACCTTTTGCGAGCAAAGTCTGTGTTTGCATATCTAAAAGCTGATATTTAAGCGAAGATGAGCCGCAGTTGATAACTAATATAATCATAATTATTCCTTTCTCCTTGCCTTGGGTCCGGCGCCACAAAGCCATGCATTCCTATTTTATACGGTTACACTTCATTATAACAAAATAACGGTTGCGTTGCAACAAAACTTTGATAAAAAATTATCCTGTACAAAATTTAGCAATCAATATAAATATTTTCATAATTTGGACGATTATATAGTTAAAAGGCAGACACAAGGAGGTGGTTATGGAGATGAATACCATAAATCTGTCGATTAGAGAGAACAGCTACCTGCATCAGCTCACCGCAACCTCTCACCACGACAGAAACAAGCAAAACACTCACGTTGACAGGGTCGATTATAGCGGCACCAAGCCGACGAAGTCGGATCTGTCCGTCGGTCTTGCTATCTATGAAGAGTATAAAGAAAACCCTTTGGATATCCCAAACGAACAAAGAGAACAACTCAAAGGGCTATATAGCACTCTCGTTGCCTCAAAAGATAGCAATATAGAAATCGACGAAGAAACAGCCATGTTTCGAGATACGGTGATTGCACAGCTTGAAGGTTTTTTTAGTACTGAAAAGCGTTTAGAGCAACAAAAAATGGTGGCGGTATTGATGGAACACTCGCTAAAGGTATTGGAAAGCGAAATGCACCAAGCCGAGATTCGAGCCGAGCAGATGAAAGTCATGACCGAGTGTATAAAAATCGCGGCAAAAGTTTCAAACGGTGAAGCATCAAACGAAGAAGTTCGTTATCTCCAAAAGCACGGTGTAGATCTTTATGCCATGGCAATGGCCTTCAAAGACCCGAAAAAGGAAACGGAAAACAACGAGACAACGACTGATATAAATAATCAAACCCGTTACTCAAATCAAAGATTTGAAACAGGTGCCCTGATTCTTTGAAAAGCCTCAACTTCGGCACGCTGCGCCTCGTTAGGGCTTTATAAATATTCTAACCCGTTGCTCATATCAGAGATTTGAAACAGGTGCCCTGATTCTTTGAAAAGCCTCAACTTCGGCACGCTGCGCCTCGTTAGGGCTTTATAAATATTCTAACCCGTTGCTCATATCAGAGATTTGAAACAGGTGCCCTGATTCTTTGAAAAGCCTCAACTTCGGCACGCTGCG
>CAYJJX010000032.1:0-16544 GCA_964370605.1 uncultured Oscillospiraceae bacterium | reverse complement strand
ATAACATCTAGAATTCGGGTTGTCAATATATTTTTTCAGTTTTCTTCAATTATTTCCAAAATTTCTTCCGGCCACTGTTCAATGTCTATCCGTGAGCTCAATTCAGGTAATGAACCTATATAGTTTTCATAGTCTGCCGGAACATAAATAAACAAGTCATCGGGTTGGAATCCCGCATTTTGCTCTTGCCACTGTGACAGCTCTATCTGCGCCGCCTCGACTGCCGATATTACCAGTTGTTGATCTGCAAATGCGATTCCGCTTTGTGGGGCTTGCACAAATGTTAACAGCTCGTAGCTTAATTGCACATCGGCAAAATAATAGTGCTGATAATCACCGTCAAAAACCGTAGAAGGTATCGGCTCGAGAGCATCAGCTCGCTGTTCCGAGGCTTCAGATTCTTGCTCCGCTGCCGTCGGCAATCCCAAAAGCCGTGCCATGCTTTCTATTCTTGTTTCAGTCTGTAGCCCGATGCTGCCTCCGTTTATATATGTCAAAATATGATTTTCGTGATATAATGTATCATCTTCTCGGAGTAGCTCGATGAGTAATTCTATGCTGTCATCATCAAACACAAACTGTTCTCTGGTAATTGCGTATAGTGGTGATTCCGACGATTGTGACAATATTGCAAAATCTATGACGCCATCCTGCAACTGTTCTTCCAGTTCGATTTCCTCGCCCATATAGCTGTCATGGTAGACAATCACCTCGATACTCTCATCAGAAAGTTCCAAAAGATTGAGTGCGAACGATTCCAAGAACACCCCTGCAGGCGACTCGGCAGGATAGACAGAGGCAACACTGACTGTCGTTTTAAACTCCTGCTCCGTCTCGGTCGGCACATCAGGTATGGTGATCGACTCGACCTGCTCCATACATGAACTTAATAATATTAAAAGCAAAAATAGAACTATTTTCATAATTCACATTATATCACAGTAAACTCGGTTTGACAACCACCGTAATATGTAATATAATATTATATGTATAGCCTATCTTTGTCATGATAGGACAAAACCTTTGCACTACATACTATTTTCAACAAAATTCATCGGAAAGGATTATTTCAAACATGTACAAAATTTTGGAAAAAACACCACTCAACCCTACCGTAACGAAGATGATAGTCAGCGCACCGGCAGTTGCCCGAAAAGCGCTTGCCGGACAGTTCATCATTCTTCGTGCAAATCATGACTCGGAACGTATCCCACTCACCATCGCTGATTATGATCGTGAAAACGGTACTATTACCATAATTTATCAGTTGGTCGGTGGCTCTACCCACGAGCTCAACAGTTTGAACAAGGGCGAGTGTATTCAAGATTTTGTCGGACCACTCGGAGTAGCAAGCCATATCGATGGGCTCAAAAAAGTCGCTGTTGTCGGCGGGGGCGTCGGATGCGCTATCGCCTACCCTGTTGCTAAAGCACTTCACGAAAACGGTTGTGAAGTTCACAGCGTCGTTGGATTTCGTAATAGCGATCTCGTAATATTGGAAGACGAATTCAAGGCTGTTTCAGACAAATACCTTATCATGACCGATGACGGTAGCTATGGCGAAAAAGGTCTTGTAACAAACGCCCTTGAAAAGCTTATCAATGATGGCAACGAATACGACGAAGTCATTGCAATCGGCCCGCTTATCATGATGAAGTTTGTTGCCCTGCTAACCAAAAAATACAACATCAAGACGATGGTCTCGATGAATCCCGTCATGGTAGATGGTACCGGAATGTGCGGCGGATGCCGACTTACTGTCGGCGGTGAAACTAAGTTCGCCTGCGTAGACGGACCTGATTTCGACGGACATCTTGTCGATTTTGACGAAGCTCTCCAACGCGGCAATCTCTATAAAGGTACCGAAAAACATCACCTTGATAATCAATGTAATCTTACAAACCAAAAATAATCTAACATAACCGCTTCGAAAGGAAATATTGATACAATGCCAAAACGCAATATGAATGAAAAAAAATACCCGATGCCCAACCAAGACCCGATTGTAAGGAGTGGCAACTTTGAAGAGGTAGCCCTCGGCTACAGTGCCGAAACCGCAATCGAAGAAGCGGCTCGATGTCTGCAATGTCCCAAAAAGTTTTGTGTGGCAGGATGTCCTGTCGGAATTGATATACCTGCTTTTATCGCAGAGCTTGCAGAGGGTAACTTTGAGAAGTCATTTGATATTCTGTCTTCGGCAAGCGCACTTCCTGCGGTGTGCGGCAGGGTTTGTCCTCAAGAGACGCAGTGCGAACAGCTATGTGTTCGCGGCAAAAAAGGCGAACCTGTCGCTATCGGTCGTCTTGAGCGTTTTGTTGCCGACTATCAACGTGAGCACAACGCAAAATCACCAACCGCACCGGAATGTAACGGTCGTAAAGTCGCAGTAATCGGTGCAGGACCGAGTGGATTGACCGCTGCCGGCGAGCTGGCAAAATTCGGATATGATGTGACAGTCTACGAAGCATTGCACCTTGCAGGTGGCGTCTTGATGTACGGAATCCCCGAGTTTAGACTTCCGAAAGACATTGTGCAGACCGAGATCGATGGGCTACGTGCTATGGGCGTAAAAATCGAAACAAATATTGTCATCGGAAAAACTTATACCGTCGATGAACTGATGGAAGAGATGAATTTCGAAGCAGTTTATATCGCCTCCGGTGCCGGCCTTCCCAATTTTATGAAAATACCGGGCGAGAGCCTCAAGGGCGTTTATAGCGCTAATGAATATCTCACCCGTGTCAATCTGATGAAAGCATATTTACCGAACAGCAAGACACCTATTCTGAAAAGTGATTCAGTGGCTGTTGTCGGTGGCGGAAATGTTGCGATGGATGCCGCAAGAAGCGCCAAACGAATGGGCGCAAAAAATGTTTATATCGTTTACCGCCGTGGTATGCAGGAGCTTCCTGCACGTGCCGAAGAGGTGGAGCATGCCGAAGAAGAGGGCATCATCTTTAAGACCCTCTGCAACCCTACAGAAATACTTTCGAACGACGAGGGATTTGTCCGTTCCATGAAATGTGTAGAGATGGAGCTCGGTGAGCCGGATGACAGCGGTCGTCGTCGTCCTGTGGTCAAGCCAAACAGCGAATTCGAAATTGAAGTAGATGCCGTTATTATGTCAATCGGCACCAGTCCCAATCCGCTCATCAGAACTACCACTCCCGGACTCGATACCAATCGTTGGGGTTGTATCGTAACCGATGGAGTCGACGGTCTTACCAGTCGTGAAGGGGTTTATGCCGGAGGCGATGTGGTCACCGGAGCCGCTACCGTTATCCTCGCAATGGGGGCCGGCAAAGATAGTGCAAAGGCGATTCACAAATATCTACAGAGTAAATAATCACAACGGATAAAACATGAAATCTAGTATTACAAAGCGATGGCTGAAGGGCAGCTTGCTTATAACGGCGATCAGTTTACTGCTCGCCGCTTTTTTGCTGTCCTACTTTATCGCTGACACCTACTATGATAGTGCACGACAAGCAATACAATCGCGTCTTGAAAACATTTCCGGCCAGTTGTTTGTCGCGAGTAGTGTAACTCCGACAGAACGCGCCGCCACTTTGAATAGAATGGTTGAGGAATTCACCGAGGACAGCAAATTCGAGTTCATGCTACTAAACCAGAATGGTGCGATAGTGGCAAGCACCGGTTCCGGAACCGGATATACCGGCATCACCAGCGACTACGAATCTGCTATACAGGGCGAAGAAGAGTATGGCGAATATATCGGCAACTCCACCCAAGGAGAACCGATCATGGCGATTTCGATGCCGGTACCTTATGCCACGGCCAATGTATCTGCTATCCGCATGGTAACCTCGCTCAACGGAGTACAGATGGCGGTAATAAACAGTATTGCCGTGATATTTTTGGCGGCAGTTATCATTTTCTGCTTTTCTATTGTAAGCGGACTCATCTTTGTACGCAGCATTGTTCGGCCTATCGCCAACATGGAACGAATCGCTACTCGAATCGCTAGCGGCGACTTTAATGTACGTGTTGAAAAGCGTTCCAACGATGAGATTGGAAGACTATGTGATACCATCAATCATATGGCGGGAAACCTTTCGGAATCGGAGCGACTGAAAAACGATTTCATTTCCTCCATATCTCATGAGCTGAGGACACCACTTACCTCAATCAAGGGGTGGGCCGAGACGCTTGACAGCATTGGTGGTGACACCAAAAGTACAAAAAAGGCGATGCAGGTTATCGGAGGTGAGGCAAATCGCCTGACCGAAATGGTTGAGGAACTCCTCGACTTTTCTCGTATACAAAATAGCGGTCTCAAACTCACACTGGAACGAATCGACCTTATAGCCGAACTTGCCGATGCAGTTCGTATGGTTCAAGGCAGAGCAATCGCCGACAATATAGAAATCGTCTTTGACGAACCGGTTGATGCGGCCGTAGTTTCAGCCGACAAGAACCGTATGCGTCAGGTTTTTTTGAACATCCTTGATAACGCTGTAAAATATTCTCCAACCGGTGCTAAGGTTTATGTTTCTCTTGTAGATGCTTCGGATGATATCACCGTAAAAATTACAGACGAGGGTGAAGGCATATCGCCCGAAGAATTGCCGCACATAAAAGAAAAATTTTATAAAGCTTCCGGCTCAAAAAAAGGTAGCGGAATTGGACTTGCTGTCGTAGATGAAATTCTTAAGGCACATAACGCTACAATTAAATTCATCAGCAGTCCCGGAAAAGGCTTAACGGTTAAGATCACGATGCCAAAGAATAAGTAACAAACAGTAAGATCAATAGCGACACAGCAAGCTTTATCAAGAGACGGAAACAAAAAGAAAGGTACGGTCATAAAAATGAACTTCGAACAACAAGTAGATAGCTATATTTCAGAGAATCGTGAGGCAATTATAGATCTTATCAAACGTGTGGTCGCGGCTCCGAGTGTCAACGCCGAGCCCAGTGCCGACAACGCTCCTTTCGGTAAAGGTGTTCGTGCCGCTCTTGACATCATGCTCGAGGCGGCAGAAAATTTCGGATTGCAAACGATAGACTGCGAAGGATATTTCGGTTTTGCACAACTGGTCGGAAAACGCGAAGAGTATCTTGCAACGCTCGCCCACCTCGATGTCGTTCCGGTTGGTGAGGGATGGGACAACGACCCGTTTACCGTGGTCGAGCGGAAAGGCTATCTTATCGGCCGAGGTGTTGGCGACAACAAAGGTCCGGCTGTGCTCTCGCTTTTTGCGCTTAACTTTTTCAAAGATCGTCCCATAACATTCAGCATGAGAAGCATATTCGGCTGTGACGAAGAGACCGCCATGACTGACATGGAACGATACAACGCTCTCTATGAACCACCGTTTTTCGCATTTACACCCGATGCCGATTTCCCTGTCGGATATGGTGAAAAAACGATTATAGACGGCTACTTTGTCGGCAAAAAGAACGACTCATCCGCCATCATTGAATTGTGCGGTTCCGGCGCTTCCAACATCATACCCTCCACCGCTTGTGCACTGGTACACTGTGATCGAGAGCTGCTCTCCACCGAACAGGTCACCGTCAGCAAAGAAGAGGAATGTTATCGCCTTGTCGCACATGCTCAGGGCGGACACAGTGCCTACCCGTGGACCACTACAAATGCCATTGATTTCTTGATGGATTTCATAATTTCGAACGACATTTGCGGCTCGGACGAGTTGACGGTTGTAAAGGCGATAAAAACTTTAAGTTCCGATTGCTACGGCAAAAAAATCGGCATCGACCTTGAACTCCCTTTCTTCTCTCCTTTGACTATCGCACCGACCATGTTGAAGATCGCAGACGGTCAGATTCACACCACCATAAATATTCGTGCTCCGTTTGGCTGTGTCTGTGAAGATGTCGAAGAGGCTTTGCAGGCACTCGCGACAAAGACAAAGCAGGAATTCGTGTTGGAGCGTGTAAGCTACGGTCTCTTTACCGAACCACATTCAAAGCCAATCCGAGCGCTCTGTGAAGTGTACAACACCTGTGTCGGCAAAGAAGTCGCGCCGGTGACAATCAATGGCGGAACCTATGCAAGAAAATTGGATAACTGTGTCAGTTTCGGTCCTACCGATCATGAAGAGAAACTTCCGGAATTTGCGGGTGGCCCACACCAACCCAACGAGGGTATCGCTATCGAGACACTTATGTTTGCATTAAAGGTCTATATTCTGTCGCTTCAACGACTGCAAGAGGATTTGGCATAACCGATTTGCTATCCCATCAATTCCTGTGCCTTGTCAAGGTCCGATGCATTGATGTGAACACCATGTTCACCTTCTTCTCCACTCAGTGTTGCAGCATAGTAATTTACCGTTTCATACGGCAACAGGCTAAATATCTTGGTTAACCGTTGCAGGCCTTGTGCATCAATATTTGTGTTCACCTCGCCGGACAGGTCCTGCATAGCGGTCGGGATCTCTGTATGCATAATGTCCATATTTGCCTCCAGCATCAAGCTATAACACACTGTGCGTAGCAATTCATCGTCCGGATTTTCTGCTATTAGCTCAACAATGTCAGACACCGAAACACTCGTGCCGGCAAACAAAGGAACTCTCTGCTCAATATTCGGTGACGGTGTTGCAGCACGAAACGATTTGACCAGCGTCAACAATTCGGTGCTGTCGAGCATAATATAATAGTCAATATCGATTTCAAGCAGTGTCTCAAGCTCAGTGGTCACCATCGCAGGGCCACCGACCTCAAGGAGCTCTGTTGCATTTTCTCGAGCGCTGACGATAAGATTGCTCGGAAATGTAAGGCTTACCACCTTTGCTGACATAGCGTCAAAGCGCAAAAGCACAAAGCTCGGCGTGTTTCCTTCTTTGATCATCAGCACGTTTTTGCTATCCTCCGCAGTGGGACGCGTCAGTGGAACATCCTCGACCGTATCACCGACCAGCAACACATTCGATACGCTGTATGCACCGATCAAAATGAACGTCGGCAAGATTATCAACAGCGATATTATAAGTGTTAAAAAATAGTATTTTAATTTTCTCTTATACATAAATATCAACCTTTTTGTTGTTTCTGTATAAGAGTGTTGTCGTTTGTGCAGAATATATTCTATGAAAAGTTTGAATGAGTCAAAGCATGCAAGCGAGCTTTTGAACCGGCTTGTATCGGAAAGAGTCTTTGTGTCTTTCCGGCAAAAGCGTTTGAATCTCGCGACGCTATGGTAACACAGTACAAAACAACAAGAAAGGAATGGTCATAAACATGGGTAACAAAAGATATGAACCAAGCGGACGCAGTTTCACCGAGGTGATAAGAAGTATTCTAAATGAAACCGATGTCGACAAAAAAAAATCCCCCGACACCGTAAACGGTGATATCGGGGAAACTGATTCAATTTCGATTAAAAATCATCAAAAGACACAATAACATGTTTGAACTGTGGCTTTTTGCCTTGCTGCAACTCGATTATTCCGTATGAAAACTCTTCAAGTGCCCTACCAAGTGCTCCGGGATTAAAAAGGTGCAGGTTACTAAGCATAACATTGCATGGAATATGCGTATGTCCAAAAAGCACTATGTCAGCGTCATGGCGATGTGCAGCACTGCAAATTTCTGAAAAGCCGATTTTGACGGAGTAGGTATCTCCATGGGAATAGAAAATTCTGAACCCCTCAATTTCCGCTATACTATGTGCGCCCTCTCGACCAAAGTTTCCTATATCACAGTTCCCCGGGATTGAAAATGTTTTTATATCCGGATATTTCGACATCACATGCTTAAATTCCGTCAGACCATCACCCAAAAAGAACAGACCGTCAAAACCGGAATTTTCCTTCACAATTCGTTCTAACAGTTGTCTGTTGCCGTGTATATCTGATGTCACTAGAAATTTCATGTAGTATGTCTCCGTTTGAAGAACTTCAAACGTCTTTCAACGCTGTATTATAAAGCTCTGATCTTGAATATCCTGTAACCGCCGAGATCTCTTTTGCGGCGGCAGAAAGCCCCATGCCCTCCTCACTCGACAGTTTCAACACCTGCTCCACCGCCACATCGAACGGAACAGCATCAACCTCCTTTGCGCCTGATAGAATCAACACAAATTCTCCCTTTGGCTTTTGCTCTTCATAATACCGAATTGCTTCGCCAATGGTCATGTTCTTACAGTATTCATGTATCTTCGTAAGTTCATGTACTATGCTGATTTCTCTATCACCGAACGCATCGAAAAAATCCTGAAGCGTACGCGCAAGCTTATGCGGTGCCTCATAGAAAACCATCGTTCTCTTCTCATTTTTCAGTTGTTGTAAGTGTTCACGTCTTGCCTTGTTCGCAGTGGATAAAAAACCTTCAAAGCAAAACCTTCCTGTCTTCTGTCCCGATATCGACAATGCCGCAATCACCGCACTGCAACCAGGTATTGAAAAAACAGTAATCCCTCTCTCGTGTGCCTCTTTGACAATAAGTTCGCCCGGATCGGAAATCGCCGGAGTTCCCGCATCGGTACAAAGTGCACAGCTTTCACCTGTCGCTATTCTATCCAGTATGTCGTCACCGCTGCGCAGGTTATGTGCATGATATGCCACCATCGGCTTTTTTATTCCAAGGTGCGAAAGCAACTTCACCGTCACCCTTGTGTCTTCGGCGGCGATAAAATCGACATTGCTAAGGACCTCGGCGGCACGATGTGTGATATCACCGAGATTGCCTATGGGAGTCGCTACAATATACAATCCCGACTGCATTCTTCCCTTTCCTTATAAAACGACGGAGTCGGCTTTAGCGCCGACTACTCGCCGGCGTAAATCTTCATCACTTGTTTTGTGTGTTCACCTTTGTTGTTTTCGATCACAATATCCGGCATCAAATGCAGACCGACACCACCGGCCTTTCGACCGTCGATGAGAGCGAGATATGGTTTTCTTCCGTATTTCGGTCGCACAAGGCAAAGCCGCTTTGGTTCGATTCCATGCACCCTCATGATATAGAATACATCAACAATTCTTTCCGGTCGGTGACAAATACACAAACGACCTTTATCTTTAAGCACCTTTGAGGCAGTTTCTATTACCGATTCTAAGAGACCGTCCGATTCATGTCGGTTGACCGCCCTGCCTTTGGTTTTAGCCGTAAGTCCACTATCAAAGTATGGCGGGTTACAGCTCACAACATCAAATAGGTGCTCGGTACGAAATCCGACAAGATCTCGACAGAGCACCGTTAAATTCTCAATATTAAGTTCTGCTTTGGCCTGTTCTATCAAACTTGCAGCCTGCGATTGCAGTTCCAGAGCAACGATCTTTCCCTTTGCACCACTATCGATAAATCGAAGCGGAATAATTCCGCAACCACTGCAAAGATCTAATGCCGACTCTTTCCTATGTAATCCACAAAAGTGTGAGAGTAGCATAGCGTCGGTACCAAATCGATGAACATCATCAATAAATACAGGTGTACCGTTTTTCAGTAATTCTTTCATGTCCTATTTTTCTGATTTTTCCTCTGTTTTTTCTTCATGGGCACTTGCCAACGGACGCATACGCATCTGTTTCATAGCATCTTTATTCTTATACATTTTTTTATCGGCAGACTTGAAATAATCATCAAACTCTTCTTTTGTCTTTCCGATAAAATTCTCATATCCCCAAGCTAACGAGAACTTAATGTCGTTATTCTTATTAGCCTCTTCTATTCGGCTTTCCATCAAGGCAATCCCCGCATCGACCTGCTCCTTGGTGCAGTTTTGGAGTATCGCAACAAATTCATCGCCTCCAATACGATAGATTTCACCGAATTCGTCAAAACAGCTTACAAGTATTTTGTGTGACTGTTTCAAGGCGCTGTCACCCTCGACATGTCCGAGCTTATCGTTGATAAGTTTCAGGTTGTTCATATCAAGCACCAAAAGCCAAAACTCTTTAACTTTTCCGGAATCGACCAGGTTGTTGTCAAACAGTTCGGTAAGTCTCTCATGGTATGCAGTGACATTCAAGCCACCGGTAAGAGGATCGTTGTATGAATGTGCGAGCAGCATAACACGGAACTTGTCTACCACCTTTGCAATGAGGCCCACCTCGTCGTTTGTGAAAAGGTGTGGTGGGATCGGGCGTTTCATATCATTTGTCTCTGCTATTGCAAGAACCGACTCTTCTAATGATACAAGACTGCTACACAAAACTCGAGCAAAGGAGCCGAACAGGACAAAAATCAACACCGCTGCCACAGTATTGGAAATTGCTACCGTGATAAATACAACAATCACCATAAGGTTATTGTCCGCCATCGCCTGTTCCATCAACAACTTTTCGTCGCTGAGAAAAGTATCTATACTTCCAAAAAATTCATTTGCAATCGGGGTAACGCTACGAAGAGCTTCTAACGCCTCGTCAAAATCTCCGCCTTGAATATGAATATCAGCCGACAACAACATACTGTCTTTATAGACGTTTTTCTGCTCAATAATTTGTGCAAATGTCTCTTTTTTATTTTCCGAAACAAATGCCTCAAACTCTAACATTTGACTATCGAGCTCATCAAAGGCAATAATGTAATTTCCATACAGCTCGAGTTGTTGCTGAGTGTCGTCTAAGAACAGTATATCGCGACCCAGAACACGACACTGATACATGGTCTGCACAATCTCATTGAGGCGCTCCATCTTTTCAACGTTACGTGTGAAAATATTTTGAGACATGCTGTTCAGCATATATACCGATATGACAGAAATCAAACCCATTGCCAACATAAACATGAGAATCATAATCTGCATTGGGACAAATTTAGTCCTTATTGGCGCGTTGTAAAGCCAATTTTTGTATTTATTAAACATAGTCCCCTCCAGAATCAGCAGATAGATATACACAAGCAGTGGTGCTAATCAAAGCAACTGAAATAATTTAGAGCAAAATGGTGCATTGAAACACAGTCTCAATGCACCTATCATTGCAGTTGAAACTAACCTACGATTGCTTCGGTAGGACATACGTCCTTACATGCGCCGCAATCAATACAGTCATCGGCCGTGATAACATAAGTGTCGGGTCCTTGTGCAATTGCGTTTACAGGACATTCGCCCTCACATGCGCCACAGCTGATGCAAGCGTCAGTAATTTGATGTGCCATTGTTTTTCCTTTCCTTTCTTGTTTTTTGTACTCTGTGTACAAACAAATATCTACTTGCTATAATTTTACTACATAATTTAAAAATAATCAATAGGTTTCTATGAATATTATTCCACCTCACAAATTTTTTCAAAACCCTTGATATTTCGTCATTTTTTATGTATAATCATAGGTAAATATACATCAAAGCAATAATGAATTTTGGTGTAATTTTCACAAATATGGAAGGATGATACCTTGAACAACAATCAAACTCAAACTGACGCACAACAACCCACAATCGAACTATCGGAACTTTTACAGATCCGACGCGATAAACTTTCCGGTCTTGTCGAAGCCGGAAAAAACCCTTTCGAACAAACAAAATATCCCGTCGACGCCTATGCAGAGGAGATTGTCGCCGGTTTTTCTGACGACGAGGATGCACCCGTTCGTGTCGTTTTTGTTGCCGGCCGCCTAACCGCAAAACGTGACATGGGCAAAGCCAGCTTCGGCGATCTTACCGATTCATCCGGACGCATTCAGCTCTATGTAAAAAAAGATGTCCTCGGCGATGAGCCGTATGCCGATTTTCTCAAGCTGGATATCGGTGACATTATCGGCGTGAACGGTGAGGTTTTCAGAACAAGAAAAGGCGAAATTTCGATCAAGGTTGATAGCTATACTCTTCTGTCCAAATCACTTTTGCCGCTGCCGGAAAAATGGCATGGCCTTAAAGATACCGAACTGCGCTACCGCCAACGCTATGTCGACCTCATCGCAAATCCCGAGGTAAAAAACACATTCGTGCTCCGCAGCAAAATCATCCGTGAAATCCGCAATGTGCTGGACGAGCAAAACTTTCTTGAAGTCGAAACTCCGGTTCTTCAAGGCGAGGCCGGCGGCGCCGCCGCGCGACCTTTCTTAACCCACCATAACGCACTTCATCTCCCGATGGCATTGCGCATTGCACTTGAACTTCATCTCAAGCGTCTCATCGTCGGAGGTTTTGACAGAGTTTATGAAATCGGCCGTGTCTTTCGCAACGAGGGAATCTCGCCGAAGCATAACCCCGAGTTTACTATGCTCGAATTATACCAAGCGTATACCGATTACGAAGGTATGATGGAACTGTGCGAAAATTTAATGCGTGAGGTGGCAAAGCGTGTGCTTGGCACCTGTGCGGTCGAGTATGACGGTGTTACTATTGATCTTGGAGCGCCGTTTGCCAGAATAAGCATGGCCGAGGCTGTCCGGAAATATGCCGGCGTTGATTTTGATGCGATTGATTTTGAAAAAGCGAAGGAACTTGCAAAAGAACAAGGCTTCGAGTTGTTGGCGCATCATGGCAAAGGCGACATTCTCAACATGTTTTTTGAACGTTATGCCGAAGAAAATTTGGTTCAACCCACCTTTTTGACTCATCACCCTGTTGAAATATCCCCGCTTTCGAAAAAATCTCCCGACAATGCCGACTATACCGAACGATTTGAACTGTTTATCGGCGGTCGTGAATATGCAAACGCATTCAGCGAGCTAAATGATCCGCTGGATCAACGGGAGCGTTTTGAGGCACAGGTTCGCGCCAAAGAGGCGGGCGACGATGAGGCGGCACCGATGGACGAGGACTTTTTGACAGCATTGTCATACGGCATGCCCCCAACGGGCGGTATCGGCATTGGCATTGACCGGTTTGTCATGCTTTTGACCGGTTCTCCCAGCATCCGTGACGTGTTGCTTTTCCCGACCATGAAGCCGATAAAAGAATAGAAAGGAACGTTATCTGTGAAGATACTTTCGGTTGATTATGGCGAGACAAAAACCGGACTCGCCGCCTGTGACAGGACAGAATTTTTGTGTTCACCTCTCGGTGTATTGCGAGAAAAAAGCATGGCAAAGACGGCAGAAAAGATAGTTTATGCCATTCGTGAATACGAAATCGGTATGGTAGTGATTGGCTTGCCGGTCTATGATGACGGCAACGAGCACCCTCATGCAGGGCAGTGCCGCCGTCTTGGTGGAATACTGCAAAGCATAACCGAAGTGCCTATCGAATATATCGAAGAGGACAGCTCTTCTACCGAGGCACAAGACATAATGAAATCCAACAAAAAAAATCGAAAAAAACGAAACGACGAGGAAGATGCTGTGGCTGCGGCATTGATTTTGGAACGTTTTTTACAAAAAAGAAACGGTAATGCATGAACCTTTAGGCTTGCCAATATACTTTAAATGCGGATTGTATGTTATGTAGCAAACTGTAAATACTAAAATCGACACAATTATTATACGAGAGGATAGTACACTGATGACAAGAGGACCCTTAGGCAAGATAACAATGGGATTTATTTTCTTTATGTTGTTCTTTTGTGTCTCTATTTTTCTTTTTGCATATGTGAGCATCAGGCGTGATAATCTTCAAACCGAAACGATGGAAAATGACGTTCCGGCTATAATCGATCTATACAACTCGTTTATAAATTACCCTAACTTTTCTTCGGTTGAGTTTACACAGGACGGTGAAATTACTCTGTTGAACAGCGAACTCGAGGCTATCGGCACCATGAAGGTAACCGCAGAAGATCAAGTTGAAGTATTGAACAATGTCAAAAAGATCTATCGTGATGACTATGGTGTGAATTTTCTTTATGGAAATAACTTTTTCTCCAACATATCAAGGGTCATTTTTTCACAAAAAAGCATGGAGGATATCAAAAATAAACGTAGCGAAAATGAAGTCGTAACCAGACTCAGCAACGGAATGTATATGGTGGTTTATAAATTTGACTATGAGCGATTCGTTTCGCCGAACGAGATAAAAAAGCAACTTAACGAGGTGAAGCACTTGATGGAAGTAAGTTTGGGGGGCATTATAAAAAATGGGGAAATCTAAAACTCGTACACTGTTTAACGCAGTCGTATATCTTGCGAAATTTATCATTAAAGCAGTGCTATTCTTTGCGGTTGTTCTTGCAATTATAAACGAATATTTGATTTTCTCCGACCTTACGGAATTTGATGCCGCAGTATATACTAGACTCAGCGACCTTAATCGCTATCTTGCAGCGGTCGGCATCACCCTTTCCGCAAGTTTCGCCTTCTTCGCATTCGGACTATCGCATAACAAACCGTTACTGCTGAGTGTCGATCTCTTGCTCAGCTTGTTGGTGCTATTCTATGTCCTATTGAACTATAAGCCTTGGGTAGAAATCATACCCTCAGACGTTGAAGGATACACATATCTGCTTTCAAATATTCGTTTTGTTTTCTATGCTATTTGGGCGGCAATGTCGCTTGTATATATTTCAATAATATCATTCAAAACCGTTTATATTTATTTCTTCGGTGTGGAAGCAATCCATGAGAGTTCCCACGAAACATTTATGAAGCAAATGCAAGATCACAAACATCAAAAACTCACCGAACTACAGATGACTGCCACCGAACTTGAAGGGGGACGCCTTTCTACCCAAGAATATCACAGCGGAATCAAGCAGTTGTATCTTGACAAGGTTCGTCTACACGAGAGTTACTAACCGAATTTCACATAGAAACTGAAATGAAAGGGAACACTCGAGTATGCAAACCTCACATATAAAGTCAATACTCGAAAAAGACATTCCGATCTGGATCTATTATCCGGTCGGAATGATGGCTGTTATTGCAAAACTCATATTTGCATCCTACCAAGTGCTCTATCTCTACCTCCCTGCTCCCATCGATGATGGTTTGATGTATGAAGCGGCACTGTCGATTACCGAAGGAAATTGGCTGGGTGAATACAACTATCTCACCATAAGCAAACACATGGGGTTTGCACTGTGGGAAGCGCTGTTGCATCAACTAGGTATACCTATTCTCATAGGCAACCAAGCACTAATTGCGTTGATTTGCATGGCGGTTGTCGCCTCCCTCACTCCGGTCATTTCCAAAAAATGGCAACGACTGGTATTTTTTGGATTGCTTTATTATATACCTACCGCCACAGCCTCATTCACCCTTCGCCCCTACCGTGACAGTATTTTCCCGTTCGTATGTCTGCTGGTTTTTGCTTGTTTTATTGCCGTCGCTTTACGCGTGAACAACCCTACCTGGAAAAAAATTCCATATCTTTTGCTTGGTGGTTTTGCGCTCGGCGCAGCCTACCTACTGCGCGAAGATGGTTATTGGGTTCTTCCCTTTACTGCGGTTGCTTCAATCATTACTGCAGTGTGCATATTTCAAAAATTCGGCGGCAAGAAGCGTATGTACGCACTTGTTCGACTTGCAATCCCATACACAGTCATGGTAGCTTGTATCATGGCGTTTTCAGCGATGAACTATATACACTACGGCAGATTTATTGTCAGCGATTTTACCTCAAGCGAGTTTTCCGCAGCAATAGGGGCGTTGGCCCGAGTAGATGCAGACGAGGGGGAAACTTGGTGGAGTGACCAAAAGATCAGCATCACTGCGAAAGCGCGTAGCCTTGTTTATGATAACGTGCCTGAATTTGAAATGTTAGAGGAATGGTTGGAAAGCGATATTTTTTTCGCCTCTTACGGATACCCACAAAAAAAGTCAGAGTCGGACGATTCAGAAGTTTACCGTGACTACACTTCAGGCGGGTTTTACTGGGCGATTCGTCGTGCGGCAGATTTGACCGGAGTCTATGAAGATGCAAACACCGCAAAAGAGTATTGGCAAAATTTGGCAGACGAGATAAATCGTCTATGCGACGAAGGGGTTCTTCCGTCCAGTGGCGGAAAGAGGGTGTCAACTATGCCGCCGATACGTTCAAGTTATGTGCAACCTGTCATAGAAGAAGCCCTACACAGTTTTTGGTTTGTCATAACATTCGAAGACACATCTTGCTATGAGGCAGAGGCCTTGAGCTACGGATATGCAGATGACATAACACCAATGGAGGATTTTTTCTTCACACCGAGCAGCATTATTGCTAACGAGGGACAATCGACTCCATACTACCACCCGCGCTCACTAAAAGTTTATTCGATTATGGACTTCATCAGACAATTTTATGTTTATCTTGTACCGATTGCGTTGCTAGTTGCGGTGATTTTGCAAATTAAGCGGGGTTATTTCCTGCTCAAAAACATCAAAAATCTGCGCCATAATAATACCGAACTTTTATTGTGGTTAATCTCGCTTGGTATAATGTTAATGTCAATTTTCAGAATTTTTATCATTTCATATGTCACGGTTGCAAGCTTTGCAATCGGAACATACGTTATGTATCTCGGCAGTGTACATCCGCTCATTTTGTTATATATACTGATTACATTCCTAGCGAAACCAAACCCTGTTGTAAGTGACACGCAGATGCCGGCAGAGTAAATTCAGCTAAAACAAAGCAATTTCAGTTAAAATAGAAAAAAGACTTGCAATCCTACCGAAATTATAGTATAATAATTTGGCACGGAGAGATGGCTGAGTTGGTCTAAGGCGCACGATTGGAAATCGTGTTCAGGCTA
>CAYJJX010000031.1:0-17872 GCA_964370605.1 uncultured Oscillospiraceae bacterium | reverse complement strand
GGGACGAATAAAGATGTCGGACTTTCTATAATAAATGATATCAAGGCGCAGAATGTCAAGCTCATCACAGTGGACGGATTGGAGCAAAGTGTTGGGGCGCTAATTTCCGAAAGTAGTTGCAGAAAGGAATATTAGACAGGTGAGTATTCTTATTGACAGTAACACAAGGCTTATTGTGCAGGGCATAACCGGACGAGAGGGAAGCTTTCACACTGAACAGATGTTAAAATACGGTACCAAGGTGGTGGCAGGGGTAAGCCCCGGCAAGGGTGGTCAGGATGTCCACGGAATCCCGGTATTCAATACAATGATAGAGGCTGTTGAGAGAACCGATGCAAATACAACAGTACTATTCGTCCCGGCACGCTTTACCGCAGAGTCGGTGACTGAAGCTATTGAGTCGGAAATCTCCTTGATTCTCACTATAGCCGAGCATGTTCCGGTTCATCATATGATGAACTGCTCTGCGCTTGCAAATCAAAAAGGCTCTCGCATAATCGGACCAAACTCATTCGGTGTTATTTCTCCCGGCAAGAGTAAAGCAGGTTTTATGGCACACAGTATATTTACACCCGGAAACATTGGGGTGATGAGCAGAAGTGCCACCAACTGCTATGAGACGGTGCATATCCTGTCTACTCAAGGGTTCGGTCAATCCACCTGTGTTGGAGTAGGTGGCGATATGATACCGGGCTCGACCTTTTGCGACCTGTTGCCACTATTTATGGCGGATAATGAAACAAAGGCAATTGTCATAATCGGTGAAATAGGTGGCGATGAGGAGGAAAAGGCAGCAGAGTATTTAAAGCACCATACAGAAAAGCCGGTAGTAGCACTCATTGCCGGTAAGAACGCACCCAAAGGTCGTAGCATGGGACATGCAGGAGCGATAATTGGTGCAGACGGAAGCGGCAGTGCTGTAAATAAAGAAAAAGCGTTGTCTGAAGCGGGTGTTATCATTGCTGAAAGCACACAGCAGATAGGTAGCATAATGCTGCAGCTTAAAAAGGAGGGCAAGCTTTGAACAATAAAGATTCCTTATTGAATGTATATCGCACTATGAATGTAATACGCAAGTTCGAACAAAAAGCACTTACATTTTTTGAGCAAAATATTCTGCGTGGCTCGGTGCACCTTTGTATCGGACAGGAAGCAACGCCGGCGGCGATATGCTCCCTATTGACCGATAGCGATTATATTACCAGCACACATCGTGGGCATGGTCACTGCATTGCTAAGGGTGCAGAGCCCAAGTATGCGCTTGCGGAATTGATGGGACGCGCCGATGGCTACTGTAAAGGTAGGGGCGGTTCCATGCATATAGCGGATTTTGAAACCGGCAACCTTGGTGCAAACGCAATTGTCGCCGGTGGTGTACCGATTGCGGTAGGTGCAGCCCTCGCGTCTAAACTTAAGGGCAAAGACAATGTTGCGGTTACCTTTTTCGGTGACGGTGCGTCCAATGAGGGGGTTTTTCATGAAGCGCTAAACATTGCCTCGGTATGGAAGCTTCCGGTGCTCTTTGTTTGTGAAAATAACGGGTATGGTATATCAGTGCCTTTTAGCCAAAGCACCTCGGTGAAGCAGGTTGCCGAGCGTGGCGCCGCATATGATATACCGAGCTATGTGGTGGACGGCAATAACGTTTTTGAAATAATGGATGTCGCTCGAGAGGCAATTGATCGAGCACGCTCGGGGGATGGACCGACACTTATCGAGTGCATGACCTATCGGTGGCTCGGTCACTGGACCGGAGACCCACAGACATATCGTTCTAAAGAAGAGGTCGAGGAGTGGAAAAAACGTTGTCCCATAGCAAGAATGAGAGCACAGCTTATAACTGACAGTGTGTGTACCGAAAAAGAACTTGCTATGATTGAAGAGAACACTCATGTTCTTATAGAACAAGCGGCGGAGTTTGCTCTTGCAAGTCCGGTGCCGGATATAAAATCCGTTTTGGAAAATGTTTTTTATTGATGAGGTAAAAAAATAAATGAGTATTGTCAGCTATGCACAGGCTATCCGCGACGTAACAGCCGCCGAGATGCGTCGTGACCAAAACGTCTTTGTAATGGGTGAAGATGTGGAGGTGCTCGGCGGAATATTCGGATGCACTAGAGGGCTTGCCGACGAGTTTGGTACGGATCGGGTGCGAAACACTCCTATATCAGAGGCAGGTTTTATCGGTGTCGGTCTTGGTGCGGCATGTGTTGGTATGCGTCCGGTGGTGGAGCTTATGTACATGGATTTTGCACTGGTCGCGATGGATCAGATTATAAATCAGGTAGCAAAGACAAGATATATCTTTGGTGGCAAGGCGCGAATCCCACTGGTTATACGTGGTCAACAGGGTGTAGGTCGAGGTAATGCCGCTACCCATAGTCAAAGTATGGAAGCTATATTCATGCATTTTCCTGGGCTCAAGGTTGCCATGCCTTCTACCCCGAATGATGCGGCAGGACTACTTCGTACCGCAATAAGGGATGACAATCCGGTCATATTTATAGAACACAAAGGACTCTATATCGAAAAGGATGATGTATCGGACAATCCGAATTTTATGATACCATTCGGCAAGGCTAGTGTGGTGCGAGAGGGTGAAGATGTAACAATTGTTGCCACACACACCTATGTTAAAAAGTCACTTGATGTCGCTAAAAAGCTTGAGCAAGAGGGCATTTCTGTCGAGGTTATCGACCCTCGCACCCTTGTTCCGCTCGACATAGATACTATCACAAATTCGGTAAAAAAGACAGGTCGTACCGTGGTAGTACATGAGGCGCATCGGACCTGTGGAGTTGGTGCTGAGATATCTTCCCAAATTTATGAGGCTTGTTTTCCTTATCTCGACGCACCAATTGCACGACTTGGTGCAAAGGCATGTCCGCTACCGTTCAGTCTGGAACTAGAAAATGCAGTTGTGCCACAACCTAAAGATATCTACGATGCAGTCAAGAGCGTATTGTATTGCTCTACCAACTAAACTGCAGGAAATTTTGGTGGTGATTTTGCCGTTTTTTTTACGTCTAAAGACCTTTTCATTGTGATACTAACAAAATCTCTCGCCAATCTTTTCCCATGCTTTAATTGGCGAAGCAATATTTTATAGAAAGGACAGCAATTAACGATGCCAGAGACAGTAATATTGCCAAAACAGGGACTTCAAATGACCGAAGGTCTCATTTCGAAGTGGCTTGTAGACGAGGGGGAGGAGGTCACTGCCGGTAAGCCCCTATTTGAGATGGAGACGGACAAACTTACGATAACCATTGATGCACAAGTTAATGGAACGTTGCTCAAAATTCTCCATCCGGCAGGAGATACGGTTGAGATAACAAAACCAATCGCAATTATAGGTGACCCCGGGGATCAGACAGATAATATAGCAGAAGGGGATACTTCAGATACAACGTCGGTATCAGCAGTCGTAAAGGTTATACCATCGATGCAGCCTACACAGTCTCACTCGAAAAATGCAACAGTGACACAGAAGATACTCTCGACACCACTCGCGAGGACGACGGCGAAATCGCTTGGGATAGAAATATCTACGATTGAACCTACCGGACCGCTCGGTGTAATAGTTGAGCGTGACGTAATTAGTGCAAAAGAGAAAGTGATGATGTACAAAGACAACTCATCATTGAAAATGCACAACAGCCACACGGTTGAAGTTTTTCTTGATGAGATACAAAAATTTCAAGACATAATCATTTCACACGGCGTGAAGATAGGTTACAGTGACTTTATTATCTTTGCTACTTTGAAGGTGGTAAAACAGCTCAATATGTTCGATAACGACAGCGATAAAATCGCCGTTTTTTCCCCTGATGGAGGTGTGTTTTTGACCAATTACGACATCCTCTCGATGCGAGCGCTTGTAAGCACAAGGCAGGAAGGACAGACGGTTAAGACAGGTGATGACATCGCGCTGACGATACATGATTTTTCCTTTACCGGTGTTGATTATTCTACTATTTGTACGGGTGGACTGTCCCTATCGATTGGCTCGGTACGCAAAGGGGTGCGGGTAGAAGAGAATGACAGTATCAAGGTGGCGGATATGCTCACATTGACTATCTCTTTTGACCCAGGGTGTTATGATGGATTTGTCTGTGCAAATTTCCTCGGTGAGATAGCACTCATGTTAAAAGAGCCTCTTTCAATGTTATGTTGACCTGACAATTTATCAAAACTAAATCTATATTGTTAGAAAACAACGTAAGGAATATACTATGCTTGCAACACTCTACTATTATGACGTTTATCCAAAGGTTGTGCCGACCGGTACAAAAGTGATAATAAACATCAGTGCACGATCATCTCATCTTACCTTTGATAAATCGGAATACTATGTCTCGGTGCTTCCACTGTCGGTTGATATACGCACCAAATCAGGAGACACTATAACGCCGAACCTTTGCTTGGCAAAGAATGGTATAATCAATCTTGGCTATGAATTTCCCACCGAACAGGAATACTTTCTTCGTATTTATGACAAAAACGACCTCACTACAATACTTGTTCAGCTTTCGATTTATGCGTTGGATAGTGACCTTTATAATCGCTCTCCTCTCGTTGGAGATTTACATCTACACTCCTGTTATTCCGACGGGAAAGAAGCTCCCGAATTTGTAGCGGCAAGATATCGCGAGGAAGGGTTTGACTTCATAGCAGTGACCGACCATTTTTACCGACAAGGTTCACTCGATGCCATTGAGTATTTTGCGCCCTACAATCTTTCATTCAAACTTTACCCCGGAGAAGAGGTGCACTCCCCTGACAATCATGTGCATTTCATTAACTTTGGTGGAGACTATAGCGTGAACGAAATTGCTATAGAAGACACATCAAAATATTGGGAACGAACCGCTAAACCACAATGGTTGAAAGAGGTGGCGGAAATACAGGCTACGCTCAGTGACCTGCCGGAAGGTGTTGATGCGTTTGTGCATGCCTCGTCTTTGCTTGTGCTACGATACATAAAAAAGGCTAACGGACTTTCAATATTTTGCCATCCGCACTGGGTAGACCATGTATATAATGTGACTAATGAAATGACAAAGTATTATCTTGAAAATGGATTTGCAGATTGCTTTGAGCTTATTGGTGGATTAGAATGTGAGTATAATCAAACTCAACTTGCTTTGTATAGTGACATCAGGGCAAAAGGGATTAATATTAATATAGTTGGCAACAGCGACTCACATGCAACGGTAGATGCAGATTGTTTTGGCGAGATGAAAACAATGGTTTTTTCTCACAGTAATTTGCGTGATGACATAGTTTGTGCAATAAAAGATGGATTTAGTGTTGCTATAGAATGTTATAAAGACAATAATCTGCACGTTTATGGAAACCATCGACTTGTGAGTTATTCAATATTTTTGCATAAATATTATCTACCATTACATGACGAACTCTGTCGTGAGGAGGGTAGACTCATGAGAGCTGTGGTTGCCGGAGATAAAAATGCAGAGAAACGTTTGCTGTTAAATAATGATGAAATTGCCATTTTTCAAAATAAATATCTTAAAATTTGATGCAAAAATCATTGTATTAATGTTCAACTGTGATATAATATAATTAACCACAAATGTGGCATATTACGCCTCGTTCGGTTATTTATTAATGTATTAATGTTCAAGGAGTCACAGGCTATGGAAAAGAAAAGTGCAATAACAATCTTTGACGGATTTGTCATACAGAGTGCATCTATCGCAGAACAGGTCGCAGCAATCTTTCGTGGCAAGATTATTAATGGCGAACTTCCACCAGGAAAAGCTCTTAATGAAGTGGATATGTCCAAAGCACTCGGTGTTAGTAAAAACACTATTCGAGAAGCTTTCATGATACTAGGCAACGAGGGTATCGTCCAAAAACAAGCGAATAAAGGCACGAATGTCGTGATTTTTTCGAAAGACGATATACTTGAGATTTTTAACCTTCGGCTTGCAATAGAAAAGCTTTGTGCCGAGCTCTGTATCAAAAAGGGCACTGTCCCGATACAGGAGCTAAATAATCAGGTTAAAAAGCTTCAATCACTTGTGGTAGATGGCAGAACATTTGAATTTCAAGAATTTGAAGAGAACGACCTTCTATTCCATGAGATGATAATTGTCGCCTCTAAAAACAAGCGTGCGTTGCAGGTATGGCATGAACTGAAAAGTCAAATACAAGTCCTTTTTTTCTCTCAACTAAAAAATCATCCATCCAGTGCTCAGCAAAAGATAGATACATCGCATGAATACATAATCGAATTACTTGAAAAAGGTGACATTAAAGCAGTTCAGGATGTTTTGAGTGAACATATTGAGTCCGGAATGATGTTTTCGCTTAGCAACCCTACACTTAATAAAAAAGCTGAATAATAAAAGGAAAAAGATATGCCATCGGTTGAATGCTATAACAACAAACTTATTGATGATTTTTTTGATCAGCCACTAACACAAAGACAAACAGGAATCTTGTTCATGGGCGGAGCCGGATTTTACATAAAAACCGTGAGTGGCGAGAGCATTATGATTGACCCCTATTTGAGCGACTGTGCCGAGGAAAGGGTGAGTTTCAAGAGATTGCTTCCAAGAATTTTCGATCCGAACTACCTGCGCCCAGACCTACTGCTTTGTTCTCATGAACACCCCGATCACCTCGATGTAATCGCCGTGCCAGAGATTATGAGCAACGAACACACTCTGCTTTGCACCACACCAACCGGAGCTGCAAACCCTGTACTAAAGGCTATAGACTCAGAACATATATGCTCGATGCACCGAGGAGAGAGAATCACCTTTCAGAATATCGAAATACATGCAGTTTTCAGTGACCACGGTGAACTCTCGCCTGACGCAATAGGATTTGTTATAACAACTCCGGATATAAAAATATATTTTACCGGTGATACCTCCCTTTGTGACGAAGTCAAACATATAGCAATTGTCGAGAAACCGGACTTAATACTACCACCTATCAACGGCATGTACGGCAATCTTAACGAGGAGGAAGCAGCCGAACTTTGTGAACTGTCCGGAGCAAAATGGGTTATACCTTGTCACTTTGGTCTTTTTGTAGAACACGGCGCAAATCCGCTCCTCTTCGCGAACGCTATGAAAGAGCGTGGCAGAAGTTTTCACTTCCTAGGTATGGGTGAGAGTATAATACTATAGATTTGACATATGAGGATTTAAAAAAATGAGAGCACTTATTGCAGAGGATATTAAGAAAGTAGTTTTGAAGGAAGTTGCAAAGCCTGTCCCTAAAGGGGATGAGGTCTTGGTTAAAGTGCATTACGCCGGAATATGTGGCACGGATCTTGCGATTTTTAGCGGTGATACTGATTTTGTTCGGGACGGACATATTAAATATCCTGTTCGATTCGGACACGAGTGGTCAGGTGAGGTTTTTGAGGTCGGAGACGCAGTCACCGACTTTTCAATAGGTGATCGTGTTGTTGGTGACAGCGGAGTAACCTGTGGTACCTGTGAGTTTTGCAGAGAAAAAAACTATGACCGTTGCATCGACATAAAATCGGTTGGTACCATAAATTGTCATGACGGTGCATTTGCCGACTATATACTCATGCCCGAGCGGCATCTTTTTAAACTGCCGGACAATATATCGCTTAAAAACGCTGCCATGATAGAGCCGACCGCGATAGCACTTGCAGGCTTTGTACCGCAGGCACTTGAGGGAGCAAAATCGGTATTGATTATCGGAACCGGACCCATAGCGTTAGCAGCGATCCCACTCGCCAAAGCTTTTGGGATTAATAAGGTATTGCTTAGCGGCCGTAACCCCTTTAAGCTGGACATAGCAAAAACGATGGGTGCAGACATAATAATTGACTGTAAAAACAACTCAGTCGGAAAGGTGACAAGAGAGCATACTGGTACAGGTGCAGATCTTGTCATAGAGTGCTCCGGCAACATCAGTACCATTGAAGATGCCGTCGACGCCGTTCGACCTGGCGGTCATATCTCGTTAATCGGTTTTTATGAAAAACAATTAAACGACTTTAAGATAGACAACTTTGTAATGAAGTCTGCTACAATAATGGGAGTAATGGGCAAATTTGGAGCACCAAAAAGAGTAATCGACATAA
Organism: uncultured Oscillospiraceae bacterium; assembly: GCA_964370605.1. GTDB lineage: Bacteria > Bacillota > Clostridia > Oscillospirales > Ruminococcaceae > CAYJBH01. Next base: position 9,771 of record CAYJJX010000031.1, on the reverse strand, counting down.
TGCAAAAGAATAATATAGACCTTTCGCCTTTAATAACGCAGGAATGCACTCTCGAGCAGGCAGCGCAGGTCATCGCACAAAAGGACGGCGCGGACAATCGCCGAATAAAAACAATAATTAGTATTAACGAATAGAAAGGAGCAATCTAAGCGGATGAAGTATTACAAAATAGCGGTTATTGCCGGTGATGGCATAGGCCCCGAAGTAATACGGGAGGGTATCAAGACTCTAAACCGTGTTGCCGAAAAGGATGGTGGATTCAATTTTATTTTTGACGAATTTCCGTGGGGATGTGAATATTATCTCAAAAACGGATATATGATGCCACCCGATGCAATTAGTACTCTAGCCGGATATGATGCCATTTACCTCGGTGCTATTGGCTACCCCGGTGTGCCGGATCATATTTCACTTTGGGATATATTACTCAAGATTCGCAAGAGTTTTGATCAGTACATGAACCTGCGTCCAATAAAGCTACTTAAAGGTGCACCCTGTCCGTTAAAAGATACTCCACGTGAGAGTATAAACATGACATTTATCCGTGAAAACTCGGAGGGGGAATATGCAGGCAGTGGCGCAAGACTTTTTGAGGGTAGGGAGGACGAGGTTGTCCTACAAAATGCAGTTTTCTCACGTCGAGGCACCGAGCGAATAATTCGATATGCTTATGAGCAGGCAAGAAAAGAGAAACGGAGCCTTACCAGCATTTCAAAGGGTAACGCACTCAACTACTCAATGGTATTTTGGGATGAAATTTTTGTCGAGATTGGTAAAGAATATCCCGACGTCAAAACCTACTCATATCTTGTTGATGCAGCTGCAATGTTTTTTGTAAAAGATCCAGGACGTTTTGAGGTGGTGGTTGGATCCAATTTGTTTGGTGATATCTTGACTGACCTTGGTGCGGCGATTGCGGGTGGAATGGGACTTGCCGCTGGAGCAAACATAAATCCCGAACGGAAATACCCCTCAATGTTCGAACCAATCCATGGTTCAGCACCGGATATAGCCGGCAGGAATATTTCAAACCCACTAGCTTCAATCTGGGCTGCGAGCCAGATGTTGGATCATTTGGGTCATGAAGACTGGGGTAAACGCCTTATCGACATTATCGAAGAATTATTAGTAGAACGAAAAACGCTTACCCCTGACCTTGGAGGATCTGCAACTACACAGCAGGTCGGTGACGCGGTAGTAGAAAAGATATAAGGAGTTTTATATGAATCTAAACAACATGATAGATCACACCGTTTTAAAGGCGGATGCTACTGCCGACACGGTCAAAAAATATTGTGCCGAGGCAAAAGAGCATGGTTTTGCTTCGGTATGTGTCAACTCTTGCTTTGTTCCTCTCGTCGCGAGTGAACTTGCCGACAGTGAGGTTAAAACCTGCTGTGTGGTCGGTTTTCCGCTTGGCGCAATGAGCACAGCGGCAAAAGCATTTGAGACAAGTCAGGCGGTCACGGACGGTGCTGACGAGATAGACATGGTTATAAACATCGGCGCACTAAAGGATAACAACTACCGTTTGGTCGAGGATGATATTAAAGCAGTGGTTGAAGCTGCAAAACCTTCAATAGTCAAAGTGATAATCGAGACATGCCTTTTGAGTGATGAGGAAAAAAGGGTGGCGTGTGAGTTGTCGGTGGCAGCCAGTGCGGCATTTGTCAAGACCTCGACCGGTTTTTCTACCGATGGTGCCACAGCCGAGGACATTGCTTTGATGAAAGAGGCTGTCGGTGGCAGAGCGCGCATCAAGGCTAGTGGTGGAATACGAAATAAAGAACAGGCACTCAAAATGATAGCTGCCGGTGCAGATAGGATAGGTGTCGGTAACGGAATGGCACTTTTGTAAGATTAATAGGGGGTGAATAATGGGCAAAAAAGTAACAATTTTCGGAAGCTTTGTAGTCGACTTAATGTCACGCACCCCTCACCTACCAAAGCCGGGTGAGACGGTCAAGGGCAGTATATTTATGATGGGTCCCGGTGGTAAGGGTTTTAATCAGGGTGTTGCTTGCCACAAGTCGGGCGGTAATGTGACCATGATAACCAAACTCGGTAGAGACATGTTTGCCGACATTGCGCTCGGCACAATGGAAGAGCTCGGCATGGATAAGAGCGGGATACTCTACTCTGACGAGATTGATACAGGAATAGCGCTAATCTTAGTAGATGAGACGAGCGGTCAGAATGAGATCGTGGTCGTCTCAGGTGCGTGTGGCACCATCACCGATCATGAGATCGAGCGCTTTCGTGACACCGTAAAAGACTCAGAGTTTCTGCTCACCCAGCTCGAGACAAGCGCATCCTCAATTAAAAAGATAATTGAGATGTCGAAGGAGCTCGGCACCAAGATAATACTTAACACAGCGCCTATTCAGCCAATAGACGATTCACTGCTCGATGGGTTGTTTCTTGTGACGCCTAACGAGGTGGAAGCGCAGATAATGACCGGAGTAGAGGTGGTTGACGAGGATACTGCTACACTTGCTGCCGATTGGTATTTTGAACGTGGTGTTCAAAACGTACTTATCACACTCGGGTCAAGAGGAGCTTATGTCAACACAGGGCAGAAAAAAGGAATTATACCACCGTTTAAGGTTAATGCAATAGACACGACCGGTGCAGGTGATGCGTTTAACGGCGGTCTGCTCACCGCTCTTTCGAATGGGCAGGATATTTGGCAGGCGGCACAGTTTGCAAGCGCAGTAGCTGCACTGTCGGTGCAAAAACTCGGCACAACGCCCTCCATGCCTACAAAGGCGGAGGTGGATAGGTTGTTATTTGACTAAGGAACTAAGAGTATAATTAGATGATGTCAAATTCTTGAGTTAGACAAAAGGAGCCGCAGAAATGACCGCACAAAAACTTTTGCAACTTGTTAAAACACCAAAATATGAGTATTATCCGGTGCCGTTTTGGTTTTGGAACGGCGAAATGGAACATAGCGAGATACTGTTTCAAATAAACGAAATGTGGGATAAAGGCATTAAAACCTATATTATCCATGCACGTCGGGGTCTTACCATAGAATATCTCAGTGAGGAATGGTTTTGTTCTGTGGGTGTAGCACTTAAGCGAGCAAAAGAGCTCGGAATGACAGTTTACATCTACGATGAAGACAACTGGCCGAGCGGTTATGCCGGCGGTAAAGTTGTAGCAGAAAATGCTGATTATTGTGGCAAACACTTACGAAGACTTGACATTACCGAAGACAAGTGCGGCAGGGATATTTTATTTGAGAATGATAAGCATATGTATGTGTTGGAGAACACATCATGGTGTCCTGTCTACTCAGATTATTCTTATGTTGACCTTTTTAACAAAGAGTCCACGCTGTGCTTTATAAAACATACTCACGGCGAATATCTCCGCAGATTTGCAGAATATTTTGGCGATGTTGTTGTGGGCTTTTTTGTTGATGAGCCAGGATTTTACAGTAATTTTGAATTGTACGAATCTCGTCCTGACGCCGGCACAGTACAATGGACAAAAGGATTTGCCGCCTATTTTTTTACTAAAAAAAATTATGATATACTGCAAAACCTTGATCACATTTTTGATGATATTAATGAAAACTCCTGTAGAATAAGGAGTGATTATTATGACGTTGCCGGACAGATGTATCGAGAAAATTTTTTACTTACCATTAAAGAGTGGTGCGAACAAAACAACGTTCTTTCAATAGGTCACCTGCACGTGGAAGAGTTTTTGCCATATCACGTCAAAACACAGGGTGACATGATGAAGGGAATAGCCTGCCTTAGCATGTCCGGTGTCGATAAAATTGAACTGTTCACCGAAAAATTGTCGGAGAAGTACGCTTCTTCGACAGAGCACATCTATAGTATGGGTAGGACTATGTCCGAGACCTATGCAACATCAGGATGGCATTTCACCCTGCGTGATGCTCGTCGGTGGGCAAATTATCAGTTTGTGCGTGGAGTGAACATGATTGTAATCCATGCTTTTTATTATTCGATAGAGGGTGATCGTAAGGAAGAATGTCCGCCATCATTGTTTTATCAAAATCCATATTGGCAATATTTTAAGTTGTATTCTGAGTATATTGCGAGAAGCACCACACTATTGACAGCTGGTCGGCACTATGCACAAATTGCGGTCTACTATCCTATTGAGACACAAAAATGCCTTGTCCGTCCAAGCGATATTACCGAGGCGACCCATCTTGATGATCTCTATATTCGTTTTAACTGCGCACTTTTAAACTCTCAGTTGGATTTTGACATTATTAACAGTGATGTTCTTGATGGATTTAAATCTAAAGACAGTTTAATGATTTTTAATGATGCACATTATGAGCTATTGATACTCGCATGTGTGAAAAAACTAACTTTATTTGAAATGGAAAACATATTGCGTTTTGCACGTTGTGGCGGCAAAATTATGATAGCTTGTACCGATGACTTCACCTGCATCGACCATCGTGAAGCACAGCGCTTTGCTGAAATGTATAATGAGGTTAAATCATTTCCTACCACATTCATGTATACCGACTATTATAGTATGCAAAATTATTTAACCTATGAGATAAGTGCAGATAACCTTCGCAAAACTGTTATAGATATTATTACTCCTATCGTGCAGATAAGGGCTAAAAACCCAAGTTTTAAGTATATCTGCCGTGACCTTGGTGATGCTAAACTGTTCTTTTTTTGCAATGAGTCGGGGAACTCTATATGTGAAACTATCAGTCTCGATACTTCGGGTAGGCTATATGAGATAGACCTTGAACGGTGTGAGATTTCGTCGATTGAACGAAATAGTAAATCATTTGAGCTGTCGCTTGATGCATATGCAGGTAGATTTATACTGGTTGATGAGGAAGAAATCAAACTTGTCGAAAATTCCCCTGCACTGAAGAACTATCGCTATATTAACGAACAAAGACTCTGTGACAACTTTACCATAACATTTGAAGACGGTGAAGTTTACACAGGTGAAGTTGCACCGTTTGACAAGCTTGATCATTCATTTTATACTGGCTCTGCGATCTATGAGACAGTCTTTGAGCAATGTGGCGAGTGGGATAGTGTGTTTGTGTGCATAGAAAACTTCACTGATACAGCGGAAGTTGTGCTAAACGAGGTGAAGATAAAAACACTCGTATGGGAGCCTTATATTTGTGATATTACCGAGCATGTGAAAAAAGGCGAAAATAAACTTAAGATCACAGTGACCAACACTCTCGCAAACAATATATATAAAAAGTATTTTCCAAGTGGTCTTTCTAAATATGTAAAAGTTATGTCAATAAAGAACTGACAATAATTTAAATATATTATTCTTGTACATCTATTTACATAAGTTAAGATATTTTGCATGTGAAAATGACATAAGTAGGAGCAGAAATGGACATAAAGTACGAAGAACGATTTTTAACTGAACGCATGGGTTCTATCAATCAAATAGGTGGATTAAAACGATATACCTTTTTGGATGGCAAAGCAAAAGGGGTTGAGGCAATTGAATTTATGCTCGGTAGCGGTCTGCAATTTACAGTGTTGCCCGATCGGGGCATGGATATTGCTTTTGCAGACTATAATGGTATGTCATTAGCATATATGTCCAAAACCGGAATTACTGCCGCAACCTATCATGAGAGAGAGGGGAACGACTGGTTACGAAACTTTTTTGGAGGTCTTGTAACTACCTGCGGCATGACAAATGCAGGAGTCCCAACGGTAGAACAGCACGGGATAATTGGGGAGAGAAAGCATGGCCTGCATGGCAGAGTCAGTAATACACCGGCGGAGTTTTGCTCTGTTTCACAAGGATGGCAAGACGGTGAATTTGTCATGTCAGCTACTGGTACAATGCGTGAAGCATCGTTGCATGGTGAAAATATAGCGCTGACACGGAGCATATCAGCAACGCTCGGTAAAAGAGAATTTATTCTACGCGATAGTATAAAAAACGAGGGGATGCAACAACATAACCTTATGATGCTTTATCACATCAACCTAGGATACCCTTTGCTTGATGAAAGCTCACGTATATTAATTACCCCCAACAATATTACAAGGTTGAGTGGTGAACCGGTTCTGAGTGACGAGGATTTTACCTTATGCACTCTGCCGGACGACAAGGCACCTGAGCGTTCATACTCTGTCGACATAAAGGAAGATGCGAAGGGTTATGTCCGTGTGGCAATGTTTAATCAGAAGCTTTCAATCGGACTCGAAATAGAATACAAAAAATCAGCATTACCGTTTTTTAACCTTTGGAAAGTACTTCGCACAGGCGAGTATGTCGTCGGTTTTGAACCGGGCACCTGCCTACCAATAGGTAAGACAGAGCATGAAAAACAAAATGCTCCTCTAACACTTATGCCACTTGAAAAATATGATATTGAGATAAAGTTCAGAGTTATAAAAGGGGATATATAGTGCGCTTTTACCTATCAATTCTACTACGTTTCCTTTTATGATTTCTAAATTGATATTGCCGAGAATGGCAGTGTTTTTGCTGTCGGAAATTTATCATAAAATCACATACCCCTCCGCTGATAACCAGCTTGCGAAAGTGGAAGGGGAGACAAAAAGCCCTACATTCTGCCTTTTCAGAGATGGTAGGGCTTTTTATGTATAAATATGTGCGCTCGCTTAAAATGTAGTATGAACTCCTGCTCTTAAAAGACTGCTGAGTGTCTGTCGAGGGGATTTTAAAAGAGGTGGGGTATAACAGTAGGATGCAGTTTTACAAGGCATTCCACGATGTGTTTTCCATGCAACTATCCGAGATGTGGATGCTTGTAAAGGTTCGATTATATTCAGTTGGCTTTAAGATTTCGGTGTGGTAATAAATCACACCTCGCTTTGTTATCTTACTGTTTTTTTATTGGAAAAACTACGATTATGAGGCGGTATATTAGTTAATTTCTTCTTCAAATTTGTGATTTTTCACAATTCAAACAAAAATTCAACACGGATTTGTCAGACAATTTCCAGTTTTATGATAAATCAGTTGTTTTTTTGCAAAAATGATGTATAATTATTTTATTCGCTAATAACATTATGTTATTTTTTTTAATAGGAGGATGAAAAGCATTGGACAAGTTTTTTAAGATTTCCGAGCGCGGCTCCAACGTCAGAACCGAGGTTATTGCCGGACTGACAACATTTTTTGCCATGGCTTACATTGTGGTGACAAACCCCAATCAAGTTGTGGGCTTCAGTCATTTGGCTGAGGGTGCGGATCCGGTTTTTCAGCAAATTTGGAACTCTGTTTATGTCGCTTCAACACTGGTTGCAGTTCTTGGAACCCTAATCATGGCTCTTTATGCAAAAATGCCTTTTGCACAAGCATGTGGCATGGGCCTAAACTCATTTTTCTTTGTTTCCTTTATTCTTCCGCAGATAATTTCCGGTGGTAGCCCACTAGAGGGTTACCGCGCAGGTCTTGTGATCATCCTGCTGTCCGGTATAGTATTCCTAATTTTGACGGTGACCGGGGCAAGACAGGCGATTGCAAAAGCCCTTCCTGACTGCCTTAAAAAGGCGATACCGGCGGGTATCGGTCTGTTTATTGCATTTATCGGTTTTCAGAATGCCGGCATCGTACAGGACAACCCATACGTTTTGGTTCAGTTTGTAGACATCCACGGGGCAATACTCAGTGAAGAGGGCATTGTCACAGTTATACCGGCTCTGCTGTCACTTGCCGGATTGGTGCTTATCGCAATACTTGAAAAGTTCAAGGTGAAAGGCTCGGTGCTTATCGCCATTGTGGCAATTGCAATCGCTTACTATCCGTTGACCGGAACAACACCCTCCTTTGACATGGGTCAGGTTGGACAGTCTTTCTCTGACTTTGCAACGGTTGGTCTTGCAGCGGTTTTTGATCCCACCTCTTGGACAAACGCATTTAATAGTCCAATAATCGGTGGTGCAATTACAGCCGTGATGCTCATTATCACATTTTGCATTGTTGACATGTTTGATACGATCGGAACGTTATACGGCACCGCCGCTCAGGCTGACATGCTGGACGAAAACGGCGACCCAATCAATATGACAAAGTGTATGACCAGTGACTCGATTGCTACCGTTGCAGGCGCTGTGACCGGCACATCTACCTGTACTACATTTGTTGAGTCCGCTGCCGGCGTTTCGGCAGGTGGTCGTACCGGACTTTCAAGCTTGGTAACAGCAATCTGCTTTGCACTCTGTCTGTTCCTTGCTCCATTTGCATCGCTTGTACCCTCTGCCGCAACCGCACCTGCGCTCATCTATGTCGGCGTTTTGATGATGAAAAACTTTGCGAAAATTGACATGAGCGATGCACGCTCGGCAGTACCTGCATTTTTAGCACTATTCTGTATGCCTATGACCTACTCCATATCAAACGGCATTGGAATTGGTGCAATCGCTTACATTCTCATCACACTGTTTACCGGCAAGTTTACCAAAAAAGACATTATAACTACAGTTATCGCAGTTCTGTTTGTTGTAAAGTTTGTAGCGGCAACAGTATAAATTTGAAATAGGTACAAAAAGGATACCATAGTGGGCTTTTCATAAGAAACTTTATTAGCGCCACTACATGATACCTTTATCAGACGGATAGCATCATGCTATCCGTCTTTTCTATATAATTTATGCACACGGATCTCTATCTGAATATGTTCATTGTATACTGCAATAGCTTTTATTCTGTCAACTCAGAGGTATCATATTTACCGCTTGACAAATCTGTTTATTCATGATAAACTAAACTTGCGGTTTATTGAGAGTAAACAAACGGAGGTTTTATAATGATAGAATACAAACTCGGTGAAATCGAGATGCAGTTTGCAGATATAATTTGGCAAAACGAGCCGCTTTCATCAAGAGAACTCACGGTACTTGCCGAACAAGAACTCAGTTGGAATCGCTCGACCACATATACTATACTTCGAAAACTTTGTACAAAAGGTATTTTCCGAAATGAAAAAGCACAGGTAACATCGCTTGTCTCAAAGGCTGAATACACAGCAATGCAGAGCGAGCGGTTTGTTGAGGATACATTCAGCGGTTCATTGCCGAGTTTTTTGGCGTCTTTTACCACGCGAAAAAAGCTGTCGGACACTGAAATAAGTGAGATTATGAAGATCATCGACGAGCACAAGGAGGTTTAGTGTGGATAGTGTTTTTTTAAGCCTGCTTAACATGAGCTTTACTGCCTGTATCGTAGTTATTGCCGTTTTGGTCATAAGGATGCTACTGAAAAAAGCGCCTAAAATATTTTCATATGCTATTTGGGCGGTGGTGCTTTTTAGGTTACTTTGCCCTTTTTCGTTTGAGAGCGCTGTGGGACTGCTACCAACCGCCGAGGTTATACCGCAAGATATTGTCTATGAAGCACAGCCGGAAATAAGCACGGGTTTTGAAATTATAGATAATTCGGTCAACGAGATTTTGCCGCCGGCAACACCTACCGCAAGTGTTAATCCCATTCAGATTTGGATATTTATCGGTAGAATTGTCTGGGGTATCGGCATATTTGCACTGTTATTATATAGCATAATACAATATGCTTTGCTTAAACGCAAGCTAATCGGAGCAAAGCATTTGCGTGAAAATGTATTCCTTGCCGACGGGATAAATTCACCGTTTGTTATGGGTTTGATTAAACCTAAAATTTATCTTCCGTCGTCACTTCCCCAAAATGAATATGATTTTATTATCGCGCACGAAAAATGCCATCTGAAAAGGCTTGACCATATTACAAGGGTGTTATCTTTTGTTGCCCTTGCACTGCACT
>CAYJJX010000030.1:0-18554 GCA_964370605.1 uncultured Oscillospiraceae bacterium | reverse complement strand
GGTGTGGGCGTAGGTTCCGGCGTTGGTGTTGGTGCATCGCCCACCGCACTCGCTGTGACGATGTTTGTTGTGAGTGTTCTGCCGGTGCCGCTTTGTGTTATGACGCAGTAGTAGTACTGGACAAACGGGTAGGTCGTGTTGATAGAGGCCGAGGGGGAATTTTTTCCCGTCAGGGCAATGCCGCCAGTGTAACTGTTTGTCAGATTTGTGTACCACTGATAAGACAAGGTGCCACTGCCGCTCGCCTCGACGCTCAAAATCAGCGATGCGCCAACCGCAACACTCGTATCGACCGGCTGTCTTGTGATGGCAAAGCCACTTTGTGCACTGCCTGTGCTATCGTCACCCTCGCTTTGCGAACTACTGTCGTCACTTTGCGAGCTACTGTCATCACTTTGCGAGCTACTGTCATCGCTTTGCGAGCTGCTGTCGTCACTTTGTGAAGCGCTGTCACTATTATCGGTGCTTTGCGTGCCGCCGTCTGTGCCTGTGCTGCCGCCATCATCTGTGGGTTCAATAACCTCAACAGCAAAATCAAATCTTGTTTCGTGGGCAGAGCTACCACAACCAACGCCGTATTTGCTTAATAAAAGAATATGATAATCTGTTGTACCAAGCGTGTCTGTCGGTATTGGAACTTCAATTGTTATGCCTGTACCCATTTCGGCAGCAGTGTGCGCAACATTAAACTGTGATATAATAGTATCTCCCGCTTTAAATTTAACAGCAAGCCCTTCATCTACAACACTATCAGGCATGTCGGGGTCAAACCCAACAAAAAAGCTAACCGTTGAAACTTGGCCTTGTTCAAAAACATACTTGCCTGCGGTCTCATAATCGTCCGATACATGCGTGACGGTATGGGCGAATTTATTGTCGTCGTTTTCAGAACAAGAAATTAAAGTAAATGCTAATGCAACTAAAATCAATGCCAAAAACATGATTTTTATTACATATGCTTTACCGTATCTTATCACATTTGTTTTCATTGTCACCCCTGTTATGTTATTATATTATTGTCCAATTAAAATGATTATACTACATTATCTGTGATTTTGCAAATGTTTTATACATTTTTTGTGGCGTGGCAGCTTTTATAATTTTAAAAAAATGTTTTCCAAAACCGCACAAAGGATCAAGCGGGCGAACACAGGAAATGCTGCGCGTTTACAAGCCGCCCTGTGTGAGCGTGCGCCTTTGGGCGGAAGACGAGGATCAACGAAGCGGAGTGCCGCGATGACTTTTATATTTTTGCAAAAAAAGTCGTCGCAAACTAAGCGTAGTTTGCGACGAGTGGTGACCCGTACGAGAATCGAACTCGTGATTCCGCCGTGAAAGGGCGGTGTCTTAACCTCTTGACCAACGGGCCTTATCTATTCCGTAATTGCACGAAAGTACGAAATAAATGGTAGCGGTAGCAGGATTTGAACCGGCGACCTTTCGGGTATGAACCGAGCGCTCTGACCAACTGAGCTATACCGCCAACTTGGTGAGATACCGGAGATTCGAACTCCGGACACCCTGATTAAAAGTCAGGTGCTCTGCCGACTGAGCTAGTATCTCGTAACGTGCTATGCTATTATAGCAGATTTATTCGAATGTGTCAACACTTTTTTGATGAGCTTTATCATTATTTAATAAAAAAAAGAGAAAAGCCTCTAAAATCGCCTGTTCGCATCGTCCTCAAATTGAGTATTTGAAGACCTGAACTATTATTCCCTATCAGTTAATGCCATCAACAAGGCATTAACTGATAGACACGGTTCATCCACCATTTGTTAGAGCTGTCAAGTATATGCTTCTCTTGATTTTTGCACCTGCATCACAATGTAATTTGACAAGAAAAACGTCGTTGTTCTTATCTACTCGCCGCCCCGGCAAGCCTCGGCAAGCTGATAGGCAAGCACCGCTGTGGTTACCGCTCCTACTCCACCCGGCACCGGTGTATAGCTCAACGATTTCGCCTCTGCCGCCTCCGCTTTGACATCTCCGCAAAGATTTCCTTGCTCGTCAACATTGATTCCGACGTCAATCACTACCTGCGAGTCGCTCAAATGACCTTCGCCTATCACCCCGGCTCGACCTGCACTGACGATCAATATTTCAGCTTTTTTGCACTCCGCCTGCATATCTGCCGTCTTGGTGTGACACACTGTTACCGTAGCATTCCTTGAAATCAGCATGATTGCAACCGGTTTGCCGACCACAAGACTGCGCCCTACCACCGTCGCTCTCTTTCCGGCAATGTCGATATTATAATGATCCAGAATTTCAATACAGGCTCTTGCCGTACAAGGTGCAAAACCAACACCATTTCCGGTGAACACACCGGCTAGCGAAGCGCTTGTAATTCCATCTATATCCTTTTTAGGCGATAGCGCGTTGCAGATTGCATCCTCATCTATCTGCTTTGGAAGTGGGCGAAGCAACAGCACACCGTGCACTCCGTCGTCTTCGTTCAGCTCACAAATCACCTTCATCAACTCTTCCTGTGTGACCTCCTGCGGAAGTTCGATGGAACGAACCAATTGACCAATCCCTTCACAGCGCTTGGTCGCACTGCGCTGATAATAAATATCGTCTTCGCGATCCCCGACACGCACTATGGCGAGAGTAGGGGTAACACCAATTTCTTTTGCAAGTTCGATAGCCTTTTCACAAAGCGCCGCCGCTACCGGAGCGCCTTTCAGTTTTACAGCTGATTGCATAATTATGTCAATTCCTTTCTTAATTTGTTTTGTCCGGTTTTGCCACATAATGGCGAATTTCAAACGCACTCCGTTTGAAAAGACAAAGACTCAGGACCAACTAAAGTTGGGTTGAAAACTTGTTTTATAACTTTTAATGCTCTTGTCGATTTCTTTTCAAAGGTGCATCGTAGTCACCAAACTCATAAAATACTAAAAAAATCGCGCCTCGACATCGGCATAGATTTCCTCTGCCATCTTGCAGTATTTTTGAAGCATCTGCTTCGCCTTTGCATTGAGTTCATCGGCACGAGATTTGTCTGCCATGTATTTTGTGTTGATAAATACATTCAGAGATGCACCGCGCAGTGCCGCTCTACAACACTCCACACCGACACCGACATCACTTATTGCTATCGCGGTACCTTTCTTTGCGTACTCGGCATGAAGTTCGATCGCCTCACAGCAACAACGCATGATATTCATCGGCACCTCACAGCATTCAAGTAATGCCGCCTCCATCACGCGAGTTTTCTCTGCCTGCTGTTCCGGTGTATCTTTTGGCATTCCATAGGCGCGTGACAGTGGCTCAAACACCTCGGCATCTTTGGCGACCAACGCCAACAATTCTGACTGCAACGCCTTGGCTTTATCGTTCAGTTCCAGGATATCTGCCTCTACGTCGGCATATTTTTTCTTGCCAACCGTAAGGCTCCCCACCATGTTGCCGAGTGCGGTGCCTATCGCGCCGACATATGCCGCCGCTCCTCCGCCGCCCGGTGTCGGTGCTTTTGATGCCAAAACTTCAACAAAATCTCTGCAACTGCCACTAATAAAATCCATAAAATTCAGTCCTTTCTGAAGTGTAACCAATCGGTATATGTAGATTTGAAGTCGTGATATTATTTTATCATAAATTTGCCGTCTTTTCAAGTCGCGACCAAAACAAGTTTCGCTCAAAAGAAAAAGATGGGCTAAAACTCCTGTTCTCGTGCTTTATATGTGCCACATAAATCTCCAAAACCCGAGTAACCTGACAAAACGGCTTGCAAAATCCCTATCCATAGAGTATAATATATTATATATGACATGAGAAATTTCTACCTCATCAAAACAATAAACAATTGGAATGAAAAAATGATCTATATATCCCCATCAATCCTGGCGGCAGACTTTGCAAAGCTCGGCGACGACTGCCGCTCAATGTTGGACAGCGGCGCCGACATGCTCCACATCGACGTAATGGACGGAGTGTTTGTTCCGAATATCAGTATCGGTATTCCGGTTTTGCAGTCGCTCTCAGCGGCTGTCGAGACTTGTTATGATGTTCATTTGATGCTGATAAAGCCGCAAGATTATATCGCTGATTTCGCCAAGGCCGGCGCAGATATGATCACATTTCATATCGAGTCGGAAAGCAACACCGCAGAGGCAATCGACCTTATCCACTCATTTGGATTGAAGGCGGGTCTCTCCATCCGACCCTCCACACCGGTCGAAATGATTTTCCCCTACATTTCTCAACTCGAGTTGGTACTGGTTATGTCGGTCGAACCCGGCTACGGCGGACAAAAATTCATGCCGGAAGCAGTTGAAAAAATTGCCGCAATACGTGAATACGCCAACATCCATCGACCAAACCTGTTTGTCTCGGTCGATGGTGGAATAAACGACACCACTGCCGTTCCTTGCGTCGAGGCCGGCGCCGATATTTTGGTTGCCGGGAGTTATCTTTTCGATGATGCAGAACGCTCAGCAGAGAAAATAGCTGCTTTTAAAGCGCTGTCAAAAAATGACTGAGACAAAAAACAGATAAACAAAGGACTATTTTTTAGATGAAACAAAAACCAAACGAATATTTTTACAGTGATGTCGAGCGTGGCCTATGCCTTTTGGTGTTGCTCGCAACCGCATTCTTTCTTTATGGCGTGCGGGTTGCAGTCGTTGCCGGCATCGCTTTGGCCTGCGCGCTTATCAGCGATATATTGGTGCGTGCAGTGCGCAGCAACGCCTTCGTCGAGAGTGATCTGAGCAGCTATGTCATCGCCATGACGCTGGTATTGATGTTCCCTGCCTCCATCGGCTACGAGGTGGTTATTACCGCAACTTTTTCGGCGGTCATGATTGGAAAATACGCTTTTGGCGGTCTTCATCACTATCCTTTCAGCCCCGCGGCGGTAGGATTTATTGTGGCTGTTGCAAGCTGGCCGGAGCAAATTTTCAGATATCCGCTTCCCTTCCGCAATCTTCCGACAAATCTGGATGATACCGTCTCGTTGGTATCCGCCAACTCGGCAACGTTAAAAAACGGCGGTCTACCCAGCACCTCGCTTTTGGATACATTAACCGGAAACTTTGCAGGCCCGATGGGTGCTACTTTTATCATAGTAATCATATCCGCAGGCCTTCTTCTTTGCATCCGTCGCCGTATTGCAATTTCGATTGTCCTGTCATTTCTGATTGCTTTTTCAGCGCTGACTCTCCTCTTCCCACGTGTGCAAGATGCAAATGTTTTGGATGTTCTCAGATATGAGCTAACCTCCGGAATGTTGCTTTTCGCCTGTGTTTTCATCATCTCCGATCCGGTCGTCGCACCAAAAAGATTGCTCGGTAGGCTTATATTCGGTCTTGTGCTTGCCATTATCGTTGTGATGTTCAACAGATTCGGAGCCTTTGAACTCAATATTTGCTTTGCCGTCATCATCACCGGATCCTTGTCCGGCTTTTATGATAAAGCTACTAATGCAAGGCTTGTAAAACGCTGGTTCCGACGCAGAAAGGAGTTGTCACATGGCAAGTAACTTTTTTGTGCGCACCTATAACAACCGTGAAGATATAATCAACAACGAGCGTATCTTTGTGAATAATCCGGTAATTTTCAAGGGGCTTGGTTTGGCACCGGTTATTGTTGCAGGTCGTACCTTTGATGACGCCGTAATAATCGCGCTTGCGGTATTTATACTCTTGGTTCTCACAAGAGTCGGTTCGGCAACCATCAACTTTTTTATCAATACAAAACTTCGCGGTCCCCTCTATGTTCTGACTGCCGGTGTGAGCTATATTGCCATGTTCTTTGTGCTCACTCGCATTTTCGGAATTGCAGAACTTTTGCAGTTTCATCTCTATCTCCCTGTGTTGGTCATGGATCCTATCATCATAAAGCGATATGAACGAAAGACTCGTGAACCGATCTTTAAGGCAATCACAAAAGGACTTCGAACCGCCCTTGGGTTTGCTCTCGCAATCATTGTCATCGGCACCGTCCGTGAATTTTTGGCGTTCGGGACCGTCAACGATGTTGTTTTGATGTCACAACCGATTTTCCCGCTTGCAAAACTGGTCAGCGGCGGCTTCATCATAACCGGAATCATCGCCGCGGTCTGGAAATACACCGTCGTTCTTTTCTGGAAAATTATTGTAAAGGGGGCGAAGCTTAGCACATGATTGAATATCTTCTCGACTCGCTTGCATCGTTCTTCAGCTTTGCAATGGTCGCTATTATGATCGAAAACGTCGTGTTCGCCCGTTCACTCGGCGTTTCACGTCTTTTGAAGTTGGTGGATGACGATGGAATCGACACCGTCATTTTCTGTGGACTTTTAATGTTGATGCAGATCATTACGGCTCCTTTTGCCTACTTCGCACAAGATATCTTGCAACAGCTCGGCGACCTGCGTTACTATATCAGACCTCTCTATTACGCCGTAGTCAGCTGTCTTGCTTATGGCATCGTCATGCTTATTGTGTACGTATTCATCAGGGATAATTCGCGCAAAGTCATAATGAAAATTCTTCCGATGTCGGCCTTCAACTGCAGTGTTTTCGGCACAATGTATCTGTGTGGCACCGGATTTGAATCGTTTGCCGAAGCGATGGGCTATGCCATCGGTGCGGCTGTCGGATATCTTCTTGCTACCCTCATCGTCACCGAAGGACAGCATCTCATCTTCAAAAAGGAAATACCGGCAATTCTTCGCGGTCTTCCGGTCATGCTGATCTATCTTGGGATCCTTGCACTTGCCATCTACGGTTTTTCCGGACACAGCGTCATCTGATGCAACGATAAAACTTGAACAAAACCCCTCGTTATCTGTTATTGTCAATGCCCTGAATTGATATTTTCATTCTGCGCAAAACCGTTACTATTCAGCAGATTTTTGCAAGAAGTTTAATGTGTCGTTAAATATTTGTCAATTTGCCATTTTTTGCTTGCGTGACCGCCTTCTTTGTGGTACAATTTATTTCAAAATAAGATATAATAAATTATAGGAGAATAAAAACATGAACATGATGAACAAAAAGACAGTTCAAGACATCGATGTCGCAGGCAAACGTTGCGTTGTGCGCTGCGACTTTAACGTCCCGATGAAGGACGGCGCCATCACCGACGACAAGAGAATTGTTGCCGCAATGGATACGGTAAAATATCTGAAAGAAAAGGGCGCAAAAATTGTGCTCTGTTCCCATATGGGTCGCCCGAAGGGTGAGGTTGTCGAGAAGTATTCTCTCGCTCCTGTTGCAAAACGCATCTCGGAAATCCTTGGTTGCCCCGTTGCGATGGCTACCGATGTTATCGGTGACGATGCCGCCGCTAAGGTTGCCGCTTTGAAAGACGGCGACATCTGCCTTTTGGAAAACCTTCGTTTCCACAAGGAAGAAGAGAAAAACGATCCCGAATTTGGCAAAAAGCTTGCCTCGTTCGGCGATATCTTTGTAAATGACGCATTCGGTACCGCACATCGTGCACATGCCTCTACCGCAGGTCTTGCCGACTATCTGCCGTCCGTTTGCGGTTTCCTCATCGGAAAAGAGCTATCGTTCATGGGCGGAGCACTGGAAAACCCAAAACGTCCGTTCGTCGCAATCCTCGGTGGTGCAAAGGTCAGCGACAAGATCGGTGTTATCGAAAACCTGCTGGACAAGGTGGACACATTGATCATCGGTGGCGGCATGGCATATACTTTCTTCAAGGCTCAGGGACTTTCCATCGGTTCGTCGCTGTGCGAAGAGGATAAGATTGAGCTTGCAAAGAAAATGCTGGACGATGCCGAGAAAAAGGGCGTAAAAATGCTTCTTCCGGTCGACAATGTAGTCGGCAACAAATTTGCGGAAGATTGTGACACACTGATCGTGGACGATTATCACATTGAAGACGGCTGGATGGGTCTTGACATCGGACCGGAGACACAAAAACTGTTTAGCGAAGCAATCAACGGAGCCGGTACTGTCATCTGGAACGGCCCGATGGGTGTGAGCGAGTGGAAAAACTTTGCAGCCGGTACCATTGCGGTTGCCAAGGCTGTTGCCGACAGTGGAAGTATCTCTATCATTGGTGGTGGCGACTCCGCAGCGGCTGTAGAGCAACTCGGATTTGCCGACAAGATGACCCACATCAGCACCGGCGGCGGCGCAAGCCTCGAGTTCCTTGAAGGCCAGATCCTTCCCGGTATTGCTTGCCTCGACGACAAGTAAGAGTCGATACAACAAAAAGTATTAATACAAGTTTTTATACACAAAGTTTTGTCGCATCGAGCGATAATGTGCTTGTAATTCGCCATCTTATGGCGCTGTCTGACAAAACATATAAAGAAAGGATTGGTAATCAAGTTATGAATAAAGCTAAACGTAAAGTTGTCATTGCGGGCAACTGGAAAATGAACAAAACTCCGTCCGAGGCCGCTGCCCTGATTGAGGAGCTAAAGCCGATAGCTGCAAAGGCAGACTGTGACGTGGTTATCTGCGTGCCTTATGTCGATCTGCCCAAGGCAGTAGAACTGTGCGACGGAACCGGAATCATGGTCGGTGCACAAAACGTTCACTTTGAAAAATCCGGTGCTTTCACCGGCGAAATTTCTGCCGACATGCTCTGCGAGCTGAAGGTCACTCATGCCGTCATCGGTCACAGCGAGCGCCGCCAATATTTTGGCGAGACGGACGAGACCGTTTGCCTGCGTGCAACCGCCGCAGTCAATGCAGGCCTTGTTGCCATCGTCTGTGTGGGCGAAACACTGGAGCAACGTGAAGCCGGTATCACCGAAGAGCTGATTGCACTTCAGGTCAAACGCGGACTGTCCGGTTTTACCGCCGACATGATGAAAAATGTTATCATCGCATATGAGCCGGTATGGGCAATCGGAACCGGTGTGACCGCTACCGACGACCAAGCAGAAGAAGTTTGTGCCTTTATCCGCACAAAACTTTCCGCCATGTTCGGCGAGGCTGTAGCAGAGGCGACAACTATTCAATACGGTGGTTCCATGAACCCAAAAAATGCCGCAAATCTTCTTGATATGGCAAACATCGACGGCGGACTTATCGGCGGTGCTTCGCTGAAATCTGCCGACTTCGCGGTTATCGTAGAGGCAGGCAGCCGATGAAAAAACCGCTTGTACTTTGCATAATGGACGGTTTCGGTGATCGCAAATCGCCCGAGGGCAATGCCATTATTGCCGCCAATCCGTCGGCACTTAACGAAATATTCACCACCTGCCCGACCACCCTCATCGATGCGTCGGGTCTAGCGGTCGGTCTGCCGGAAGGGCAGATGGGCAACAGTGAAGTCGGACATACAAACATCGGTGCCGGCCGTGTTGTATACCAAGAGCTGACCCGCATCACAAAATCTATCAAGGACGGCGATTTTTTTGAAAACGTCGCACTTTGCGATGCCATGGATTCGGCGGCAAAAACAGGCAAAGCCGTGCATCTTGCAGGGCTTTTGTCGGACGGTGGTGTCCATTCCCACAACACGCATGTTTATGCACTTGTTGAACTTGCGAAAAAGCGTGGGGTAAAGAATGTTTATGTCCATTGTTTCTTGGACGGACGTGACGTTCCCCCCTCAAGCGGTGCCGACTTTGTCACAGAACTCCGTGACGAGCTACAAGCTATCGGCCTTGGAAGCATTGCCACCGTGATGGGTCGCTATTATGCCATGGACCGTGACAACCGCTGGGAGCGTGTGGAAAAAGCATACAGCGCCATGGTGATGGGCGAGGGTGTGAAAAACTCCGATCCGGTCGAGGCTGTGAAATCGAGCTATGCCGAGCAGGTGACCGACGAATTTGTCCTTCCGACCATCTGCGATGAAAACGGTAAAATTTCTGCCGGAGACAGCGTGATATTCTTCAACTTCCGACCCGACCGTGCACGTGAGATTACAAGAACATTTGTCGATCCCGCTTTTGACGGTTTTGCCCGTCCAAACGGTTTCTTTGAGCTACACTATGTCTGCATGACACAGTATGATGCCACCATGCCAAACGTCACCGTTGCTTTCAAGCCGGACGGTCTTGAGAACACGCTAGGCGAATATCTTTCATCACTCGGCAAGACCCAACTTCGCATCGCCGAGACAGAAAAATATGCCCATGTTACCTTCTTTTTCAACGGCGGTGTTGAAAAGGTCTATGACGGTGAAGAGCGTGCATTGATTGCATCACCCAAGGTTGCAACCTACGACTTGAAGCCGGAGATGTCTGCATACGAGGTTGCGGATGAGGCTGTGAAACGAATCGAATCGGGCGCATACGATGTAGTTATCCTCAACTTTGCCAACTGCGACATGGTCGGTCACACCGGTGTCTTTGATGCCGCTGTCACCGCAGTCAAAACTGTCGATGCCTGTGTTGCTAAGGTAAAAGCCGCTGTCGAAAAAATGGAGGGTGTCATCATTTTGACCGCCGACCACGGCAATGCGGACCAGATGTTGGAATCAGACGGAAGTTCACCGTTCACCGCACACACCACCTCACCGGTACCGCTCAGTGTCATCGGCTATGACTGCAAGCTCCGCTCCGGCGGATCGCTTGCCGACATTGCACCGACCATGTTGCAAATCATGGGATTACCTCAGCCGAGTGAGATGACCGGAAAGTCACTGATAATCTAACATATCTCACACGACACTCACAAACGAAGATTTGAAACAAGTGCCGAGATTTTTGCAACACAATAACCTCGGCACAACACCTTTTATATGGGTTTTTGAAATATCTAAAGAAAGGGACATTAACTGTAATGAACAGAGTTTATAACTTTTCGGCGGGACCTTCACAGCTACCGCTTGCAGTGTTGGAGCAGGTTCAAGCAGACCTGCTTTGCTATAAAGACAGTGGTCAATCGGTCATGGAGATGAGCCACCGCAGTCCTGTCTATGACAAGATCTTCAACGATACAAAACAGCGTATTATCGATGTTTTGAATGTTCCGTCAAGCCATGAGGTACTCTTTATCCAAGGCGGTGCCTCGATGCAGTTTGATATGCTTGCCGCAAACCTTACGGTAAACGGCAAAGCAGATTATGTTGTCACAGGAGAATTCAGTGGTAAGGCGGCTAAGGCGGCTAAAAAGCTGACCGAGGTCAATATCATCGCCAGCTCAGAAGATAAAAACTTCACCTACATTCCCGACATGTCCAAAATCAAGCCGAGTGAGGGTAGCGACTATCTTCATATCTGCTACAACAATACAATATTCGGAACAAAATTCACCGATCTACCTCAATGCGGCGAAGTTCCGCTCGTTGCCGATTTCAGTAGCTGTATCATGAGTGAGCCGATCGACATTTCCCGTTTCGGTCTCATCTACGCCGGAGCACAAAAAAATATGGCACCGGCAGGATTTGCTATTGTTATCATCGACAAAAATCTGCTTTCCCGCAGTCCTGACAGTCTGCCAATCATGCAAAACTATAATACATATGTCAAGTCAAACAGCATGGTCAATACTCCGCCTACCTTCGCCATCTATGTCGCAGGACTTGTCGCCGATTGGGTACAGAATACCGTCGGCGGTCTTGAAAAAATGGCAAAGCAAAATCAGGACAAGGCGGCAATGCTCTACGAGTGTATCGACAACAGCTCGCTGTTCAGCAATCCGGTGCGCCCCGACTGTCGTAGCCTGATGAACGTCACCTTTACCTCCGGTGATGCAGAACTGGACAAACGTTTTTGTAGCGAGGCGGAAAAGGCAGGATTGGTCAATCTCAAAGGTCACCGACTTGTCGGCGGCATGAGAGCCTCGATCTATAATGCCATGCCGTCTGAGGGAATAAACGCGCTAGTAGAATTCATAAAGGAGTTTGAGCGTAATGTATAGAGTAAAAACTCGTAATAGTATCAGCGATAAAGGTCTCATCGCAATGCAACCCCCGCACTTTGTGGTGGGCGATGAAGAGGAAAATCCTCATGCCATACTTGTGCGCAGTAGCAAGATAGCCACCGACGAGTTGCAGGACGAACTGCTCTGCATCGCTCGTGCCGGCGCGGGATATAACAACATTCCGGTAGAGGACTGCACCAAAAAAGGTATCGTGGTTTTCAACACCCCCGGTGCAAATGCTAATGCAGTTAAAGAGCTGACCATCGCGGCTTTGATAGCCGGTTGTCGAAATCTCGGCGACGGTGTCGTTTGGGCAAAAACGCTCAAAGGCAAAGGCGACGAGGTTCCGGCGCTGGTAGAAAAAGGCAAGAGCCGTTTTGTCGGCCCCGAAATCGGAGGCAAAAAACTCGGAATAATCGGACTTGGTGCCATCGGCGTGCTGGTCGCCAATGCGGCGGTACATCTCGGCATGGAGGTCTATGGATATGATCCGTTCATCTCGGTGCAGGCGGCTTGGAACCTGTCAAGAAGCGTGAAACCTTGCGCCAACCTTGCCGACCTTTTGAACGACTGTGACTTTCTTTCGCTTCATCTTCCGGTCAACAAAGACACTAAAGGCTTTGTGAACAAGGAGCTTTTGAACAAGATGAAAGATGGTGCACGGATCATCAATCTGGCGCGCGGCGACCTCGCCGTAAATGCCGACATCATATCGGCCCTTTCCAGCGGAAAGCTGGGTGGGTATATTACCGACTTCCCCACCGATGAGCTCATCGATGTGCCGGGAGTTTTGGCGATACCTCATCTTGGTGCCTCCACCCCCGAAAGCGAAGAAAACTGCGCTGTCATGGCGGTGGGACAGACCAAAGGATACCTGAAATACGGTGAAATTAAGAACAGTGTCAACATGCCGAATGTTCCACTCGATCCATTTGAAGGCACTCGTATTTGTATATTCAACGAAAATAAGAGCGGTATGCTCTCCGCCATCACCGGACTTGCGGGCGAGGCGGGACTAAACATCGACAACCTCGTCAACAAGAGCCGTGGGGATGTTGCATACACAGTTTTAGACGTCCCATGTTCAGTCGACGAGAGTGTTATAGAAAGACTTACCTCTATCGACGGCGTACTTCGCGCCAGAATCATCTGCAACATCTGAGAATAAAAGGAAAAAGCACAACGATGCCACAACCGCCATTCACAGATCCTGACTTTATACACCAAAATCGTCTCCCATCAAACGCAGTCGGCTTTGGATATGACACGGTTGGCGACGCAAGAGACAGCGTCGTCAGCCCTCATTATCTATGTCTGGACGGTGAATGGGACTTTTTTTTCTATCCCACAATCAAGATGATGCCGGACGGCATCGAGCTGATCAAAGACTTTTCCGTCTCGGAAAAAATACTGGTTCCGAGCGATAGAATTGCCCTCGGCAGACTGTCGGACGAGGCGCAAATTATAAATAATCCATTTCCGAGAATCGAACAGGAAAACTCGGTCTGCGTCTATCATCGCACCATAGATGTTACAACCACCATGATGGAGCGAGAGCTCTTCCTGCGATTCGACGGCATCGGTGCTTGTGCCGAGATCTTTTTTAACGGCAGTAGTGTTGGATTTTGCCAGTCCTCATACGACGGTCATCGTTTCAGTATAGCCGATTTTGCCATGATCGGTGAAAATCATCTCACCGTCATCGTCTATCGCTTCAGCTATGCAAGTTGTTTTGAAGATAGCGATCTACCGAGGCTTTTCGGCATTTTTCGCAGCGTATGGCTGTGCGGCGAGCCGATTTTTCGGCTTGAAAACTACTGTCTCACCACCGAACTCACCGAGAGCGGCGGTCGACTTTTCGTAGATGCCGAAATCATCGCCAGCGCAGAGCTTGAGGCGATGGAACTCTGGGGACTGCTTTATAACACGAGTGGGGTAATTGTCGGAAAAGGACAAGACACCATGCTCAGCATCGTCCGAACGGTGGAGACGCTTAAACTTCGGTTTGAAATTGAGCTGTCAGATGTTCATTTATGGAGTGACGAGACGCCTTACCTCTACCGTCTGGTGCTCTATCTTCAAGACACAAGCGGAAACACCCTCGACCTTCGTTCTGCATCTGTCGGATTCCGTGAAATTACGATAAAGAAGACGCCGCAAGGTGCTTCGCAACTGCTGTTAAACAGAAATGCTGTGAAAATGCGCGGCATAAATTATACCGAATGGGATTCTATAAACGGCAGAAACTCTAATCAAGAATCGATAACCAAAACCATCTCGCTGCTAAAGCGGTGTAACATCAACGCTATTTGGTTGACTCAGCCTGCCTGTGACCTTTTCTATGACCTGTGTGATCGGCTTGGAATGTTGGTAGTCTCACAAATGTCAGTCTGTCCCGATATCAAGGCTTTTACCTCTGATCAATTATCAGGTTTCTGCCACGACCGGCTTTTGTCGATGTACTGCCGACTCAAAAATCACCCTTCGATTGTTGCATGGGCACTCGGTGACAACCCACCTCGAATTTCCTCCTCACTATATCAGCTGATGAAAAAGTTGGACGATACAAGGCCCATCGAGGGTGAAACATTAAGTTGCTATGAAGCAAACAATATCAAGGCACTGAATAAACTCGAAAAAACCCACGCTACCCCCATAATCTTGCAGAACATCGGCGGTAGAACAACAAACGGATTATCGAGAATAAAAAAATATGTCGACGCCCTCAGGGAGCAGGATTCCTTTGCAGGAATATTTATATGCAACTGTGTCGAGTTAGCGTTTTTTGACGGCGAAACACATCATGTTTTTGGCGAGGGTGGAATACTTCGGCACGACCTCACCCCTTATCCAACCGCTTTTGAAGTCAAACAATGCTACAGTCCGGTAGCGATTGCTCTTGATGGCTCAAAAGTTTCAGTATATAACAACTTTGCCTCACAGGCACTCCAAGACTTTCAGATTGGATGGGAGCTTCGTCTTGACGGTCTGGCTCGACAGAGTGAAACGGTGTCTTTGCCTGCCATAAAGCTTGGTGAGTCGCACACCTTCGACATTTCATACAATTCGGTGAGTACCGACAAGGCGACCGATCTTGTTGTCAACGTAATTGACGCGCGTCGTTATGATTGGAGCGAATCACATCGCAATGTGTGCTTCACCTACACAAGGCTTAAACCTCGCTCAGACCTGCCACCTTGCGGAATTGTAGTTCCTCATGAACTGGATGATTGTTTCTTGTTAGAACGAGGCGGATTGCGATATAAAATCGATAAGCAGAGCGGGTTTCTGACTGCGATCGAATACGATGGATTTGAATTTCTATCCTCCCCCATACGTCCTCAGCTCAGTAGAGTCGCCAACGACAACGATCTTTGCACCGAACTGTCGGATCGTATAAAAAAAGTGTTGCGAGTGGGATTTTGGCGTGTGGCAGAGCAGAGCGTCACATTGAAAAACATCACTACTTTAGGAAATCGAATATCGGCACAGTTTGCCGCTGACGGAATCAGACGACTGTCGATCGACTATAGCTGTACCCATGAAGGGGAATTGCAGATCGACTTTTCCGCACAGTCCGCATATGATGTCCAGCGCCTTGGATTGACCTTTGAAACAACCCCAATCCTTAGCGACCTTGCGACGTTTGCACTTGGCCCGGGTGAAAATTATATAGACAGAAAAGAAGCGGCTATTCCGGTTCTTGTGCATGGAGAAGCAAACGAATTATGTGTCGACTATTCAAGACCCCAAGATAATGCCAATCGTCATGCAACCGAATGGTTGATGCTCGTCGGAAATCATAACCAAAATGCTATGATGATGCTGATACGCTCCGGTAACCGACCATTTGACATGTCGGTGCACCCGTACACTAAAAAATCCCTGGAAGAGGCTACACCTCAAGCGCCGCCGATAGGCGACAGAATGACAGTGAATCTTGATGCTGTGAATTCCGGAATCGGTGAGCCTCTTTCGCCGGCAATATATCTGAAAAACCCAAACCTCGCAAAGGCGGATAGCTATAACCTCAGTATAAACATGAAAATAACGAAAAAGTAGCGAAGCTAAAAAGAAAGGAACGAACGACCATGAAAGAATATAAGGCCGAGTTTTTCGGGTTGAACGAAAACGGTGAGGATCTATTAGCTTATACCTTAGAGAACGATAATGGAACCAGTATTACAGCAATAGCCTATGGCGCCACCATAACCTCTATTAGAACAAAAAACCTCTATGGCGATTTCGGCGATATTGTCTTGGGTTATGACACGCAACCTCAGTACGAAGATGGCGAGTCCTACTTTGGCGCGTTCATCGGACGCTATGCCAATCGCATTGGCGGCGGAGCATTCTACCTCGATAAGACAATGTATAAGCTAGACAAAAATGACGGTAACAATACACTTCACGGTGGGTCGGCTCGTTTTAGTCATAAAACATTTGATGTGAAGGTCGAAAATGATCGCCTGATATTCAAACTCACCAGCCCTGACGGCGACGGCGGTTTTCCGGCTAACATGGAAATCACGGTCACCTACTGCCTCACCGAAGACGATAAATTAATTATGGAGTATAATGCGACCTGCGATGCAAAAACCATCGCCAACTTCACAAACCACAGCTACTTCAATCTGAACGGTCATGCAAATGGCAATGTGCTCAACCACTATTTAAAGATAAATGCCGATCGGATAACCGAAAATGATAGCGAGTGTGTCCCGACGGGTGGCTATCTTCCGGTAACCGGCACTGCATTTGATTTCAGAACGCCGAAAAAAATTGGCAGCGACATTGAGTCCAAAGAGCCTCAGATTCAGAATTTCGGAGGTTATGACAATAACTTTGTTTTGAAAAAAGAGAAAAGTTTCGACGTTGCCGCCGTGCTTTACAGCCCTGACAGCGGACGAAACATGAGCGTCGTGACTACTAAACCTGGAATGCAGCTCTACACCGGAAATAAGATCGATAATATTGTTGGTAAGGACGGGCATGTATATCAAAAAAATGCAGGACTTTGTCTCGAAACCGGCTATTTCCCCGGCGGACCTGACATGGAAGGGTTTCCGGATGTTACGGTAACACCGCAAAGCCCATATCACCATATCACCGTGTTTGAATTCGGCGTAGGTGATCCGTTTAAGGAATAAGTAAAGAAGAAAGGACCGGTCATAAATATGGAAAAAGCTCAACTGGACAGAATATCAGAACTGGCTCGCAAAGAGAAGGAAACAGAGCTGACCGAAGAGGAAAAGAAAGAACAACAACAACTGCGCGAGCAGTATATCAAAGCAATACGCGGCAATCTTGAATATCAACTTCAAGAGCTCCGTAGAGAAAAAGAGTGATGTCCTTGCATAGCATCTGGAATACATCCGCAAATCAAAAAAACCACAATAAAATCATGAAAAAGACTTTACCTTTTTGAAGTAGTATGATATAATATTATACGTACTTCAAAAACGAGGGTATAGCTCAGTTGGTTAGAGCGCTTGCTTGACATGCAAGAGGTCGGTGGTTCAAGTCCTCTTACCCTCACCAAGAAATGGCTTAAACAGTGCGTTTAAGCCATTTCTTTTTTATGTGAAGCTACAAAAATTAAGGTTTGACCACATGAAATCCCACAGACGGAAAAATTTTGTTTTTTTGGTTGTTTACGCTGTAGGGGCGGATACTTTATCCGCCCGCCTTGTCATGCGAATGTTTTTTGTAGGGCATGCATTGTATGCGTGCCGAAATACTGAGCATCACATAGGGTGGTTTTCTTTGTTTAATCCGGGGCAAATTCTGACCGTAGTTCCGCAAGCTCAATTTTCATCTCGGATATTAATATTTTCAGTTTATCCTCACATTCTTCAAGTGAGTGTGCATAAACATTTCGAGCAAGCCGTTTGCCATTCGGCAACCTTGGCGAATATCTACCCTCCCAAAGGTTTTTGTTGATCTGACTTATACACCCTGTCCCCGGTTTGCGTTTCTTGCCTTTATACGGCTCAAACGTGCTTGTTACGGGCTTTAGTTCGATGGGTGGTGCAACTTCATCACTCGACTGAATACCTCGCCCAAATCCTCTGTCAATCCGCTCTGCGGCTTGCTTGCGTAGTTCGTCTGTGGAATGAGTATAAACATCCAGTGTTGTTGCTACTGATTTGTGACCGATTATGGTCGATAGTGTTTTCACATCCATTCCATGGACAAGTGCACCGACGCAAAATGTATGACGCAACTCATGGAATTTAACCTTTTTGCACCCTGCATGTTCTAATATTTTTTGCAATTTACGTCGACACCACGCTGGGTCAAGTGGTGTGTCCTCTAATCGTGGAGATGGGAACAGCCACCGTGAAATGCTGATTTCTTTATGCTTTTTAAGCACCTCACACACACTTTGTGGAATTATTATCGTTCGTATTGAAGCTTTAGTTTTCGGTTCTGTCACGGTAAGTTTGCCATCAATCCGCAACACCTGTTTAGATATTTTCAACTCACCAGTATCAAAGTTGATGTCACTCCACTGAATCGAGAGTAGTTCACCTCGGCGCAGTCCGGTCGTTAGTTCAAGCAAGAACAATTCATAAAATCCCTCATATTTAGCCTGGATTAGAAACCTCTGTAACTCCTCGGTGGTTAGCACCTGCATTTCTTGCGATTTTTTAGACGGAAGTACACAGCCGACAGTAGGATTTAAACGAATCAACCCCTCATCAACCGCCCTGTCAAGAGCACTTTTGCAGGTCGTATGAATCGACCGAACTGAGCGGTCAG
>CAYJJX010000029.1:0-19738 GCA_964370605.1 uncultured Oscillospiraceae bacterium | reverse complement strand
TGTGAAACAAGCCGAAGAAATTTTTGCGTAGCGGCAAAAATTTAAGCCATGCGAAACACGGTTGTCATACGAACATTTGAAGAGAAGGAAAGCAACGCGGCGAAGCGTTCGTTTTGTTTTTTCTGCCGCTCGGAGAGACTCGAACCGGCGTGGAGCGACCTGCGAAGCGAAGCGAGCAAAGGAGCGACAGGCTTGTGAAACAAGCCGAAGAAATTTTTGCGTAGCGGCAAAAATTTAAGCCATGCGAAGCACGGTTGTCATACGAACATTTGAAGAGAAGGAAAGCAACTCCGTCACTCCTCGTTTTCCGCAAAAAGGCGGTCATTAAAGTAAGTAAAAATAGAGTGAATAGACTTCGCCAAAAAAGAACACAGACATAAATATGTCACAACATAGCTTTAGCAAGTGTGGTCAAACAAAAGTGATGTTTGAGCAAAAATCCCGTCCGGTAGGGCGGGATTTTCTCGTGTTGTCTTTGGTATTATTTCTTTAGTTTAATTAAGTCTAAGGCGCTTGAGAGCACACCTGCAATTACCCATACTATCCATGTTATATGCCAATCGCCTGTTAAAAAACTCCAAGCTAAGTAAATTACAACAGTAACACTCCAGTAAAGCGAGGTAATCGCTTCATGCTTTTCACTACCTTTTTTGTATTCGCCTTCTAATGCGTGTAACCAAGTTTCTTTCTTAGATATAAAATCTTGTCTGATATAATCATTTTTGAAAGTCTCCATTTGTCCTATGGATAAATCTTACCATCTTTATCGGTTGCATTCTATAAACCTGACTGTACATTTAAGAACTTTATAGTTGCAAAACACCGATAATTTTCTTTATCAATATTATTATACACCTCTTTTTGTGAGGGTGCAAATAAAATGTAGGGGCGGAAGCCGAATCCAATGTCATTAAGTTAAGGTTTATTTTTAACTTAATGACATTGCAGCCCAATCCGCTTACAAATAGAAAAGACGAATAAGAAAGCAACTAAAGTTGTGATGCTCTCTATCCGTCTAATCATAATATTTTAGGCGTTCACTTTATGAACAGTCCACATATGCGCCGGCCGCTACAATATCTGTATCGCTCGGTCCGACTTGCAATTCTCCTGCTACTTTCAGACTAAAACAGTTTTGTTCCTGCTGTTGGTGCTGCGCTTTGGTCATAGATCTCATCCACCGAAAAGGTCCAAACCGCTTTGGGCGACATTTTTGCTGCGGCAAGCTTTTCTGCAAAACCGTCATACAACGCCCCGTCGGTATGCCTTTTTGTGGCGGTACAGTTCAAAAGATACGACTCGGTTCCTTTGGTAACCAAGAATGCGGCTTTTGCGTTTTGGCCGAGATTCTCCGCCGATACATTCATGAAAATTTCTGCAACCGCAATGGTGTCGGCATCGATCGGGGTGATGCTTCCCGCCACGATGGTATGTAATTTGCCGTCGTTCGATACAGTGCTAATGGTTTTTACGCTCTCTCTTTCTTTCATGAGCTCGGTAATTTTAGGTGTGTTTTTCATAATACTTTCCTTTCTTTTGTCCTGTGCGTTCTTGCCACCTTGCGGCAAAACTTTGGCACTCTCCGCCAAAAAGTCAAATGACCTAAAATCGTGTCATGATTATTAGGTACAAAAAAACTATTGACTACGCTTTTCTTATTAAGTATAATTATAATACAAAGAAACCGAACATGCAATAACGCAGTTTTTTATTAGGAGGTACGAAAAAAGTGAGTGAAAAGGCAATCTGTGACGCAAGCTGTCCCTGCAACGACCCTTGCCCCATGAAAAAAGCCATCTCAATCATCGGGGGAAAATGGAAAGCGCCGATACTATGCGCCCTGAAAGCGGACGGGACGGCAAGATATAACGACCTGCTCAAAAAGATCGACGGCATCACCAACACCATGCTTGCATCGTCGCTGAAAGAGCTTGAAAGGGACGCACTGGTCACGAGGACGGTTTTCAACACTATGCCACTGCGTGTCGAATACTCGTTAACCGAAAAATCAGAGCGGTTGATCCCGATTCTGCAGTCGCTTGTGCAGTGGTACGGTGATATTTATTAACGACATGTGCTCTTGCATGAAACTTTCGGTCGAGGAGGTTATTTTGTTATGATGTACGATTCTAATATTAATGTTTCAAATCTGACTTTTTCTTATGATGGAAGTTACCAAAACATATTTGAAAATGTAAGCTTCAATATAGATACCTCTTGGAAGCTTGGTTTGATTGGCAGAAACGGCAGGGGCAAAACCACACTGCTGAACCTCTTCATGCAAAAATATGAGCACAGCGGCACCATTTTGAGCAAGGCGAGGTTTGAATATTTTCCGTACAGAATTGAGGACGAGGAGCTAAAAGTGGCCGATATCGTCGGCGACGACTGGCGCATCTACAGAGAATTGTCGTTGCTCGGGGTGTCGGAAGACGTGCTTGCGAGGCCGTTTTGCACACTTTCAGAAGGAGAAAAAACAAAGGTTTTGCTCGCCTCAATGTTTGTTAACGAGGGCAACTTTTTGCTTATCGACGAGCCCACCAATCACCTTGATCTTGAGGGGCGAAAACTGCTCAGTGACTATCTCAGAAAAAAACAGGGGTTTATATTGGTGTCACACGACAGATATTTCATCGATAACTGTGTCGATCATATCATGTCGATAAACAGGTCAAACATCGAGATTGTTGCCGGAAATTTCTCTTCCTGGAACGCAAGCAAGCAACTGCAAGACAATTTCGAGCTGGAGCAAAACACAAAAATCAAGCAGGAGATCAAACGTTTGTCTCAAACGGCAAAAGAAAAGGCGGCTTGGTCTGATCGAGTGGAAAAAACCAAGTATGGCACAAGAAATTCCGGACTTCGTCCCGACCGTGGATATATCGGGCATCAAGCGGCAAAAATGATGAAGCGCTCAAAGGCTATCGAGCGGCGCATCGATGGGCAGATCACCGCAAAAGAGTCGTTGCTCAAAAACATCGAAGTCGCCGATGATCTGAAAATATCATCTCTTGCTTTTCATTCAAAACGATTGTTGCAGGGCGAGCAGATCGCAATTTATTATGATGATCATAACGTGCTAAGCAACCTGAATTTTGAGATCACACAAGGTCAAAAAGTCAATATAAAAGGCAAAAACGGAAGCGGTAAGTCAAGCCTTATCAAGCTGATTTTAGACGAGCCGCTCAAATACACCGGCGACTTCTTCAAGGCGAAAGGATTGAGCGTATCCTATGTTTCACAGGACACGTCATTTTTGACGGGACGTTTGCCCGATTTTGAGCGAGAGGAACAACTCGATGTCAGCCTATTTCGGGCAATCTTGAGAAAACTCGACTTTTCACGCAGCAGCTTTGATATGAATATCGAAACTTTCAGTGCCGGTCAAAAGAAAAAAGTGCTCATTGCGAAATCACTTTCGCAAAAAGCACATATTTATGTTTGGGACGAACCGCTGAACTATGTCGATGTCCTGTCCCGAATCCAGATCGAAAACCTGATTAAAACGAGTGATATGACGCTGATTTTCGTGGAGCACGACAGGACATTTTGTGAAAATGTCGCCGATGCCACAATACTGCTTGATTGATAAACAGCGGTACAAAAGAAACGCAGTGTCGTGCGAATGACAATAACGGCTATTGCAAGACAAGTGGTGCGATGATCATCGCTAACCCTGCGACCGCAAAGCAGATGCCACCGAATTTTGTGCTTTTCAAATAAAAATCAGACGGTTCATCGGAATAATATGATTTCCATTTTTCTGTAAGTTCCCACAGCAGTTGCGGTTTGCTAAACAAAAAAGCACCGATTAAAAGCATCAACAATCCGGCTGCTAGCATATACCACATAAATCGCGCTCCTTTTTTATCTTTGAGACGATTACAGTATATCATGACTAAAAGAAATTTTCAAGTTAAATGATCATAACACAAATGATTTGCGGTATCGACATAATGTCATGGATAACGTAAAGGAAGGATATGATAAGCACGCTGTATTTGCTTTTATCTGCTTTGCCGCTTGACTGCGGTAGGTGTTTTTTTCAGGTGTTTATTTATCGTCTCTATCCATAATATGACCGCACTACACTCCGATAAATTCATTCAACATCGAATCGTCCGGCACCATCGATTTTTCTATCATGGTAAAAAGTCGATATCGTTCCCGCAATGCCTCAAAGAGGTTTGCGTGGTCGGGATTTTCGATGTTCGAGATGTCGATCGCCTCCAAAAACGGCAACATCACACAAGGCTCATAGCTGTGACTGGTATCCAAAAGATAGTTCGCCTCGTGTTTATATGCCTTAATATATTTGATTTCACCGTCACAAACCTTGCTCCACATTGAAAGCGTCATGGATGGATCGTGACCACGGAAAAAGTTATCTCGTACCATTCGGCGCGCGAGTCTCATGTCGATACTTGGAATGAGTCGACGTCCCTTGAGCGAATATTCCTCTCTCATGCTGAGATATATCTTGAACATTTTCGCCTCAAAGTGTGGTGTGATGCCGGGATTGAGCGCGTGAATTCCCTCGACAATGACGATACCGTCGTTGATGACGAAATGTTCCCGTTCCTCTCTGCGTCTGCAATTGACAAAGTCGAAGATTGGAAGCAATGTTTCGCCTGTATTCATCAGTTCTTCCAGGCATTTTGTCAGCTCTGCGATATCGATGGTTTCAATGCTTTCATAGTCTTTGCTACCGTCCGGCAGAGTGGGATAATCCTCAAAGCTTCGAAAAAAGTTATCGAGCGAGATGATACGCGATTGGGTGCCGAGCTGGCGCAGTCGATTTGCAAGCTTCATGGCGGAGGTGGTTTTTCCGCAGGCAGAAGGGCCGGTCAGCATGACCACCTTAAACCCTCCGGCGAGGATGGTGGCGGCAGCATGATTGATCCGATCGTTATAGCTTTCTTCACACCAGGTGATGAATGCGTTTTTATCGCCAGCCGCAAGGTTTATCATATCAATTTCGCACAGTCTTTTCGGTGGATAAATTGTAAACATAGTCGTGCCCTCGGTTGATGCTAACGTGTTGTCATTTTTCTCGCCATCATTTCGGGATTTGCGCTGAAACGAAGGGCGGTGTTTTGATCTATGATTCCTTTTTGCAAAAGCTCGAGCAGGCTTTTGTCCATACTCATCATACCGTCGGCGGCGGAGGCGGAGGAGATGATATTGTCGATCTGATGCACCTTATTTTCGCGGATGAGGTTTTTTATTGCAGGATTGACCGTCATGACTTCAAAGACCGGGACACTGTCGCCGTTAACGGTCGGCACAAGCTGTTGACAAACGATTGCGGTCAACACCATAGCGAGCTGCAAACGTATCTGCTGTTGCTGTTGTGGCGGAAACACATCGACAATGCGGTCGATGGTACTTCCGGCGCTGGTGGTATGTAGACTGGATAGCACAAGATGGCCGGTTTCTGCCGCCGTCATACCGACCTCGATGGTTTCTCGGTCACGAAGTTCACCGATGAGTATTGCATCGGGACTTTGCCGAAGTGCGCTTCTCAAGGCCGTGACGAAACTTTCGGTGTCGAGATTGACTTCACGTTGAGAGACGATACACTCGGCATGGGAATGAAGAAACTCGATGGGATCTTCCAGTGTGATTATATGTTGTTGCCTTGATTTGTTTATTCTATCGATCATACAGGCAAGCGTGGTACTCTTTCCGCTTCCTGCCGAGCCGGTGACCAGCACAAAACCGCGTTCGTTTTTGCAGATATCCATGACAATGGGAGGGATGTTAAGCTCATCGGGATGGGGCAGATGGAATGCAATGGTTCGTATGACCGCCGCCACAGTGCCTCTTTGTTTGTAGGTATTGACTCGAAATCGAGACACTCCTTGAATAGCGAAGGAGAAGTCGTCGTCGCCGCCCTCGATAAGTTTTGACATATCGCGGTTGTCGGCGTAGCTATAGATCTGATGAACTATCTCGGTCGTATCACTCGGTGAGAGTGGATTGTCGGTATATCGGATCATGCGTCCTTTCACCTTGGCGGTAATCGGAAGTCCTGAGATGACAAAAATGTCGGAGGCACCCTGTCGGACGATATCCTCTACCATCGCTTTAAAGTCCATAATCAATTATTCCTTTCGTCGTCAGAGTATTACGTCAAGTCCCAAATCGCTCTCCCATTCTGCGATATAGACTAGCTTCCACGAGACAATCTCGAATCGTTGTTCTTCATCGTAGCCAATCGAGATGGTGCTCTCAATGATTTCGTTTTCGTTTACCGGCGTCGAGAAGGTGGCGAAAAGATGCTCATCACTCTCGATATATTCAAGGTCGGGAAGCCGGCTTTTTATCGTGTCAAAGTAGCCTTGTCTGTCGGTGACGTTTGCAAGGATATCGACGAGTTGTTCATCGATGAACCGAAGTGACGTATTGGCGATGGCGTCGGCCGCATAGTACTGCTGAGTAGCATTGGCGGTGTCTTGACTGAAGCGCTTGTCGGTACGCGCTGTCACGAGCGACAGGGTTGCAAAGGTGATGAGCGCAAGCAGAACGAACACCACGAGCAAAAGGCTTGTGCCGATCGGGACTCCCATCTGTTGCGATTTTTTCATGTACATGTTTCCTATGAATTACTATTGTTTCATCGACTAAACGCCGGATGATTTTTATGGTTGTTTTGCTATATTTCTGTGTCAAACAATGTGAGTTCGTCAATTCTGTTTAAGTTGGCAGAGCCATCTTGCTGTGTGGTTATACTCAAAATATGTAGGGAATACTTATCTCGCAAAAGGCTATTGCGGAGAATATTTTGCGGCTCTCATGTCGAATATCTCCTCTTCTTGGTCGAGGTAGAATGTTTTGATGGTTAGAATGCCGAGATTGTTGTCGATATCCTCGCTGAAAACGGCGATGAATTCTCCGTCTTTGTTGAAACTTCCGCTCTCGTCGAATGTTGCAGTAAATTCATTGTCCTGCAAGGTGGCACCTGTCATCTCGACAAGCAGGTCGTTTCCGCCACTTTGATAGATCTCCGCCGCCGAACGGGCCGCCGCCACGGCACTATTCATGCGTTCGCTATCCAGTGCCAGTAGGTGGGAGGTTAAAAACATGCGGACACAGACGATGGAACCGAGTGAAAAAAACAATATCGCAATTATCAGCTCGATAAGAAAAAGTCCTGATTTAGATCGGGTTCTCATAAAGATGCAGATTCCTTTCGGTTTGTGGGTATCAGAGCAACGAGAGTGTCATGGTTAAACTGCTGTCGTTGTGGTCGCTTACGCTAAAGTGCAAAAGATTGCCATCCTGCTCCATCGACATGTCGGCAAGCTCTACCAGTCGTTGTCCGGCGGCGACTTTCGGTGCGATGTCTGACTTTGTGAAAAGCTCGCAGAGATAGCCGTCGTAAAAATATATGTATCGTACAAACTCGTTATCATCGATTGTCTCGGTCAACATCAAAGCCGATGTATTTTCAATATTTCCAATCGAAATTGCTCCGAGTGTGTTGTTTTGGTCGACCTGTTTTTTGATGAAGGAAATAGCGGTACGGGAGGAGAAAGAGCTTTCCATCCCCTCGGTTATGTTTTCATAGACCCTTGTGCCGGAGAAGACCAACAGCAATGCCGAGACGGCAAACACGGCAAACAATGACAACACAAAAAGCATGTCGACAGTGTATTGTTTGATCTTGAAGGTCATTAGATTTTCCTTTCGGTAACGGTGGGAATTAGAGCGGGAAAATGTATACGGTTGGCATAATGTTCGAGGCAAAGGCCTCATAGTGGACTATGTATTTATCCTCGTCTATCTGCAAACCATATCGTTGTGTCAGATCTTCGATCGAGGTGGGATATGCTCCGGTAGTGGCATAGCTGTGGGAACAGCTCCTGATGATGGCGTCGTTAAGCGCTTCAAGCGCAAGCTCATCACCGGTTGAATTTATCGAGCCGAGGCCGGTATATATGATGGCAATAAACAGCAAAAAGATGCAAAGGCTGATTATGACACGGTTTTTTATTATTTTCATGACGGTTTGGTCCTTGAAGTGTTGAATGATTGCTCCTTGCAGTGTGGGCGATTATCCCATGTGGGAGATGATGCTCATCAGCGGCAACATGACCGACAGAAGAATTGCACCGATAATGACACAGAGAACCGCAACAACGGTCGGTTCAATGACTGCGACAATATTTTCAAGACGCTTGGTGACATCCTCGTCATAGCGCTCTGAAATGCTTTGCATTACACCGTCCATCGAGCCGGTCTTGAATCCTACTGCGAGCATTCTTGCATAGACACCGGAAAAAATCTTGTTGTCGGCCATTGAGGTGGCAAAAGGAGTACCGGCTTCCACCTCGGCACGAATATTTTGAATTTTGCCTTTGAGTGTTTCGTTTTCCACTAATTCTTCCACTATTTTGAGACTCTCGTCGGTATCAAGACCGCTCGAGAGCATCAAAGACATACCGTTTGAAAAACGCGATACTGCGATGTTATAGACAAGACCTCGTGTTAGCACGAATTTTTCTCGTACATTTTTGATGATTTCTCGTCCTTTACCTGTGAATACGCCGATGATTATGAGTGCCGCCAGCATTACCAAAATTGTTATGTATACAATGGCGTTGTTTGAGATTGACATGCCGATATCGAGCAGCACCTTGGAAAATCCTGTGATTTCACTGCCGAGCTGTTGGAATACCGAGTTGAAGATGGGCATGACGCGAACGACCAGCACTCCGATGACCAAAAGCATCATCACCACCATGCCGAGCGGATATGTGACGGAATGCTTGATCGATTTACGGAGCGAGTCTTCACGATTATAGTAGGTCACAAGAGAGCGAAACACAGTTTCAAGGCGTCCCGACACTTCACCGATCCGCACCATCTGAACCATATAGTTTGGAAAGACACCGACTTTTTCAAGTGTCGACGAAAGCGTTTCACCCACTTCGAGGTTGTCCAAAATGGCGTCAAACAGCGCGATTGTCGATTTGTCCTGCGTCTCTTCACGCAGGATATAAAAGCCTTCTACTGCCGTAATACCGGAGCCGAGAATCAACGCAATCTGCTCGCAGAAGGTCGAAAGGTCGGCATAGGACAGCCGCCTTAGTTCGGTATCAGTAGATATATTTTTCTGCATAGTTCTCTCCGTTTCCTATATATGATGAATCGGTACCGCCGTCGGTAAACGTCGGATCCATGAGTACCCATTTTTCGCCGTCAAACTCGATAATGTTTTCAATCCAACCTGTCTCGGGCGTGTGGACCGAAATCCATGCGTGGTAGACATCGCCGGCATAGCCGAAGACCATTCGAGTCGGAACGTTTTGAGAGCGAAGCATCGCTGTCATCAAAGCGGCATAGTCAAAGCAGATGCCCTCACCTGTCGTGATTGCTTCGTCCACCACAGGGATATACCCTGCAATCTGTCCATCGATGGCAAGTTCTGCCTTTTCATAGTCATATTTGAGTGTGTCGATGGTGAAATTGAAAACCTCGCCGATAAAATCGAGGTCGTTCTCGGTGTAGGTATATAAATCCTGAGCGGTTTGAACCGCAAGGTCATTTTCGTCGAAATTGACATACTGGTTGGGGTAGAGGTAGGGCAGCAGTTCATCCTCAATCGTCACCGTGAGTGTCTGGGTATCGACGGTGTAATATTGCGTTCCTTCTGACTGTTCAAAGGTTTGGAAGGTATAGCTTCCACTGCCGGAATGGAGATGAAAGACTTGATAACCTGTCTTACCGTGAAGGTCGTAGGTATAGGTGTTTTCCAGTGCATCCACCACCCGAAATTTCACCTTGCCGGTATGACTGCCGACATATTCCACCATGATATAGCCTTTTGAGCTGTTAGAGTAATCGATGTTGACATAATCGGAGGAATAGACCGAAACTCCGTCGGCCGATGGATAGTAGGAGGTGGTGGGTGGATCTCTGAGTGGTACAGCGGGCACCGTTGCCGTTTCAATCGCTGCGGAACTGCCCGACGACACACCGCCCGTGTCGACGGACGGAAGGCGATCTATGTCAGCACAGCCTATCAAGATGATGAGGCACAGCAGTGGTAGCAGTTTTTTTATTGGCATTCTGCCGCTATTCCTTTCAAGAAATGGGGACGATATCAATCGCTTGACCGAAACAACAAGGTCAAAACGTTGCGGTTTCGGTGCTTTGTTTGTTATGAAATGTTTATCGATACTAAATCGACAGATCGTCGATATCACCGATGTTGTCAGCGCCGATATTTTGCATGTTTATGGTGCGCTGTCTGAGTCGGTGTTGTTCCGAGGCATCATGGATAAAGTCTTTGATCAATCTTGAGTTGCGGATGTGTTTGAGCGTCAAGGTCGGATGAGTGATGTCGCCGGTATGGCAAACAACGGTACCAAGGCGGAAGATGCGCTCCGCAAGGCTTGTGTTGAGCGTGACGTCTTGAATCTTGTACATATAGCAGTCAAACTCGATACGGTTAAAGAACCCTTGTTGAATGGTGAGGGTCTCATCGCAAAGCTCGTATACGGTAAAGGTAAATGGCAGACCGAAAAAAAGCCATCTTTTTCTCTCTCGATATTTCATAACGTCAGTCCCTTTCTACTCGTTTGTCGAAAATAGTTTTGTGCTGAGATATTTTTCTCCTCTATCGGGGAAAATGACCACCATGGTGGCGCTTTTGCCCTCGGCGGCGATACGGTCGGCGGCGATGAGTGCCGCTTTCATGGCAGCGCCGCTGCTCATGCCGACAAAGATGCCCTCTTTCGCGACAATGTCACGGGCGCAAGCGAATGCTTCTTCGCTTTCAATCATAATATGATGATCGATCTTGTTCGGGTCATAAAGCGCAGGGACAATTGCCTCGTTCATGTTTTTGAGACCTTGAATATAGTGCCCTTTGATCGGTTGCGCCTCGATGATCTCAATTTCCGGCTTTAGCTCTTTTAGGCGCATACCGACACCCATGATGGTGCCGGAAGTGCCGAGCGACGACACAAAGTGAGTGATTTCACTGCCTGTTTGTCGATAGATTTCGCTTGCGGTGGTCTTATAGTGTGCGAGCTTGTTGTATTTGTTGGTGAACTGGTCGGTACAAAAATAACGCTCTCCCTCGGTCTTTAACTTTTCTTTGACATATCGTATTGCACCGTCGGTACCCTCGGCGGCAGGGGTGAGCACGATGGAGGCACCAAAGGCGGTGATCATCTGACGGCGCTCCACCGAAACCGCTTCACTCATCACAATCTCGACCGGATATCCGAGCACACGGCCGATCATGGCGATGGAGATACCGGTATTGCCGCTGGTGGCCTCGATGATGGTTTTGCCGTCGCAAAGGTCGCCGTTTTTTTGTGCCTCAAACAGCATGAAGTATGCAATCCTGTCCTTGATGCTTCCGGTGGGATTGAACCCTTCGAGTTTTGCATAGATGTGAATATCTTTATGAGGATTGAGATGGTTGATTCGCACGAGTGGAGTATTTCCGATCGCACTGAGAATATTGCCATGTACCATATTATTTATACCTTTCCGAGTTCTGTTGTCTGTGGCTCTCGTATGATGTCGAGTGCATGAGGTTCCACCTTGATCTCAACGACCGAGTGTTCACCCGCTCCTTGCCCGTCGACTGTCCAGGGGTTTTTGAGGTCGGAGGAAATACGAACATAAGAGGAACGAAGTACCGTCAAAAATTCAAAATTATTGTCCACCGATTCCATCGAAAGCAGGATATTCAGTGCTTTTTGAAGGTCTGCCACCGATGAGGGTTGTCGCACCAACGTGATTTCAAATTCGCTGTCGTCCAGTGCTGCTACCCCCTCAAACATATGTCGAAATCCGGCTACCGAGACAGTGTTGGTGACCATGCAAAGGAGGTAATCGCCCTCGAATTTTCCGCCGTCGTGTTCCACCGTGATGTGAAAAGGGGTGAGTTCATGGAGATTTCTTATCGCCTCGAATACATAGGCGGCAATGCCAAACAGCTGTTTGCTGTGTTGGGGTGTAGAATATGAGACTGCGGTAAGTCGCCCGAGGGAAGCGACATAGATAAACGGTCTGCCGTTGAATCTGCCGACATCACAAGGGAGAGGGTCTGTGGAGTTGATTACCTTTGCCGCGGCGAGGGGCTGGGTCGGCATACCGATGGTATAGCTGAAATCGTTGATGGTGCCTGCCGGAATGATGCCAAGCGGCGGTCTTTTTTCAAGGCACATCAAGCCGCCCACAACCTCGTTGACGGTGCCATCACCGCCACAGCAAACGATGCGATCATACCTTTCGCCGTGTTCTTTAATATATTCGGTGGCATCCCCCTCACTCTGCGTAGGGTGAAGCTCCACACGGTATCCCGCTTTTGTAAAGCTGTCCGCAAGCTCAAAAAGTGAACCGCTGACCGCCCCTTTTCCCGCACCGGGATTGATAATAAGCAATAAATTTTTCATTATATTTAATTATATCAAAAATCAAGACTGTTATCAACATGTTTTTTTCATATAAATTACACTATTGTCGCCATATTCTCGCCAAAATCCTCCGAGTCGAGCGTCAGCCCGATATTATAAAACGGGTCTTTTGTCAGACTGTCGCCGTAACGGCTACGGAGCAGTTCCATCTCCGAGTCAAAACGCACCTTTTTCTCGCCCTTTGTGTCGAGCCCTCGGCTGAGGCTTTCATGGTGATACAGTTCGGCAAAAGGGGTGTAGACGTTATACAGTCCGAGCTTGAGTAGGCGCAGGCAGAAATCGACATCGTTGAAAGCGACGGCAAACTGTTCGTCCAGTCCGCCAAGCGTGCGATAGAGACGGCGCTTGACCATCAAACAGGCACCGGTCACGGCGCTGTAATTGTTGATACAGCCGATGCGGAACATGTATCCGCTCTTGGAGGCGGCATAGTATTTGTGGCTGTGACCCGCATGACCTCCGAGACCGGTGATGACTCCGCCGTGTTGGAGTCGCCCGTCGGGATACAGCAGTTTTGCGCCGACCGCACCCACCTCTTCACGGCAGGAAAGGCCGACCATCTCACCCAACCAGTCGGGCGCAATGACCTCCATGTCGTTGTTGAGTAGCAGAATATGATCGCAGGTGGCGACGGCGGCACCTGCATTGCAAATTTTTGAGAAGTTAAATTCCCCCTCATATTGCAGTACCGTTATGTTTTTGTGTTTTTCGGTCAGTTCACGATACAGCTCAAACGTCGCCGGATCTTTTGAATTGTTTTCCACCAGAATGATCTCAAAGAAACGATAGGTGGTTTTTTCCATGATCGACTCGACACAGCGACGAAGATCGTCTGCATGGTCACAGGTGGGAATGACGATAGAGACACCGACACCGCTCATCACCCGATATTTCACATGATAGGTTGAGGGGAAAAGGCCTTCTGCCACTTCGCCGCGAATCTTTCTGCGCTTGAGATGCTCCTCAATCGCCGACATCGCCGCTTTTTTTACAAACGGTTTTGCATCGGTACCGCCCGAGGTTGAACCGGAATGAACCCGCCAATAATAAAGAATTTTGCTGATATGATGAAACTTTCCGCCGGCATCATAGACGCGCAAGATAAGGTCATGGTCCTGACTGCCGTCAAACTGTGGGCGAAGTCCCGAGAGCTCTGAAAACAGTGAGCGACGCACCGCACTGAGATGGCAGATATAGTTGCAGGAAAGAAGATAATGCGGGGAAAAATCCGGCTTGAAATGGGTGGCGGTCGGAAGCTTGTAGTCGGTGTCAAACAGCGCCTCGTCGGAATAAAAATAGTCGGCGCCCGTCTCGACAAAGGCGGTGATGATATGATAAAATGCATCCTCTGCCAAAATGTCGTCATGATCGCAAAAGGCGACAAGATCGCCGGTCGCAAGGGTGGAAGCGGCGTTGGT
Source organism: uncultured Oscillospiraceae bacterium (assembly GCA_964370605.1). GTDB lineage: Bacteria > Bacillota > Clostridia > Oscillospirales > Ruminococcaceae > CAYJBH01. The sequence continues at coordinate 5,877 of CAYJJX010000029.1, read as the reverse complement.
GTTGGCGCTAATGCCGCTGTTTTTGACCTTCATATAGCGAAAACGCAGGTCGTTTATCGAGTTGACAAACTCGCCGACATAGGCATGGTCGGCGTCAGAGGCATCGGCGATACACACCTCAAAAAAACGATAACTCTGGAGCTGTATGCTGTCGAAAAGCTGTTCAAGATATTCCATCGGTGTGTTGTAGAGCGGGAGCAGTAGGCTGATCAAGCCAATGTCGATGGTCTCCCGTTGCTCTTCCAGCTCCTCATAGCTCGGCAGAAATCTTCCTCTGCGGCTCTTGGTTCGACGTTTGACAAAGCCGAGGGTTTTTTTCATCGTGAAGCCAAGCCCCTCTTCCTTGATATTTTTAAAGAAAAGGGCAATCAGTGCTTTTATTCGTTGTATCTTTTGTGACATGATGTTATTTCATTTCCCGTTCTATTATTTTTGCGACCTGATCAAACCCGGTTAGCGTGCCGAGGTTTTGCGGCGGTATTCCGTATGCGAGCATCGGCACACATTCTCTTGAATGGTCGGTGGAGGCGGTGCCGGGGTCACAGCCGTGGTCGGCGGTGATAATCAGCAGGTCGGTTTCACGAAGCTCTGCAAGAAGCGATGGAAGAAAGTGGTCAAATTCGGCGAGGGCGGCGGCATATCCGTCGATGTCGTTGCGATGGCCGTACAGCATGTCAAAATCGACGAGGTTTGCAAATATCAGCCCCTCGGTGCCGTCTTTTGCCACCTGTAACAGCCGCTTGCAGCCGTCGGCGTTGCCGTTTGTCTTTATGCTTTTTGTAATGCCACGACCACAAAAGATGTCAAAAATTTTGCCGATGGCGGTGACCGAAATCCCACGTGTGATCAGATTGTCAAGTAAGGTGGGTGATGGTGGTAACAAACTGAAGTCGTGACGATTTGAGGTGCGGCGAAAATTGTCGGGGCTATCTCCGATAAAGGGTCGTGCGATGACACGACCGACACCATGTTCACCGACAAGTATTTCACGTGCCGCCTCGCAAAAGGCATAGAGACGATCGATCGGAACGATTTCTTCGTGTGCCGCGATCTGAAAAACGCTGTCCGCCGAGGTATAGACAATGAGTGAGCCGCTCTCGATGTGTTCCGGACCAAACTTTTTTATGACCTCGGTACCGGAATAGGGGAGATTGCAGAGGGTTTTTCGACCGATTTTTTGCTCAAAGGTTGAGATAATCTCGTCCGGAAAGCCGTCGGGATAGGTGGGGAGTGCACGCTTTGACACTACACCGCAAAGTTCCCAGTGACCGATGGTGGTGTCTTTACCCATGCTGAGCGGCACAAGCCGTGCGTGGGCGGCGCTCGGATGATCGACCGAGGGAGAACAGGTCACACCGTCGATGTTAAAAAGTCCGAGCGAGGTGAGATTTGGGAGCGCACAAAGCGGCGAAGTGGCGACGGAAGCGAGGGTATCACTTCCCGCGTCACCGAAAATCTCGGCATCCGGCGCACCGCCGATACCGAGACTGTCGAGTATGATGAGAAATACACGGTTTTTCATGGTCACCATATTTTTGTTTTTTAGTCTGAAAGAAAGCTAGAAAAAATTCGGGTTTTCGAAGCGAACAAAGAAGATTTGAGAGCGATTTTACAGTGGTACAAGAACCTGTTACCGCTCCATCAAAACCGAAGCTCAGTTCCCTGCCGTTTCGCCAAAGTGTTTCGTAAAGCAGGATCGAAACGATTGTTTTTACACATTGAAACGGAACAGCGTGACGTCGCCGTCCTGCATGACATACTCTTTTCCCTCACTGCGAACCAGACCTTTTTCTTTGGCGGCGTTCATGGTCTTGCACTCCATCAAGGTGTCAAAGGCGACGACTTCGGCACGGATAAAGCCACGCTCAAAATCGGTATGGATTTTTCCTGCCGCACCGGGTGCCTTGGTGCCTTTTTCTATGGTCCAAGCACGCACCTCCTGCTCACCGGCGGTCAGATAGCTGATCAGCCCGAGCAGGTCGTAGCTTGCGACGATCAATCGGTCCAGTCCCGTTGCCTCGATGCCGAGCTCTGCCAAAAATTCTTTTTTCTCGTCGGGAGGAAGTACGGCGCATTCTGCCTCAAGCTTTGCACAGATGGCGATACAGCCGCTTTTTTCCTTTTCGGCGTGAGCTTTCACCGAGGCGAGATATGGATTTTCTGCGCCCGAGAGCAGTTCATCCTCCGATATGTTGGCGGCATATATGATCGGTTTTGCCGACAAAAGCGGAATTGTGGCAAAAAACTCCTGTTCGCTGTCGCTTTGCGTTTCAAAAGAGCGTGCGTTTATACCCTGTTCCAGATGAGCACAAAGACGCTTTAGCATTTCGGCCTCCGCCAAAGCGGATTTGTCGCCCTTTGCCTGTTTGGTCTTGTTTGCAAGCCAGCGTTCACAAAGTTCAAGGTCGGAAAGACAGAGTTCAACGTCGATGGTTTCAATGTCACGCACCGGATCGACGGTACCGTCGACATGAACGACGTCCGCCTCTTCGAAACAGCGGCAGACATGAATCAACGAATCCACTTCTCGAACATGGGACAAAAACTTGTTTCCAAGCCCTTCCCCCTTTGCGGCACCTCGCACAAGTCCGGCGATGTCTACAAATTCGATGACGGCCGGTGTATATTTTTTCGGATTATACATCTCGGCAAGCTTGTCGAGGCGTTCATCCGGCACCGGTACGACACCGACATTTGGCTCTATTGTACAAAAAGGATAGTTAGCAGCGGCGGCGCCTGCTCCGGTAATTGCATTAAAAAGTGTGCTCTTGCCTACGTTAGGCAGACCCAAAATTCCGAGTTTCATCTTAAATCAGTTCCATTATGTTGTGAATCTTTCATGTCATTATACCAAAAAAACGCTCGTTTTTCAACACAGTTTACAGCTTTATTTGAAAAAAGTTACGTTTGTACAGCTATATTACTATTTGTATCGAATCGTAGGTGTGTGCTGTCGAATGCGACAGCAAAATTCAAATTGTGGCAAAATAACGTCAAAACTTGACAAGTTAAATGCATTGCTATATACTATGAGTAATAATATCATGTTGTATATCAACACAGGGCCGGACGAAACACGCAGAAAGGAAAGATATCAGCAATGCGATTTGTCAAAGGTAATAAAAATATACCCTTTTATAAAGAAAATTCAAAGCCGTCGAAAAAGCCGATTGAATCGAGCGATTCGACGATGAAAGGTGAGGTTAAGGCTTCTTCGGAACCTGTGACCGTATCGTCGGCAAATACAGAAAACGCGCAGAATAGCGGCGCTGTGACCAATGTGGTCAATCGGTCACGCGGCACCGGAAAACCGGGCTCGGTCACCGATGTGATCTCTTCATTGCGCAATGTCCCGACCGCCCGTACGGCATTTGCCACAGAAAAACCGGAACCTATATCTCAGTCGGCGCAAGAAGATCCTTCAAAATGGACAGAAGAGCCGAAAATGGCAGAACAAAAAATCGAAAAGCTTGAAAAGGTTGAAATCGAGCCGCAGGAATCGGTGGCGGGAAACGATGTGTCGCAAACCGTGTGCGATACACAGCCCCGTGTGATCGAGACCTACGGTGGTACGGCGGTATCGACCGTGTCGGTCAATGAGGTTGCCGAGAAGTTCCGCAATATGGTGGAAGAGGTTGACGACGTAAAGGAACGACGCAAGAAGCGCAAACGGATTGCGCTGATCGCTTCGGTGGTTGGACTTTGTTTTGCGATAATTCTGGGATCAGTTGCCGCACTGTTTTTGTTGCCGAATTTTGAAAACATCACAGTGCCGAGCGAGCACACTGACACGGCCAGCGAACCGCTTTTGCCGACCGGTACACCGATGATTGAATATGCACTGATGTCAACGTCGGTGAAGAGTGGTGTGTCGACTATTAACCTTTCGCTCGCATCGGCAGAAAGCCTTTTGGAGATTCGAGTGGTGGACGAAAACGGCGAGCCGATCACCGGCATACCGTTTGAGCTGACCGTTATTGACCCGAACGGCGAGTCGGAAACCTATATCATGGCGGACGAGCAAGGCTTTTTTGAACTGAATGAGCTTGAGGAAGAGGGCGGATATGTTGTCATTCTGCATCCGATAGACGGATATCCTGTCATCGAGCCGAAGTCGGTCAATGTCACACTTGAGGTTGACACGAAACCGCTTGATGAGGAGGAGCTCAAAGACAAGATAAAGGACGAGTCAGATATCGTAGTGTCGGAGGAAGACTCGGAATACGGCAACGACGGAGCACCGAGCGGAGCGACCGACGGATCGTCTTCGACTCAGCCAACCGCCACAGTGGTGAAATATGTTGAGAGCACTGCTACCGACAAGGTGGTGACACCTGCAGTGGTTACATACACTTCCAAAACAGCCGACAATAGTTTTGTCATCGCGGACGGTCAACATGCCGGCACATATGAATTTGTTTTGGATGCAAATGGAAAAATCATAGGTTTGAACAAGTTGGTGAATGGCGGAAGCGAACTAGCAACAGTTTCTACAGGCCTTTTTGACTTCAGTGATTTTTTTGTTTATCTGTCTGACCCTGTTCCGATAAATGATCCCGATACAGCGACTTCGGTCCTTGATAGTAGCACTTCGAGTTCCGATAGTTCTGAAAGCAGTTCGAGTACCGATGGAGGCAATTCAAGTCCGGACGGTAGCAGTTCGAGCACCGATGGAGGAAATTCGAGTCCTGACAGTGCCGATTCAAGTTCCGAAAGCAGTAGTTCAAGTTCTGATAGTGGTTCCTCAAGTTCTTCTGACAGTAGCACTTCCGATTCGCAAAGCACACCTGAGCCGACTCCGCAACCGATTCCGACAGATGTTTTGTTTACGACGGTCGATGGCGTAATGACCATGAACGAGCCGTTTGCATCACATGCCGTTCAAAGCAAGACCGATGCGGTGACTGAAAAGGTTTATACCGGCTGGCAGGATATAGGCGGTGAAAAGTATTATTATGATGAAAACAACAAGATGGTCACCGGATATGTGAGCATTGGTGGCGTAGAGTACTATTTCGACCTTGACGGAACACTTTCAACCGACACAACCAACGGTATTGATGTTTCAAAGTGGCAGGGTAATATTAACTGGGCGTCGGTCAAGGCAAGCGGAATAGAGTGGGCGATAATAAGAGCGGGATATCGTGGATATTCGACCGGAGCGTTGGTGGAGGATCCATACTATCGACAGAACATAAATGGTGCCGTAGCCGCAGGATTAGACGTTGGAATCTACATATTCTCACAGGCGATTACAGTTCAAGAGGCGGTTGAGGAGGCGAGTTTCTGCCTGTCGTTGGCCGCGGGCTACAACATGAAATACGGAATAACGTTTGATACAGAATATCAGTCGGGAGGGCGCGCAAACAACATCTCCACCTCGCTGAGGACGCAGATAGCAAACGCATTTTGTGACACGGTAAGGCAGGGCGGTAAAATTCCGATGATTTATGCCAGCAAGTCCTGGTTCATTCACCAGCTTGATTATTATGCGATTGATCACAATAGAATCTGGTTGGCGCATTATACCACGGCAACAGACTTTGCCTATCGTTATGACATCTGGCAGTATACCGGTTCCGGAAGTTGTCCCGGCGTTAGCGGTCATGTTGACAGAAACTATGGTTATATCTAAGTAAAATGGCACAGCAAAACGGATGGAATGCGAAATTTTCGCACGCCATCCGTTTCTCATATAAAAGAGTTATTTGTATATTAGGCAGTTGTGTCTTTGATAAATAAGATGAATTATGTTGACAAGCAGATAAAGCTATGATATAATATGACGGTAATATTACATACGCGGATGTAGTTTAGTGGTAGAACTCCAGCCTTCCAAGCTGGTCGTGTGGGTTCGATTCCCATCATCCGCTCCAC
>CAYJJX010000028.1:0-20059 GCA_964370605.1 uncultured Oscillospiraceae bacterium | reverse complement strand
CGTGCTACCTCACACAAACTATGTAACAACGCCATAGTTTTCGGACAAAACCCTGCTGGACATTCGTATTGACAATAAAATGTGTCGCCTATTTCAAAACCCATTCTGCACGGTTTTGCTTCGGTGACGATAATTTTAAACTCCCAATCTTCAATAATTATTTTATTCATTTCTATCACCACTCTTTTTTGAAGTGTTAAGAGTTGCTATCAGCATTCGCTTTATTGAATTGTTTTTGGCTTTCATGGTATCAAATTGTTTATCAAAATACCCTGTTGCTTCGAGTATTTTAATCCAGTATTCGGTTTCAGAACATTCTTTTAAAGCGATTTGCATTTTAGATATAAAATCAGGCTTACTAACTGCATAATAGGCTTCGTGTATATTTGCACCTATACTGGTACCACTTCTTAGAATTTGTTTAGACATTACAAATTCTTTTTTATCACTTGTTAGCCATTTATAATAACCAACTATCTCAATAGATAAATCTATCGAATATTTTGCAAGTTCACTATTCACACCCATAGTCTTTCACCCTTAGTCTTTAGCTTTATATTTGACTGCGTCAAATATAAATACCCTCTACCACAGCCGCACCATAGTCATTCACTTTTCACCATTAGTCTTTAGCCATTTTGCGTAACGGGTGCTCTACTTTAAACAAACTCATATACCCCATAAAACGATGGTTTGCCTTGTGTGTCGTTCATGCCCTGCAGAACGATTCGGTTGTTTGTCACCGACTTACCGACCGAGAACTCTTCCCCCATTGTCAGCTCTGATACAAAATAAACCTCCATGTGGCGCAGTCGCTGCATGTCAGCCTCGTCATCACTCAGCGCGTCGAAACAAAACTCACCGTAACGGCCGTTGTTCACATGCCCGAGCATGTCAAGATGACTTCTTTTCACGACGGTACTCTCACCGCCTTCAAACTCGAGCCGCTCCTTGAAGGTCGGCTTTGCCTCGGTCAGTATCTGGTCGGTAGGCTCCATCATGTCAAACGGAAGCTCACGATTACGAAAGATGCTTCGTGTGGTAAGATTCAGCATGGTGGAATAGGAACTGCAACGAAAATGCACAGTGCCCTCTTCGTCGCAAACCTCGATTTCACGGCGAAAGAATATGCCCTTTCGACCGGAATACCAGGTCGTTCCGATCAGCGTTTTGTTGCGGTCGGTAATCGGAGTGACAATATCAAAAGTTATAGACAAAAGTACCCATGAGATACCAAATTCAAACAACCGTTCAAAGTTGAGATTCACATCACTCAAATGCCGATCTACCACCACATTTGATAGGTGCTGATAACCGGCGGGTGAAAGATAACCGCTCTTTTCAAACTGTGCAAACTCGACATTTAAGCGATAGCTATACTCTTTCTCATTTATGTACATTTATTATAATTCCTCGTAACATTTACTAATCGATATTCATTATACAACATCGCTGTAGGTTTGTCGACTAAAATGCAAATATCTTTATTTCGCTACTCAAATTTTCTATATATAGTAAATCAACAAATTTAATAACAAATACAGACAATGCAATAATAATTATTGTGTTTTTTACCCTGCTGTGTTATTTTTATTCTGATATATTATGATGTAATTTACTATGACTTAACGCAAGTAAAAATCAGTTGTATTTGAACTCAGATTCGAGGAAGGAGTTTTGGACTTATGAACAATGATGTCTGCGCTAAGATTCTCAACATCATCACCGAAAAGGAAAAGCAAAACGACAACATTCTTTTCGACATGGACATATGGGATTGGTCACAAGGGGTGGCGCTGTATGGTGTTTTGAAGTATTACGACCTTACGCAGGACGATCGGTATCTACGGTATTTGATCGACTGGTTCGACAGCAAGATCGATACCGACATCAACCATACCGTCAATACCGGTTCCCCTTTGCTTGTACTCTGCTATCTCTATGAGTACACCAAAAACGAAAAATATCTCGACTACTGCAAAAAAATTGCCGATTGGGTGATAAACGATATGCCGAAAACCGAGATGGGCGGCATACAGCACATCACCATGGATTCTGATAACTTTCAACAGCTCTGGGCTGATACCATCTTCATGATGGTGCTGTTTATGGCAAAAATCGGAAGTATCACAGGCAACAAAACATACACAAACGAGGCAAAAAAACAGTTCTCCTTACATATCCGATATCTCGCCGACAAAAAAACAGGACTTTGGTATCACGGTTGGAACTTTGAAACAAAAAGTAACTATGCAAAAGCCCTCTGGGCAAGAGGCAACTGCTGGTTTACCATCGCCGCCGCAGAGGTGCCTGAAATCATGGAACTGGAGCCATGGACTCGCGACATTATCCTTGATTCCTTCCGCCAACAGGTTGAATCTCTTGGAAAATTCCAGTCAGAATGTGGATTGTGGCACACCCTGATCGACCACGACGATTCCTATGTTGAGGTGTCCGGCTCGGCAGGATTTGCCTACGGCATTCTCAAAGGAATTCGCATGGGTTATCTTGCACCGGAATACAAGACGGTCGCAAAAAAAGCTGTCGAAGCAATCTGTGGTTATATTAATGAAGACGGCATAGTGGGACAGGTATCATACGGTACCATCGTCGCCGACACTCTTGACTACTACAAAAATGTTTCACTAAAACCGACCGGTTACGGACAAAACCTGACACTTATCATGTTGATCGAATTGCTGACATGGAAAAAACAAGGATTGACGTTATAATTTAGGCACTTTAATGCTAAAATAGGGGATTACAAATGATCACAAAACTCACAATCTACAATCTGACCTGCAACTATACCGAAAATCCAATCGGAATCGAAAAAACGCCGCGTCTTTGTTGGAAAATTTCCTCCGACAAGACAGGCGACCTGCAAAAAAGCTATAAAATATATATTGCCGAATCTCTCGACGCAATGGCGGCGGGTAGCTACTGCTTTGAAAGCGATAGTTGCCGCTCTGATGAGCAGTTTTATTGTTGTGAAAACAAATTTTCTTTTCAAGCCCGTACCCGCTATTTCTGGCGAGTCGAAATACAAAACAGCGACGACAAAATCTTTATTTCCGATATCGCCTTTTTCGAAACCGGAAAAATGAATGAGCAGTGGAGCGCATACTGGATCGGCGCACCGTTCATCACAAAAGAGATCCAGTCTCATGGCGCTCCCTATCTTCGCAAGAGTATAAAGTGCGAAAAAGAAATAGCAAGCGCAAGACTGTACATCAGCGGTCTCGGATACTATGAACCATATATCAACGGCACAAAGGTTTCGGCTGCAATGCTGGAACCGGCTTTCACTAAGTATGACAAGCGGGTCTTTTATTCTGTCTATGATGTATTGCCTTTCATCGACAGGAATGAATTTGCACTGGGCATCGTGCTTGGAAACGGTTGGTATAACTATTTCGAACTTGATGAATGGAATTTCCGATGCGCACCTTGGAAGGGAATGCCTCGTGCCATTGCAGAGCTACATCTTGTTTTTGCAGACGGCACATGCGAGACGGTGATCACCGACGAGAGTTGGAAAGCCCATCCCTCGCCCATCGTATACAACTGCCTACGCAACGGTGAGACATATGACGCGACAAAAGAAATCGGTGACTGGAGCGGCGCGACTTATAATGATAGCGACTGGGAAAATGCAATCGTCATGCGTTCGCCCGGTGGACTGCTCATAGCAAATGAAATAGAGCAGATAAAAATCACCGAGGAGTTGCCGACCGTCTCGCTTTGGAACACCTCCAAAGGTTCTTGGGTGTTTGATTTCGGTCAAAATATGGCGGGTGTAGCACGTCTTTCGGTGCGTGGCAAAAAAGGCACCGTCATCACCATGGTATACGGTGAAGCACTGTCGCAAGAGGATCGTACCGTCGACAACTCACACAACGACGGGTTTGTCAAGAGCGGAGACTTCCAGACCGCAAGATATATAATCGGTGAGGACGATCGTCCGGAGGAATGGACACCTGCATTTTCCTACTACGGCTTTCGTTATGTTGAGCTGAGTGGCGACATCGAGGTGAGCGCCAAAACGCTCACAGCCTGTGTGATGCACAGCTCATTCGGCCGTATCGGACATTTCAACTGCTCAGACGAGACCTTGAACACAATTCAAAGAATGTGCAACTGGTCGACACTCTCGAACTCGTACGGACTTCACACCGACTGCCCTCATCGAGAGAAAAACTCTTGGACGGGCGACAGTACTATCGTCAGTGAACAGATGATGATCAACTTTGACACGATAAAATTCTTTGACAAGTGGTGCGAAGATTTATACGACGCTCAACGCCCCGATGGCGCGATACCCTGCATCGTTCCATCGCCCGGTTGGGGTTACAACTGGGGCAACGGCCCAGACTACTCCAAGGCTATTGCCGAAGTTCCGTGGAATCTTTATCTTCATACCGGCGACAAGCGTTTTCTCGAAAAGGCATACCCTTATATGAAAAAATGCTTCGATTCCATGGTTTCTATGGGCAACGGGTATATCGTTGACTACGGAATCGGTGACTGGTGCGCGCCTTTTGAGGGTGCGGCGCTGTCGGTCAACATGGGTTCATTCAAGGCTTCGAGATCGCTCATCGATACTACATCGCTGTATATCGTTGCAACTATACTCAGCAGATGTGAAGAGCTGCTCGGTTATCAAGACGAACATCGTGAGATAGCGTGTGCTATTAAAAAAGTGATACGTGAAAGATTTATCGACGATGACATGGTGGTCGAAGGAGACTGTCAAACCTCCTATGCATTTGCCCTTTTCTTTGACCTCGCCGACGATAATGACACCATGCTCAAAAAACTTCTTTCCTCAATTGAGGCGACCAATCGCCATATTGATTATGGTATTCTCGGCTCAAAATATGTCCTTCAGGGTCTCGGCGAACATCATCGAAGCGACATAATCTATGATATGATAACTCAAAAGAGCTACCCCGGATACGGAAATGTCATCGAGATGGGGCGCACTACCCTTGCCGAGTGTTGGAACGGCACCGGATCGCATAATCACAACATGTTCTCCGACGTTTCGGCGGTGCTGTACAAATATATCGCCGGAATTAGAGTGGACAAAGAGTTTCCTGGATACAAGCGTTTTATCGTTTCACCTCAAATCTTCAACAAACTGAACTCGGTCGAATGTGAAATTGACTCTCCTTTCGGCAAGATTGCACTCCGCTGGAAAAAGACAGAAAACAGTGTTGCAATCAACCTGTTGGTACCGTTTGGAACCACCGCAATGCTTCGTCTACCCGACTGTCTATCAGACGAAGCAAAACTTTCACAAGATCTTCCTTGCGGTGATTACACATTCACTTTCAATATCCAAAATCAATAAAGAAACGAGGCTTATTTATGAAAAATATTAGGGCTGACATAGCCAAGGTCATAGCCGACACCGCGAAGTTTTACCAATCGCCCGAAACCGGAATGGCACTCATAAATGTTAAAGGCATCAAAGAGATTGCCCCGAGCGCAACACCGCTCACCGACTATAATTTCCCAAAAGACACGTACAAATATCTCGACGACTGTGCCGAAAAAAAACTTCGGTATTGGGAAAAACGCCTTTGCGTCAACGACTTTGGTGTGCCCTCGCTCGGTCCGTGGTACGGAATAGCCGAGCATAGCGCATTTCTGGGGGGCGAGGTTGAATACTCGGAAGATACCAGCTGGCATCATATTGTGATGAACGACTATAGCGACCGAAACAAGATTGCTATGGACGAAAACAACGACATTTACAAGATGGTGGTCGGCGGCATTACCTATGCCCGTGAACGATATGGGGATTTGCTGGCACCGATGGTTCGCGGCACCTCCGGCGTGCTTGAAATCGCCAATACACTGCGCGGAAACGACTTTTTCTATGACTTCTACGAAGAGGAAGACAGTCTTCGTGAACTTCTCAAGTTCTGTGAAGAGGCAATTATCTGGTACTACAACAAGCAACTCGATGCCGCCGGAGATGTGATGGGCGGAGTTGTGACCGGTTTCGGTGAGTGGTTGCCGGGACGAGCAATCGGACACATATCGGAAGACACCACCACCATGATTTCGGTCGACAGTTTCGAAGACTTTGCAAGAGAACATACAAAAAATATCTGCGCCGCGTTCGACGGAACTTTTATTCACACCCATGCACTGAGCGAGCGTTGCCTTGAGTCAATCGGAAATATCCCCAATATTAAGTTGATGGAAATATCGTCCGATCCAAATACCGACAGGGCTATTGAGGTGTTCAAACGTAATAAAGACAAAATCAAGCCGATACCTCTTCTCAATCTTACAAAAAAAGAAATAGTGGATAACCTGCCACTGTTTAAAGAACAAAAGACGGTCATATGGTTTGAGGCAGCCACTATCGATGAAGCAAAAGAAATGTGCGAGTTGGTACGTAGCGAACTGCCGATACGATAGTCCTATAGTAATTCAACTTGAAAAACAACTTCTGATAAACCACATAATCGACCGATCTTCGGCATAAGGTCTCGACGGTCTTAGCCTGTCGGAATGTCAATCGGATATCACAGCGAAAAATTCAGTCTTGAAAACAACGTGTACGGCTTGTAATATCTGCGTTAAATCATTATAATATTATTATACAAAAAACCCTGTTTGGATTATTTTGATTCGGCTATTGCTGATAAGCAGAAAGGAACGATTGATATTATGAAAATCGGAGTGAGAGCACATGACTTTTCATGCGACGGCACCATCGATGTGCTTATCGCGGCATTAAAAGAAAAAAATGTACCTAATATACAACTGGCCTTGTACAAGGCACTGGACTATTCCCTCGATACATTTAGTTCTGACGACGCTGTTTCGGTGCACAAAAAGCTGTGTGCCGCCGACATAGATATCGATGTGCTGGGGTGCTATATCAACCCAATACACCCCGATGACGCCACACGCAAGACCGAGGCGACAAGATTTATGAATCACATCGAATTTGCCAAAACATTGGATGCACGACTTGTCGGAACCGAGACCGGTTCTGTGAATGCTGATTTTTCTTACAGCCCGGAAAACCATTCCGAAGAGTCATACCACAAACTGCTCCGAACACTGGAGCCGTTTGTGAAGAAGGCAGAAGAAACCGAAGTAGACCTTGGAATCGAGGCGGTATATAACCTCGTGCTTTGTAGCCCGAAAAAGACACTTCGTATGATTGACGATCTCAAGAGTAACCGAGTGAACATTATTCTTGATCCGATAAATCTTCTCAACGCCGACAACCACGCAAACCACCTTGATGTGGTGAAAGAGGCTCTGTTCCTCTATGCCGACAGGATAAAAGCTATCCATGTGAAAGACTTCCTGTTCGACGGGAAAATCTGTGAAGTAAAACTCGGCAACGGGAATTTTGACTATCAAACATTCCTCAGCCTTTTGAACGAGTACGACGTCAAGGCTAATCTTCTTCTGGAAGGCTATCCCCCTGCCGACTATGAAAACGCAAGAAACCTGCTGACACGATAGAATCAATCTGTTGAGAACACACAACATAGGTGATTTGGTTTTGTAGAGAGCGTCGCAGACAAGACGAGAACGAGCGGTCGAGCGCCGTTATCAAGCGATAGGTTTCTGTAATAACGGTGAAAAGCCTAATTCTTTTTGCACAGGGGCTTCCATCGTTTAATAAAAGAACAAGGTGTCTTGGCATTGAGCCGACACCTTGTTCTTTTGTATTAATTCGATGACATCTAAATATCGTTTACAGCCAGAGTTTCTCAGCAAACGCAGTTTCAAAACAGCGTTTGTTTTATCGCTGCCTCAAATCCTGTACTCTTTTTGCCTTGCCTACAAAACGTTCCAGTGACTTCGGCTCAGCAAGTGTGATCTCTACCTTCAAATTAAGGCTGTCATGGATTTTTTTGCCAAGACGAGAGCGAAGACGTCCTATCTCCTCTTCCGACATATCGCTCGACGGTTTTGCAAGTTCAATCTGCACCTCTAAGGTATCGAACACCTTGTCGGTACGCACCACCAGTTGATAGTGCGGGGTGACACCCTCCACCTCGATCAGTACGCTCTCAAACTGGGTCGGGAATACGTTGACACCACGAATTTTTATCATGTCGTCACTACGTCCGGCAACCTTTTCCATTCGTGCGCTGGTACGGCCACATGCGCATGGCTCATAGTTGATGGAAGTTATGTCCTTGGTGCGATAACGAAGCATCGGAAGCCCCCTTTTGGTGAGGTTGGTTATGACCATCTCACCGGAACTACCCTGCTCCAGTACTTTTTCGGTGGTCGGATCAATGATTTCGCACAGAAAATGGTCTTCGTTGATATGAAGTCCGTCACGGCGAAAACACTCGCCCGAAATGCCGGGGCCGTTGAGCTCCGAAATGCCGTAGTTGTCGGTGACAAAACAGCCGTTGCCCCAACGCTCTTCAATCTGGTTTTGCATCGCTTTTGTGGTGCTCTCACTTCCGAGAAGTCCAAAACGCACATTGTATTCACTCATGGGGTGACGGTGTGACAGCTCTCGTGCCGCCTCGGCAAGATAGAGGCAATAGGTCGGCGTTGCAACGATGGCGTCGGTGGCAAAGTCACGCATGAACTTCAATTGTTTTTCGGTGTTTCCGGACGAGGTGGGCACAACGGTAGCACCGATCTTTTCAAGACCGTAGTGCAGACCCAGTGCGCCGGTAAACATGCCGTAGCCAAAACAGATCTGCACCATGCTTTCATCGGTTGCTCCTGCCGCAGTCACAATTCTCGCCACCTGCTCTGACCAGCTGTCGAGATCGTCTCTTGTATAGCCGACCACGGTGGGATTTCCGGTCGTGCCGGACGAGGCATGTAGTCGCACAAGCTCCTTCGGCTTTACACTGAACATGCCAAACGGATAGGTATCCCGCAGATCATCCTTGTTTGTATAGGGTATATATTGTATGTCGGAAAGTGTCTTGAGCTTTTCCGGTGTCACTCCTGCTGTGGTAAGGCGATCGTGATAAAACGGTACGTTCTTGATGCAGTAGTCCACCAGCGAACGCAGCCGCTCCAGCTGCAACGCCTCAAGATCGGCACGTTTCATGCACTCCATGTCTTTATTAAAGATAATATTGCTCATTATAGCTCCCAAAATGAATGCCTATTTCTAGAAATTATAGCAGATTTTTATCGCTTTTGCAAAGGTTTTGTTCTATTTATCAATAAATAACCTTTTTTACTTGACAAACCAGTCTTTTAGCGGTAAAATAAGTTAAAATAATTTAGTTAAAAAATTTTAACTAAATAAATGAAAGTATTTTTTATGAAACGGAGAATTAACATGTTTGAAAAAGTAAAAGAAACTATTGTCGCAACACTCGGTTGTTCCGCAGACGAGGTTACCTTGGAAGCAAAAATCACTGACGATCTCGGTGCAGATAGCCTGGATGCTGTTGAGCTGAGCATGGCTCTCGAAGAGGAAATGGAAGTCAGCATTCCGGACGATCAACTGGCACAGTTTGTTACAGTCGGCGACATTGTTTCCTATCTCGAAAAGCTCGAGGGCTAATTTTTTTTACGAAAGGAATACGGTGATGGATCGAAAAGAACTTTATGAATTGCTGGACTATTTCCAGTCTGCAAACATTTCAAAACTGCAGTATAAAAATGGTGAGTTTGAGGTGTCCGTTTCCAAGGCTTTTGACAAGGCGGTTAAGATGCCCGAGACCGAGACCATCTATCCCTCGGCCCATCAGGTGTTTGAACAACCTGCCATATCTACGCTCGGTGAGACAATAACCGCGCCACTTGTCGGTACGTTTTATAGCTCACCCACCCCTGAATCGGAACCCTTTGTCAAGGTCGGTCAGACGGTAAAAAGAGGCGAGACCCTCTGCATCCTCGAGGCAATGAAGACCCTTAATGAGCTTCCGGCTCCTTTTGACTGCGAGATTGTTGAAATTTGTGCTCAAAATCAGGAGTTTGTCGGTTTCGGTCAACAATTATTTGTAGTAAAGAAAGTATAGTATTATGTTTAGGCGTGTTTTAATTGCCAATCGTGGAGAAATTGCGGTTCGCGTTATCCGAGCCTGTCATGAGCTCGGCATTGAAACGGTGGCGGTCTATTCGACCGAGGACGCCGACAGCCTTGCTGTCGGTCTTGCCACCCATTCGGTCTGTATTGGTCCCGCTCCCGCTAAGGATAGCTATCTCAACATGGATGCTATCATAACGGCGGCGGTTCAATTCAAGTGCGAAGCACTGCATCCCGGCTATGGCTTTTTGTCGGAAAATGATCAATTTGCCGACAGATGCGAGGAAAATGGCATTCGCTTTATCGGCCCAAGCGGTGAAGTTATCCGCAAGATGGGTAATAAGGCGAGCGCCCGCAGTGTCATGCAGTATAGCGGTGTTCCGGTCGTGCCCGGCTCTGACGGCATTGTTGCCGACCTTGAAAAGGCGCAGGACGTTGCCATGCGCATCGGTTTTCCCGTCCTCATCAAGGCCTCTGCCGGCGGTGGTGGTCGTGGTATGCGCATCGCCAACGACATGCACGAGCTGGCAAGCAAATTTGCAGAGGCTTCACAGGAGGCTATCGCCTGTTTTGGCGACGGCAGCTTATATATAGAAAAGCTGATCCTCAATCCTCGACACATCGAGGTGCAGATTCTGGGCGACAGCCGCGGAAATGTCGTACATCTTGGCGAACGGGAATGTTCCATCCAGCGTAAAAACCAAAAGATGCTGGAAGAGTCACCGGCAAAGGGTCTTTCGGCCGAAACCCGTGCAGCGCTCGGCGCTGATGCCGTTGCGGCGGCGGCGGCAGTCGGATATTGCGGTGCCGGCACGGTTGAGTTTGTCATGGATGCAAAGGATAACTACTATTTCATAGAGATGAATACACGAATACAGGTCGAACACCCCGTGACCGAAATGGTGACCGGCATCGATCTTGTGCGCTGTCAACTCGAAGTTGCGGCAGGTCTGCCACTACGTTTCAAACAACAAGATATAACCTTTTCGGGACATTCCATCGAGTGTCGTATCAATGCCGAGGATATTTTCAATAACTTCGTCGGTATTCCCGGTACCACTGAATTTTTGCATTTTCCTTCCGGTTGCGGTGTCAGGGTCGACTCGGCGCTGTTTTGCGGTTGCAAACTCAGCCCTTTTTACGATTCGTTGGTAGCAAAAATCATTGTCCATGCACCCACTCGATTGCAGGCAATCCGCCGTATGCGACGTGCTCTTGAAGAACTGGTTATCGAGGGATATCCCACGACAGCAGAGTTTTTGCACCTTATATTGCACCAACCCGATTTTGTGAAGGGACGCTATAACACAGGGTATCTTGGCAAATATATGGACGATCTTTTGAAATGGTCGAAACAATAGGTTTTGGATAATCTAAAGAGGTAAAAGATTGAGCATTGCATTTTCCGGTCGCCGTGAGCGACTGTCACAGCTGAGAAGCAAACGTGCACATCTTAACGGTGTGTTGATTGAAAAAGAATCGCTTATCGACAGCAACTGTCCAAAGTGCGGTGTCGCACTCGACACGCAAAAACCACAGACAGCATTCAATGTTTGCGCCGAATGTGGCCACCATCTTTCGATCGGTGCTCACCGTCGTCTCGATCTGCTGTTGGACGACGACAATTTCACCGAAATAAAGCCGGATATGTGTAGTAGCGATCCGCTCTCCTTTCCGGGATATAGCGACAAGCTTGCACAGCTTCGGACCGATACCGGACTTTCGGACGGTGTGATCGCCGTTACCGGAAACATCGACGGCCATTCAGCCGTGATAGTCATTCTGGACAGTAGGTTTTTGATGGGTAGCATGGGTGCAGTCGTCGGCGAAAAAGTTACCTGTGCCGTCGAAAAGGCTCAAAAGTATCATCTGCCTCTCATCATCTTCTCTGCAAGCGGCGGTGCGCGAATGCAGGAGGGAATTATCTCGCTTATGCAGATGGCAAAGACCTGCGCGGCTATCGAACGATTTGCACAGCGTGGCGGATTCTACATATCGGTGTTAACTCATCCAACAACGGGAGGCGTCACCGCAAGTTTCGCCTCGATGGGAGACATTACCATCGCCGAGCCGGAGGCTCTCATCGGTTTTGCCGGTCCTCGAGTCATCGAGCAGACCATCGGTCAAAAGTTGCCGGAGGGATTTCAGCGATCGGAATTCCTGCAAGAGCATGGCTTTGTCGATAAAATTGTCAATCGCTGTGAGATGAAAGAAGTGCTGGCAAGGCTTCTGCGGTTGCATGATCACAAAAAGGGGTAACACAGTGACACAGAGTACAAATACACAACATACCGAATATCCCGAGTGGGAAAAGGTTCAGCTTGCTCGGGAGTCAAACCGACCAAACATCACCGAAATTTTTGACACATTGTTTGAAGATTTCTTTGAGCAAAAGGGCGACTGCCTTTCGGCGGAAGATGGAAGTATTGTCGGCGGAATTGCTCTTTATAAAGGCAAGCCGGTGACGGTGCTGGGTCACTGCAAAGGCAGGGAACTGAAAGAGAATATGAAATGTAATTTCGGTATGCCGAATCCGCAAGGATACCGCAAGGCGATGAGGATCATGAAGGCGGCAGAAAAATTCGGACGTCCTGTCATTACCTTTGTAGATACACCGGGGGCATATCCCGGAATTGAGGCGGAAGAAAACGGTCAAGGCAGTGCCATTGCGCACAGCATTGCCACAATGAGTTCACTGAGTGTTCCGATCGTCTCGGTCATCATGGGTGAGGGAGGCAGTGGCGGAGCGCTTGCTCTCGCGGTGGCGAACGAGGTGCTGATGGCAGAGAATGCGATATATTCCATCCTGTCGCCGGAAGGTTTTGCCTCGATTCTCTGGAAAGACTCGACACGGGCAAAAGAGGCGAGCCGCTATATGAAACTGACGGCAGAGGACCTTTTGTCGCTCGGTGTCATCGACGGCATCGTGGCGGAGCCTAAAGATGGGGCGCACAGTGCACCGTCCGATTTTCTCGCAACGCTCGACGACAACATAACAAAAGCGCTACACCGTGCACAGAAAATCCAAAATCCGGCATCGCACCGATACAAAAAATTCCGCTCGATGGGCGAAAGGTTCGTGAGCGAATAGATATAAATTCACGGTGCTCGAGCCACCACTTTGAAGAGCGAATAGAGGATATACAGAAAGGATAAACACAGATGATGAACATAAATAAACTACTCGGCACCGAGTTTCCCTTTATTCAGGGCGGAATGGCAAACATCACCGACGGTGCATTCGCGGCGGCGGTTTCAAATGCAGGTGCGCTGGGATTGATTGCGGGAGCGACCTTGACCGCCGACACACTTCGTGAGCAGATCAGAATATGTCGTTCCAAGACCGACAAACCGTTTGGCGTCAATATGATGCTGATGAATCCGGAGTCGGACAAAATGGCAGAGGTCGTGATCGAAGAGGGCGTAAAGTTTTTGACTACCGGAGCAGGAAATCCCGGAAAATATATGGAAAACTGGAAAAAAGCCGGAATATTTGTCATGCCGGTCGTTCCGGCACCGATCCTTGCAAAAAGGGTGGCATCATGCGGAGCCGATGCGATAATCGCCGAGGGAACCGAGAGCGGTGGACATGTCGGCGAGATGACCACCATGGTGCTGACACCGCAGGTTGTGGACACGGTCGACATTCCGGTCATAGCGGCGGGTGGCATTGCGGACGGCAGACAGCTGGCGGCGGCGGCGTTGCTTGGCGCCTCCGGCGTGCAGATAGGCACCTGTCTTCTCGCCAGTGAAGAATGCCCTATCCATGAGAACTACAAACAGGCATTGATTAAGGCAAGCGGAAGCGACACGGTGGTTACCGGTCGTACGGTGGGCGCTCCGGTGCGCATTGTGAAAAACAGCATGTCAAAGGCATACCTCGCAAAGGAAAAAGAGGGTGCAGACAAGATGGAATTGGAGATGTTTACACTTGGCGGTCTGAGACGTGCGGTGTTTGACGGCGACGTCAAGACGGGCAGTGTCATGGCAGGACAGACGATAGGTCAACTCGGCGAAATTCGCCCACTGCGTGCCATATTCGAACAACTTTATAACGATGCAAATGAAATATTGTCAAACAGGAAAGGTCTGTAAACTTGAAGATAGCTTTTTTATATGCAGGTCAGGGCGCACAGCGTGTCGGCATGGGAGTCGATTTTTATGAAGCCTACCCTACCTATCGTGCGGTAGCGGACGAGGCGGCAAGTCTCCTCGACTTTGATCCGATGAAACTTTGTGCCGATGGCCCTGCAGAACTGCTGGCTCAGACATCATATACCCAGCCGATTATGGCGACCTTTGCGGTCGGTGTGACCGAGCTTCTTCGAGAGAACGGCATCACCCCGAGCATGACGGCAGGTTTGAGTCTTGGGGAATACTGTGCGCTCTACTCGGCAGGCGCACTCACCTTTCAACAGCTGTTGCCGCTGCTTGCCTTTCGTGGCAAGGCAATGGAAACTGCCTGTGACGGCCTCGACTGCGGCATGGCGGCGATCCTCGGCATGGAGCGTGAACCGCTCGCCGAAATCTGCCGATCCATCGAGGGGACTGTGTCGATAGCCAACTATAACTGCAAAGGTCAACTTGTCATAGGCGGTGAAAAATCTGCCGTAGACAAAGCCTGTGACCTTGCAAAACAAAACGGTGCAAAACGCTGTATGCCACTCAACGTGAGCGGCGCATTTCATACCGAACTGATGAAGCCAGCCGCCGATGCACTTTGTAATTATTTCAAGACACTGTCTTTCAATCAGCCGAGCACTGCGGTCTATCACAACACCACCGCAAAGCCGCTCAAAGAGGGCGAGAGCCTTGCCGACATACTGACAAAACAGGTGATGAGCAGTGTATACATGCAGGACTGCATTGAAAACATGGTGCAAGACGGAGCAGAATGTTTCATCGAGATCGGACCCGGCAAGGTGCTGGGCGGATTTGTTAAGAAAACGGTACCGTCGATACCCTGCCATTCCGTCGACAACATCGACGATCTAAAGACGGTGATCGAATTATATAGCCATTAACTAAAATCCGATACATCATACCGGAAGAGATTTTATGTAACGGTGATTTAGGCAATCGTAATAGCGAAACTATTGCAAAAACTTCAGCCTTGCAATTCAAATTTTTTTCGAATAATCTCGTATCGTTTTTTAACTAAAATAATTATACAAAAAGTAATTCAATTGGTTTTTATCCAAATAGGATAAAAACCATCGAGAAAGGAACTATCAGATGCTAAACGGAAAGAACGCTGTGGTCACGGGAGGCAGTCGGGGAATCGGCCGTGCTATCTGTGTCGGCCTTGCCTCACTCGGCGCAAACGTCGTCGTCAACTATTCCGGAAATGCCGATGCGGCGGCAGAGACGGTACGCCTTTGCCAAGAAAAAGGTGTAAAGGCGATGTCTTTACAGGCGGATGTCTCGATTTCAGAACAGGCAAACGGGCTGATTGAAAGCTGTATTTCAGAGTTTGGCAGTATCGACATACTGGTAAACAATGCTGGAGTGACTGCTGACACGCTGATAATGAGAATGTCGGAAGAGGATTTTGACCGTGTGATAAACACCAATCTCAAGGGCGCGTTCCTGTGCACAAAATTTGCGGCACGCCCCATGATGAAACAACGTTTCGGCAGAATAATCAATATCGGCAGTGTGGTGGGAGAGCATGGCAATGCAGGACAGTGCAACTATGCCGCCAGCAAGTCGGGGCTTGTCGGTTTTTCCAAGTCGGTTGCAAAAGAACTTGCCGCAAAAGGGGTTACTGTCAATGTTGTCGCTCCAGGTTTCATCGAAACGGACATGACCGAGGTGCTCGCCGATGCGATAAAACAAAATGTATTGATGAACATTCCGGTCGGCTCACTCGGACAGACAGAAGACATCGCAAATGCCGTGACCTTCTTTGCACTTCCGACCTCGAGCTATATTACCGGTCAGGTGCTGTCGGTGGACGGCGGAATGGGAATGTAAGCAAAACGTTGATACGCGATGATGTAGGCAAAAAACTGCATGTCGCCGCGATCTCTGCTTTCAATTTGCGTATAATACACAAAAATCAGCGCCGCGATCTATTGAATGACACTTTATGTGTTTCAAATTACAATACGGTTTGCGTGAAAAACGGTATAACGTTTTCTGCGTTGAATGATTATTCTGAAATGAGGACAACACTATGAACAGAAAAAGAGTGGTAATAACAGGCTGGGGAAGCATCTCGGCAGTAGGATATAATGCCGAGGAGATGTGGCAGTCGATATCAAACGGTGTGCACGGATTTTCTCCGATTGAGGGGTATGACTGCAGTGACATGAAGGTGAAAATCGCCGCCGAGGCAAAAAAATTCAATCCGGAAGAGTATATCGACAAGCGTGAAATTCGCAAGCTTGATCGAAGCTCCCAATTTGCGATTGCCGTGTCAGAGCAGGCGATGAAGATGAGCGGCATCGACATTGAAAAGGAAGACCCATATCGCTGTGCCGTGATCTTCGCCACCGGAATCGGCGGACTTCGCTCTATCCAATCAGAGTGTGAAAAAGGATACGACAAGGGTTATGACCGTGTTTCGCCGTTCTTTATCCCGATGAGCATCGCAAACATGCCGGCAGGTAATGTTGCGATTGTGCAGGGTTTCAAAGGCATGTGTGCTTGTCCTGTCACCGCCTGTGCTTCCGCCACCAACGCTATCGGTGACGCCATGCGCCACATTGCGGACGGCTATGCCGATGTCGTGCTTTGCGGCGGAACAGAGGCGTCTATTACACCGTTTGGCATCGGCGGGTTCACCTCGATTCGTGCCCTTGCGGTCACCGACGATGTAAACCGTGCCTCCATACCGTTCGATGCCGACAGAAGCGGTTTCGTCATGGGCGAGGGCGGCGGCGCACTGATACTGGAAGACTATGACCACGCAGTAGCGAGGGGAGCAAAAATTCTCGGTGAGGTGGTCGGATACGGCACCAGCTGTGACGCGCACCATATTACAGCGCCCGATCCGCAGGGAGTCGGCGGTGCCCATGCGCTGAAAAGTGCCGTGGAAAGTGCCGGCATTACTCCGCAAGAGGTTGGGTACATTAACACACACGGCACCTCGACGCCGCTCAACGATGCGGCGGAAACACTTGCAATCAAGGCAGCGTTCGGTGATCACGCATATAAGCTTGCGATCAGTTCCACCAAGTCGATGACGGGACATCTCCTCGGTGCGGCAGGCGCAGTGGAGGGTATCATAACCTGCATGGCGGTTGAAAACGGGTTCTTGCCACCGACCATCGGTTATCAAAACCCCGATCCGGAGTGTGATCTCGACGTTGTGCCGAATGTCGGACGGGCAACCGATACCAAATATGCCATATCTACCTCGCTCGGGTTTGGTGGACATAACGCATGTGTGGTGTTCAAAAAGTTTGAGGGATAATTCATAGTCCTTTAGCACTATGATCCATCTTTGGGCGATTTTCAAGCTAAACGACTATTATTGCAGATTAAAATGATTATAATATCATAAAGGGACAAAACAATGGTTTTAAATATTGAGCAGATCAAAGAAATACTGCCCCACCGCTATCCGATGCTTTTGGTGGACAGAATTGATGAATTGGAGCCGGGAGTCCGTGCCGTCGGCACAAAGTGCGTGAGCGCCAATGAAGATTTTTTCAACGGACATTTTCCGCAAAAACCGGTGATGCCGGGAGTGCTCATCATCGAGGCACTGGCGCAGACCGGAGCGGTTGCCATACTGAGCGAGCCGGAATATAAAGGAAAAATCGTGCTGTTTGGTGGCATAAAAAAGGCTCGTTTTAAAAGGCAGGTAGTGCCGGGCGATGTACTGACACTAAGCTGTACTCTGACAAGTCGCCGAGGTCCGGTCGGGTTCGGCGAGGCGGTGGCAAAGGTCGGTGACGAGGTTGCTGTCGTGGCAGAACTGACATTCGCAGTCGAGGTATAGCACTTAGATTTAAAGCGTTACAGAAAGGGAACATCATGCTTCATATAGCATTTTCGGAGGTTTACGCAAAATTTAAACTTCATTTTTATCAGCAGGTATTCGCAAAACTGGGACAACGTGAGGCGACGCTTACCACCGTTGAGACATTTTGCATGGAAATTATTCATTCTATGAAATGCCCGACGGTCAACGAATTTGCTACGTTTATGAACATTTCTCCACCGAATGCCGCCTACAAGATAAACAGCCTTGTCCAAAAAGGATATCTCAAAAAGTTGCGCTCTGAACTGGACAGGCGAGAATTTCACATTGAGCCGACCGAAAAATATTTCGCCTACTATAACGTCAGTTATTCCTATCTCAAAGAGGTTATGAACCGCATCGAAGACCGTTTTTCTGCAGAAGAGATTGCTAAATTCGAAGAGATGCTGAACATCATCGGAAGCGAGTTAATGTCGGAGATAAACATTAAAATCAACACCGATAACGTCACGCCAGCTTCATCGAAGGCCTAACTAGGCACACGGTTGCAGAGGGTGCATTGCAATTTTAATATAGTCATAAAAAGAGCCGTACTGGGAAACACAGCACGGCTCTCTTTTATTGGTTTTTGATTGGAAGGCTATTGCTATAACTGCTGTATTTCGGCAATCAAAAATTTCATCGCCAAAACAAAGGTTTTTTTGCATGGCTGTCTACGCCCACCACATTCCCTTTGGTTTTTCCTTGATGATCATCTCTTTCAAGAAGTCTATAGCCTTTCCGAGGCCGTCCTCTACCGACATAAGGCTGTCCTCATGCTCGATAGACAGCGCACCGTCATAACCGACCTTTGCCAGCATGGAAATCATGTCTTTCCAGAGCACCGCATCGGTACCGAATCCGCAGGAACGGAATATCCAAGAACGATTTATCTCATCGCCGTAATGCTTGGTGTCAAGCACGCCGTTGAGAGCCGTATTTGCCGCATCTATCTTGGTATCTTTTGCGTGAAAGTGGAACATCGCTCCGGCAAGTCCCAATGCCTTGATGCTCGCCACAGGATCCATTCCTTGCCAGATGAGGTGAGAGGGGTCGAAGTTCACACCGATATTCTCGCCACAAGCCTCACGAAGACGAAGTGCCGTCTCGGTGTTATAGACGCAAAAACCGGGGTGCATCTCCATTGCAAGTTTGACGTCGCCGTGCTCTTTCGCAAACTTATTCTTTTCTGTCCAGTACGGAATCAACTTTTCGCTCCACTGCCATTCCAAAATCTTAGAAAAGTCGTCCGGCCATGGGCAGGTGACCCAGTTCGGATAATGGGAATCGTCGCTGTCACCGGGACAACCGGAAAATGTGTTGACCACACCTACACCCATCTTCTCGGCAAGCAAAATTGCCTTTGTCAGCGCTTCGTCAAAGCTCTTTGCGATTTCTTTGTCGGGATGGACGGGATTTGCGTGGCAGGCAAGTGCCGACACGGTGAGATTGTATTTCTTTATGGTCGCCATGAATTCCGAAAATTCTGCCTCGTCGTTCAGAAGAACATCGGGGTTTGCATGTGCGTCACCGGGATAACCGCCACAGCCGAGTTCGATGGCCTCGACACCCTGATCGGTCAGATATTTGAGAGTATCTTCAAGCGAACGATCCGACATTAAACATGTCAATACACCAAGTTTCATTACAGTACCATTCCTTTCGATGTCTTGTCTTTTTCAGCGTCTATCGCCAAAGAAAAACAGGACGTTGTGTCTGAAAAAATTCAAACGTATATACTTTATTTTTGGTATTCTTTCTCGTTTCTGATTATGTGATTGTGATATGAGGGTTGCCAAATCGCAAAATCTATTTTTCGTGAAACACCTGATTTATGTAATCCAATCACGATTGATATGGTAGGGGACGGGTTGCCCGTCCCGTTTCGTTGTGTTTGCGAATCATAATTATTGCGTGAATATGGTTTTGCAATTCCATCAATCACCTCGGGAAATACTCATTTTATTCAGGATAAGTAACTTTTTCTGTAACTATGAAGTCGAAAACCAATTCATCTTCGTAATTTTGTGTGTTTCCATTTTCATCGGTATATGTTCCGATGTTAGATATGATTGTTTTGCCATCTT
>CAYJJX010000027.1:0-21169 GCA_964370605.1 uncultured Oscillospiraceae bacterium | reverse complement strand
AGAAAAAAAGGAAGAATGACGAAGTGGTATGATAAAATCCCGCACTGTCTATGCTATCGCTTTTATGGTGATGTTTATAGGGACAGGGCTCTGCTCTGTCCAAAAAAAAGTGCAAGCAAAGGTTTATTTGCTTTTTGACACCAAAAAGCAACAAAAAGTGTTGGGGTATTCCAAACCGAAACTTGCTATATCTTCTCTCCACGCTCGCGGATCAAGATTTTTATCGGGGTGCCCTCAAGGCCATAAGCCTCACGAATCTGATTTTCAATATAGCGTTGATAGGAGAAATGGAAAAGATCACGCTTGTTGCAAAAAGCCGCAAAGGTCGGCGGACGTGTGGAAATTTGGGTCATGTAGTAAATTTTCAGCGGTCGCCCTTTATCACTCGGTGGCTGCACTCTTGCAGTAGCACGATGCAACAGGTCGTTGAGCACTCCGGTGGTTATTCTCATCGCATTTTGATCGTTGACAAACTTTATCAGCTCAAACATGCGGTCCACGCGCTCTCCCGTCTTTGCCGAGATAAAAATAAACGGCACATAAGACATGAAAGAGAAATCTTCCATCAGGCTTTTGCGCATCCGCTCCATCGTCTTGGTCTCTTTTTCGATGGCATCCCATTTGTTCACCGCCACGATGCAACCCTTGCCTTTTTCATGTGCATATCCTGCAATTTTGCTGTCCTGCTCGGTAAAGCCGACGGTGGCATCCAGCATGATCACCACCACCTCACTGCGATCCACCGCCGCAAGACTGCGCAGGGTGCTGTACCGCTCTACTCCCGGTTCCACCTTGCCCCTTTTTCTCATGCCTGCCGTGTCTATCAGCACAAATCGTCCGTGTTTATTTTCCACAGGGCTGTCCACAGCATCACGTGTCGTGCCTGCCTCGTCTCGAACTATCATTCGCTTTTCACCGAGAATATGGTTGACGAGCGAGCTCTTGCCGACATTCGGTCGCCCGATTATCGCCACCGTGATGGGGTCATCCCCCTCGCTCTCTCCCTTTTCTTCAAAGTCGAGATGCTCGAAAACGGCATCCAGCAGATCGCCGGTGCCATGTCCGTGTACGGCGGAAACGGCAAAAATGTCGCCGATTGCAAGTTCATAAAATTCAAAAAGTGCCGCATCGCTCTTGCCGACACTGTCCAGCTTGTTCACCGCCACAAATATCGGTTTCTTGCTACGACGCAACAGGTTTGCAATCTCGCTGTCGGTCGCCGTCAGTCCCGTTGTGCCGTCGGTCACAAAAATTATTGCGTCGGCGCAGTCGATGGCAAGATTAACCTGCAATCTCATCTCGGTCAGCAGTCCGTCGTTCGAGGTCGGTTCCAGTCCTCCGGTGTCTATCAGTGTAAAATCTCGACCCAACCACTCACATTCGGCGAAAATGCGATCCCGTGTTACGCCCGGCGTATCTTCTACGATGGACAGTCGTTTTCCGCACAGTTTATTAAAAAGCGTGCTCTTTCCGACGTTTGGTCGTCCTACTACCGCAACTATTGGCATTTCTTTTCCTTTCAGTATGGTTAAATCTATTCGACGCAGATGACCTTTGTGTTCAGCGCCTGCTCGATGTCTTCTATTGTCATGTCGTCCAGCGTGATATCGCCCTCGGCACGAAACATGTCTCGTGGCAACAACAGTGTTTTTGTGGTGAGCTTACCGTCAAGTTGAGCAATAACGTCCTGTCCGGTGAGCAGTCCTGCCACCGTGACACCATGCCCAAAAAAATCATTCTTTATAGGGTGTATCGAAACATTCGCAAGACCCTCACACAGCCGCTCTATCAGCGGTGCCGCCAATATTCCGGTTGCAAGATCAAATCCATCGGCAAAACGTTTGAAATAATTCTTGTGACTGTCGAAAAACACACGCCACATGCCGACGCCGTTCTCGATCTGGCAAAACTGTTCATAGTGCGCCTTGGTTGGGATTGGTCTTTTGGCAAGCAGATATATCTCGTCCGAGGCAAAGAAAAGGCGCTCGCCATGTTTTTTCAGATGATCACGACCGAACCGACGAATAATATCGAGGTTCTTTTTCGCCGTTTCGCCGTCAAACGGTTTCAGCGGCGCAAGACTGTCACGATGTCTTGAAAGTCCGACCGGCACCGCGCTCACGCTCTGCACTGCGGGATAAAGTTTTTGCAGTTCCGAGAGGCTGTATTCCAGCTCATCGCCGTCGTTCACGCCGGGACACAGCACCAGTTGAATGTTCATGGTGATACCTGCCTGTGCAAACCTCGGCAAAAGCGACAACACGTCACCTGCCCTGCGGTTGCCCATCATCTCACTTCGAAGCGTCTTGTTCATGGTGTGTACCGAAATGTTGATGGGAGAAAAACGCATGGTAATTATGCGTTCGATCAGGCTATCGGTCAGGTTGGTCAGTGTGATATAGTTTCCCATCAAAAAAGACAGTCGTTCATCGTCGTCTTTAAGATAGAGCGATTCTCTCATTCCGCTCGGAAGTTGATCGATGAAACAGAACATACAGCGGTTTTTGCAGCTGCGTTTGCCGTCAAAAAGGTCGTTTTCAAAGGAAAGGCCAAGCGGCTCATACTCCGTCTTGTTTACCGTAACCGTTCTGTCGGCAAGCCGAACCACCAGCCTGCTTGCCGTCGAGTGGTAGCTGTAATCGAGACTATCATTGATTTCGTTGTCGTTTATGCAGAGCAGAACCTCACCTTTTTGTATTCCGCTTCGCTCTGCCGCCGACCCCGACGTAATATCTGTTATTGTAACCACAATGCCTCTCCGCTTACCTTATTATAGACGACAAAAGCCGTGGCAAACACCGCAAAGCGGCCTGCCACAGCTCCGTTTAAAGTCAAAATCTATCGAATTAGCTCTCGACCTTGATAACCTCTCTACCTTTATACTGTCCGCAGGCGAGGCAGACGTGGTGGGGAAGTTTCTTTTCCTTACAGTTGGGGCAAGAGACGAGTGTTGGCGCGGAAATTTTCCACACCGAAGAACGGCGCTTGTCACGACGTGCTTTTGAAACTTTTCTTTTTGGAACTGCCATAGTAGTTGATTCCTTTCTGCACACTTTGTGCGGTTTGATACGGTAAGTACGGTGACTGTTTTTCCGAAAAACCGCAAAGCTGCGAGTTTTAAACCGAATATCGCAAATAAATAAATTTACAGCAACAACTATTATATAAAATTTCGCAACAGTTGTCAAGCCTTTTTTTACAAACGGCGCAATTCTACCCTATAATTCGATGTGGTTGATTAAATTTAGGTTAGTTTGCTCTTTGGTATTTGTTCAGTTCATCGCCAAGTTCATTCTCGTCTACCGAGACGGTGACAACCAACTTGACATTTTCGCCGGTAAGCGCATCCAGTTTTTTCAAGAGGGCGGAAAGGGCGGCAACGTCCTTGTTGAGAACCTTGAGGACACCATCGACATAGATTTCAACAATGTCGTAGTTTCCGGCGAGGATACCGGAGATAAAGCCGAAAAGCATGTCGGCATTTTCGATGTTATACTCCACCATGTCGATAAGACGCACATCGTGGTGAATATCGTAGGTCAACTTCATTGAATGTTCAATGCAAACAAGGTTACCGGCCGAACCGGCGGCCGACGCGTTGATGATATCGATCATCTTTTTTGTTTTTCCGCTACCTTTACCGCCCACAATAATACTAACCATTTTAAACGCTCCATTTCTGTCAATAAATATATCTATAATGTCCACTCGGACAGTGAAAACGATCCTAGCCTAGACGCTTGGCGAGTTCTGCACGACGCTCTTCAAAACCGGGTTTGCCGAGCAGTGCAAACATATTCTTTTTATAGCTCTCGACACCGGGTTGATCGAACGGGTTGACCCCGAGCAGATATCCTGAGATTGCGCAAGCTTTTTCAAAGAAGTAGATGAGATATCCCATGTCGAAGGCATTCATCTCATCAACCTCGAGAACGGCAATAGGCACGCCGCCATCGGTATGTGCAAGGATAGTTCCCTCCATTGCACGGCGATTGACGATCGAGATATTCTGATCGGAAAGAAAGTTGAGTCCGTCGGTATCCGCCTCGTCCTTTTCGATGAAAAAGTCGCCCTTAGATTTTTTGAAATCGACCACCGTCTCAAAGAGTATTCTTGCTCCGTCCTGAACATATTGTCCCATGGAATGAAGATCGGTGGAAAAGATTACAGAGGTAGGCATGATGCCCTTTCCGTCTTTGCCTTCACTTTCGCCGTAGAGTTGTTTATACCACTCATTCATCATGGCAAAATCCGGCTCATAGCAGGCGAGCAGTTCGATATTTTTACCTCTGCGCAACAAGAGGTTACGCATGGCGGCATAGCGATAACAGTCGTTACCCTCGTCGCAAACCGAGAATCGGTCATATGCCTCAGCGGCACCTGCCATCATGGCATCGATGTCGATTCCGGCTACCGCGATCGGAAGAAGACCGACAGCGGACAAAACGGAAAATCTACCGCCAACGTCGTCGGCGATGACAAAGCTTTCATAACCCTCACGGTCGGACAGTGATTTCAGTGTGCCTCTTGCCGCATCGGTGGTGGCGTAGATACGCTCTTTTGCACCGTCTTTACCATAACGATCTTCCAACAGTTTTTTGAAGACACGAAATGCGAGTGCCGGCTCGGTGGTGGTACCTGATTTAGAGATAACGTTGACCGAAACACGTTTGCCGTCACAAAGACGGAGCACATTTTCAAGGTGTGAACCGCTGATGTTTTGACCTACGAAATAAATTTTTACCTTTTCGGTCAGGTCGTTATAGAGTGTTGAGCCGAGCGCTTCGATAACGGCACGAGCGCCGAGATAGCTTCCGCCGATGCCGATGACTATTAGCACATCGGTATCGTTTTTGATTTTTTCTGCCGCCGCCTTGATTCGGGCGAACTCTTCTTTGTCATAGCTTTTCGGGAGGTCCAACCAACCCAAAAAGTCGTTGCCTGCTCCGGTTTTGGAGTGAAGCGCCTCGTGTGCCGCCTTGACCGATGGGGCGATGAGTGAAAACTCACTTTCGTTTACAAATCCGTCGAGATATTTTGTGTTAAGATTTACAGCCATAGAACAATTTCCCTATTCTGATTTTTGTCTTTCAATAGTTATATAATCAATCAACCCAATAGCATAGCTATTGGAGGCACACCAAAGTGTGCAGTTGAAGATTATGAAGTATTTTCCGTGCACTTCATGCACGAAAATCAAGCAACGCTTGATTTTGAAAAACATATTGTTTTTCAAGTTGAGCTACTATAATAATAATCCTTTTTTATACGAATGTCAATAGCCGACCCGATATAATCGAAGCGTATAATTCTCGAATGCTTGTCTATACAAACGACCATGATATTTTGGCCGAGTATGCGAAATTATTGTGTACAAATATAGCGGGTGGAATTATTCGCAGAATCTATATGTGATGAGATAATCGCGCTCTTCTCCCGCGCCGAGTTGCAACAAGGTTGGGTTGGTGGTCAAGTCCTCGATTGTCTCATTTCGACCCGGCAAACTGGTCCATGGTTCGATACAAATATAGGGTGCTTCACTGCGATTTTTGTGCCAAAATGCGCAGTAGTCCATGCCGGGGAACTCCACCTCGATTTCACGATTGCCGAGATCGCTTTTCAGCGTAACCTTTTTGGGTATGTCATAGAGTATGATTGCATCGTTATCGAACATGCTGTGGTGGAGGTTAATTTTGCCGTCGATCATAGTGGGGCAAAGGAAATCCTCACCCTCCATTAGTCCGGTGTCGGACATAGCCACCTGCATGCCTTTATCACTCTCGAACTCCAGATAGTAATCGTCAAACGACAAATCGTCGTCCAGTGGCATGTTGAAACCGGGGTGGCCGCCAAGACCGTAATAGAGTGTTTCACTGTCGGTATTTTTCACGGTATAAAGCACCGACAGTTTGTCACCGTCCAGTCGATAGGAAATTTGGAAGATGAAACTGAACGGAAAGATACTTTTTGTGGTTTCATTTTCGGTCAAGGTAAAAATAACATCGGTATCACTCAACAGCTCGGCAGAAAAGACAGAGTCTCTCGCAAAACCGTGAATCGGCATATCGTAGCTTTCGTCACGATAGGTATAGCGTTTTTCATAGAGCCTGCCGACGAGGGGGAAAAGGTTGGTGGAACGATTGCTCCAAAAAGTTGGATCTCCCTGCCAGAGCATCTCTCTTCCCTCTTTATTTTTGATGCTGAAAAGCTCTGCTCCAATGCAGTTGATGTCGATGGTCAGCTGGTCGTTTTTGATGGTGATAATGTCCATAGTGGTTTTACTCCTTTCGGTGTTGTTATGTAGTTTTTTAGTATGTAAATTATTTTTCGCTTTCTATCTTCCACAATCCGATCTCTGATTTCATCAATGCGCCGAGCATCTTTTGACGAAATGCTGGATCGAGGTGGGCACGGGCCGAGACAAACTCCTTAGCCTGTTGTCGGTTGGTGACGCCGTCTACAGGACAGCCGCTCTTTTTTATTGGGAAATTGAGGTGGGCGCTTGCCCTGACCACTTCTGCCTCCGGTGCAAAGATGAGTGGACGTATCAGCCATAGGTCGCGGCGTGACAGATAACTTTTCGGAGAAAAGCAGTCGATCCGCCCCTCGGTGAAAAGATTCATATAGAATGTTTCGATAGCGTCATCCAGATGATGGCCAAGTGCTATTTTTTTGCAACCGAGCCGTACCGCTTCACTGTGAAGGGCACCTCTACGAAG
Source organism: uncultured Oscillospiraceae bacterium (assembly GCA_964370605.1). Taxonomy (GTDB): domain Bacteria; phylum Bacillota; class Clostridia; order Oscillospirales; family Ruminococcaceae; genus CAYJBH01. Next base: position 14,450 of record CAYJJX010000027.1, on the reverse strand, counting down.
TACGGCGCAGAGCGAACAGGGGTGTTTCTCTTTTCGCTCATCAAACACGATGGTGCCGATGTCGCTCCTGAGTATATGGTGCTTGACATTAAGGTTTTCGAGATAATCGGTCAATACACTATAGTCGGTCTCTTCACCGCCAAATCTTGGATCGATGGTGACGGCGTGAAGCTCAAACCGTTTGCCGAAATAGCGGCGGATATTTGCAAGAGCGAGTGTCAACGCAACACTGTCCTTGCCGCCCGAAACACCGACCGCAATGCTGTCGCCCTCGTCGATCATTTCGTAATGTTGTAGCGCCTTTCGCGTTAAACCCTCTAATCTTTTTATACCGACCTCCAAAGACCAAATAAATATGTTGTTTCCAAAGTATAACAACAAATGATGTAATTTGCCAAGCACGAATGAGGACGATATCAAACGAAAATAGCCGATTTTGAAAGAAAATATACCTTGTCATTAAAAAATACTAAAAATAGTGTTGACATAATTATTTTTCTGCTGTACAATAAGCAAGCGTAATAAACAGAAACATGTGCTTGAAAAAATCAAGCCGGGAGTTTTCGTATCCGGGGCATCCGGAAGGCACGGGATCTCCGGAAAGGAATGGAACATCAAATGAAATCTTTTCTCGCAAAACCTCACGAGGTGAAGCGCAACTGGTATCTTCTCGATGCCGCCGACAAGCCGCTCGGACGTGTTGCCGCTAAAGCCGCTATGCTTCTGCGTGGCAAACACAAGGTTACATTCACACCGTCGGTTGACTGTGGAGACTTTGTGGTAATTATTAACTGTGATAAGGCTGTTTTGACAGGCAATAAGCTGACACAAAAGTACTATCGCCATCACTCCGGTTGGGTAGGCGGCCTCAAAGAGGTTCAGTACAAGACGCTTATGGCAACCAGATCAGACAAAGCGATGTACCTTGCTGTCAAGGGAATGTTGCCCTCCAACACGATTGGATCGAAGTCATTGACCCGTCTGAGAGTGTATAAGACAGGGGCTCATGACAATGCGGCACAGCAACCCGAAGCAATCAGCTTATAACAGCACAGTACAGGAAAGGAACAGCTAAATTATGTATGAAACAAAAGCGTATTTTTACGGCACAGGTCGCCGTAAGAGCAGCGTAGCCCGTGTGCGCATATACAACGGCGAGGGCAAGATAACGATTAACAATCGTGATATCGACGATTATTTCGGACTCGAGACACTCAAACTTGTAGTGCGTCAACCGTTGGTACTTACCGGACTTGTCAACAACTATGACATCAAGGTAACAGTTGCAGGCGGCGGTGTTTCCGGCCAGGCAGGTGCTATCCGTCACGGTCTTTCCCGTGCTCTGTTGCAGGCCGACGACAATCTTCGTCCGGCACTGAAAAAGGCAGGATTCTTGACACGTGATCCGCGTATGAAAGAGCGTAAGAAATACGGTCTTAAAGCGGCAAGACGTGCACCTCAGTTCAGCAAACGTTAGTTTATACTTCGTTTATGACCTGCTGGTATTTAAGAAAAAAAGAAGAGGTGAGGCGCGCAGTGGAAGCTGTGCCGCCTCGCCTTTGGTTATCGATGATTTCTGTGCCGACCCTTGCACTCTCTTTGTTTGCCTTTGCTCACCCTCTCGACATTTTTCTTGTCACCGATGAGCATGGCAGTAAAGACATGGTGATCGGTTATGGCCTTGAACCGCATTCGGTAGCCGCCGAAGTCGGTTATGACATGGAGGGTGTCGAGACGATTCTACATACCGAGGGCACGCCGCAGACGCTTGACCTTGTAACGGTGGATTATGCCTTTGCGGTAGACATTACCGCCGACGGCGAGAGCTCAACCGTTTATACACATGAAATGTCGGTGCAAGACCTGTTGTCAGAATATGACATTGAGCTTACGGGCGACGACTTCACCGAACCTGCGGCAGAGACTATGTTGATGGCTGAAAGTGCTATCGAGTTGTTCCGCGTGACCTATGAGCAAGAGGCAATCACCGATGTCATTGAGCACGAGACGATTAATCGTTATTCTTCTTTGATGAATCGGCGTGCCGATCGACCTGCAATTTTGGTCGAGGGCATGGACGGCGAAGGGACACTGACCTATGAGCATAAATACATAAACGGCGAAAGGGTTGAGACTACACTCATCGATGAGGAGTTGGTCGCCCAGCCGATTGCCGAGGTGATTCTCAATTACGGAACCGAGCCGGTCTCACCACTAACAGAGGGTTTTGAGAACTATCCCATCGTGGACGGAGTGCCGACAAACTATAAATCGGTCATTGTGAACGGCATTGCTACCGGATATTACTCCGCGAGAGGCATGGGATCATCCGGAATAGGACTTTTCTACGGCAGTTGTGCCGTCAACCCAAACGTGATACCCTATGGCAGTAAATTGTATATTGCGTCGTCAGAGGGGGACAGCTTCGTGTACGGTTATGCGATTGCTACCGACACAGGCACGGCGCTGATGGAAGGCATTATCGATGTCGATCTCTTCTATGAGACATATACCGAAAGCGCCATAAACGGAAAACGGATTGTAAACATCTATATTTTGGAATAATTACGGTGCCGCTACCAAGAAAAAAGAACAACAAAAAGTGACGACACGAACATGAGTTTTACCTTGCGAAAGTTAACCGAATACTCATTATCGATCTGCCGTTAAAAATGTATTGAAATCGTCGTTTTATTGTAGTATAATGATGGTGAATTATTTGCATTTATTGATCGTATATACAGAAAGGATAAGGGGATATGAATTTTTGCAGTGAATGCGGGCAAAAGAATGCCGACGACGCAAAGTTTTGCGAGAGTTGCGGCACAAAAATGGAGCAACCGGCTTCGCTCAACCCGACATCGCCAACCCCATCAGCACCTCAAATGCCAACACCGGAACCGGTAGTTCCTCGTTCGGTCACGCCTCAACCTGTGGCGTCTCAACCGACAGCACCACAGCCGGTAGTCGCCCCACCGATATCACCACAGCCGGCAACACCGCAGCCGACAGCACCGCGTTCGGTCGCGCCTCAACTTGTCGCGCCTCAACCGATGGCGCCGCAACAGCCGATGGCACCGCAACAACCTGTCGCACCTCAACCGATGGCACCACAACAGCCGATGGCACCGCAACAACCTGTCGCACCTCAGCCGATGGCGCCGCAACAGCCGATGACACCACAACAACCTGTCGCACCACAGCAACCGATGGCACCACAACAGCCGTTTGCGGGCAATATGGGTGCGCCTAACCAATATCAGCCACCCACACAACCGATGGCACCCGGTTCATACCCTACTCCGACGCCTCCACAGGGTACATATCCGCAACCGACAGCACCGATGAATACGACGGTTGCAACCCAAAAGGCTAAAGGTTCAGACAATAAACTGATATTTATTATTGTGGGCATAATTGCCGCAGTCGGTCTGGTTATTGGTATTCTTGTTCTTATAATCGGAGGCCTTTCAGGACCGAAAATAGACTCAAACGATCCTGCACTGGGCGTGTGGAATGCGGAAGAGGCAACCATGTCGGGTCTTGCAATTGCAATCAACGACGTCTTCCCGGGCGGCGTAACGATGGAACTCACCGACAACGGCAAGTTCGATATGGATATTTCCGGAACAAGCGGATCGGGCAGTTGGGAATACACCGATTCAGGATATTTCAACTATAGCGGAAGCGGCATTGAAGGAATTGGGTACATCGAGAACAACATGCTAATTCTGGAAAATGTACTCGACTCCGGCGTTGATCTTGTTTTCCACAAAGAAGGCGTTGACTACGCACCATCTCCCGAACCGACTCCTGCACCATCACCGGAACCGACTCCTGCACCTGATTCCGATTCGAACGGTGGTTCTTCATCGTCACCGGGTCCTGCACCGGGCGGTGAAGGCAGTCTCAACCCGCCGATATCACTTGAATCGGACACATATTACTATGGCTACATGGACATCTATGATTACGTTGGCTCCGATGACATAAGCGGCGTATATGATGTTTGGGCACATATCCGTGAAGACGACAATGGTCTCTATTTCGAAATTTATGATGAACCGGACAGCAGTGATCCGGAGGCAATAATAATTTTATCTATGTACGTCGATATCGTGGACGGTGTTATCTACCCTGTCATAGGCTATGAAGACGCATGGATATTCGCAAACTACCTCACGGCTTCCGATTCGGATCTCACCTTCTCTGTATATGAAGATGCGATCGGACTGAGCTCGTTAGAATATTATTACAGTGACGAAGTCGACGATTTTACCGTTTATTTTGAACTTCGTGAATTGGGTGCAACCTGGGACGAAGAATATTTAGTTCCTCCCGGATACTAAACACCAATTCGACAGCCGATCGATGATTGTCCGCAATGCGGTTTTGTCGCATAAACGCCAAAGTTTTGAAAGCGAAATTTCTCACAAGACTTTAACGGTGCAACATCTCAGATAAAACACTTGCGGGGGCGATATGGACATTGCAGTTTAATGTCATATCGCCCCTTTTTTGTTTTTAGGCGTGGTCGGATTAGTTTCTAACGGCCATGCGAAGCAATCGGAGGGGGATGGCATGGCACAAAATTTCCGCATGGCAATTTTATTATCATTTTTAGGTTTAATTAAGGTTTGCGCTATATTATATGAAGTGAAACACTATCGTTTTATGTTTAATTAAAAAAAGAGGGCTGTTTATGAGATTGTTACTCTGTGAGGACGAGAGGGAACTGTCCCACGCCATCGTGAAAATATTGCGCCACTTCAACTATTCGGTCGATGCTGTCTATGACGGCGAGGAGGCACTTGACTACCTCGAGGCGGAAAACTATGATGCAGTGATCTTAGACATCATGATGCCCAAGCTGGATGGCTTGACGGTGCTGAAGCGGACTCGGGAAAATGGAAATAAAGTTCCGATCATTATGCTTACCGCAAAGTCGACGGTAGACGATAAGGTGACTGGACTTGATTTCGGTGCAAACGACTATCTTACCAAGCCGTTTGACACGAAGGAGTTGCTGGCACGAATCAGGTCGATCACACGCACTTCTACCGACAGCAAGTCATCAATATTGTCGTTCGGTAGCCTAAAACTCAATCAGGCGACCTTTGAGCTTTACACCGACGATAAAAGCATAAAGCTAATCGGCAAAGAATTTCAGATGATGGAAATGTTGATGATAAACAGCAAACACATCATCTCTGTCGAACGTTTCATGGAAAAAATCTGGGGTTACGACAGCGATGCCGAGATAAACGTCGTCTGGGTCTATATCTCAAACCTACGTAAAAAGCTCGCTTCACTCGACGCGAAGGTGATAATAAAGGCGACACGCAACACCGGATATTCATTAGAGCAGGTCTGAGACACCGAATCAAAACAAAGGGAACAGGGTAATGCTGAAAAGATTACAGCGGAAATTTGTCATACTCACCACAACAATCAGCCTCGCGGTCATATTGATTATCGCGTTTGCTTTAAATACGCTTAACTACTATCGCATAATGAACAACTCTGACGCAGTGCTTGAACTTCTTATAGAAAATGACATGAAGTTTCAGCCCTCGCTGGTGGTGCGGGACAGATTTTCACAAGAGATCGCCTATACAACACGCTATTTTGTGGTTGGCACCGACGGCAATCTGAAAATCGACTTTGTCGATACAAACAGTATCAGTTCCATTTCGCCGGAATATGCCGTTGTCTATGCCTTTGAGGCAGATGAACAAGGGCGTACATTCGGCACCATCGGCAACTTTCGTTATGTGAAGACCGAAGAGGCACTAGGGGAGACTTTTATCTTCCTTGACATTGAGGAAGAGATGATGAGCTTTTATTCTTTCATCAATCTTTCGGCACTGGTGTTTGTTATTTCGGTATTGGTCATATTTGTGCTGTCCTGCCTGTTTTCAAGGTTTGCGGTAGCGCCGATAGCCAAAAGCTATGAACGACAAAAACGGTTTATCACCGATGTCAGCCATGAGTTCAAAACACCACTTTCTATAATTCGTGCCGATAGTGATGTAATAGAAATCGAAGCGGGAGAGAGCGAATGGACACAGAGCATAAAGAATCAGATAATGCGGCTTGACACGCTTGTTCAAGATCTAATCACGCTTACAAAACTGGAAGAGCAATCGACAAAATTGCAAAAAGAGGACTTTGTCGTCTCTGACCTGCTACTCACGACACTGGAGGAATTCTCCTCCTCTGCTCAAAAGAAAGGCGTGTCACTAGCGATCGACGTCGAGCAGAACATCATCTACAAAGGAAATGCCGCCGCTGTTGGTCAGCTGTTTGAACTTCTTACAGAAAATGCGATCAAATATGCGCTCCCCGATACGACGGTAAATATCAAGATGAAGATTGTCTCGGGCAAAAAAATATTTTCGATAGAGAACCATGCCGAAAATATCACAGCAGGAAAATACAACGATTGGTTTGAACGTTTCTATCGTGAAGACGTCTCACGAAATAGCGACACAAAAGGGTTTGGCATCGGTCTTTCGGTTGCAAAATCCATCTGCGATACCCACGGTGCAAAGATCACCGCCGAAAGTCGAAACGGTGAGACGGTAGTGGTGAGCGTGGTGATGTAGTTCGTCCTCAATAGCCTTGAAAATGTCGATGGTCTTTTGTCGGTAAGGTAAACTTGCTATAAAAAGATCATCGACAAAATCATTGCAATAAACTATTGTTTATGGTACTATACTATTACTATAATACAGGTTGGGGGAAACATGGGCAAGAACGAGTTTCGTCGCATTTTATTGGCAATCAGTTTTGCGGTGCTGTTGCTCGCAGTAGTATTTCGGTTTGAGGATATAAAGTCGGTTTTCGACATAGTAATCTCGGTCGCACAGCCCATAATCATCGGGTTTTGCATAGCCTTTGTCCTTTCACGTCCTGCCGAATTTTTTGAAAAAGGTCTTTGCAAGCTTTTCAAGTACAAAAAGCCAAAACTTGCACGAGGTCTGTCCATCGTATTTGTATATCTCATCTTGTTGTTGTTTATCGCCGCACTTTTTGGTGTGCTGATACCCAGCCTTGCCGACAGTATCGGGCTGTTCGTCGGAAATCTTGAGGGATATATCGAGAATCTGGAAGCGATTGTCGCGACGCTGCCGGCAAACCTAATACCCGATATTTTCGGTGAAAATATCATACAACAGATTACCGACAACTTCAGTCAGCTGCTCGACATTTTGTTCACCGGAATATTTCCGCAGGTATTTGACTTCACCGCTTCGGTAGGCAATGTTGCAGGAAACACATTGCTCGGACTGATTCTGTCTATCTATATTGTGGCGGAGCGCAAACATCTGGCACAACAGGCAACACGGTTGATCAAGGCGTATGCACCACTCGGCGCTCGCAGTAAGATCTTCAAGGTAGCAAAAATTTCGGACTATGTCTTTTCAAAATATGTCGTGGGCCAGTTGACCGAGGCGGTTATCCTTGGTGTACTTTGTTTTATCGGAATGAGCGTACTGCGTTTCCCCTATGCGTCGCTTATCAGCGTTATAATCGGTGTGACAAACGTCATCCCGATCGTCGGCCCTATCATCGGCTCTGTTCCGAGTGCATTCATTCTCTTGATGGTTGATCCGATGAGTGCCGTTTGGTTTATTATTTTTATGATCATACTGCAACAGTTGGAATCAAACCTTATCTATCCTCGTGTCGTCGGCGGTTCCATCGGTCTCCCGGGTCCTTATGTGCTGTCCGGCGTGCTGGTCGGCGGCGGCCTGTTTGGTATGCTCGGTATGCTTCTTGCACTGCCGGTGCTGTCGGTCATCTATCAGCTTGTGAAGATTAATGTTGAGGACAAAGAGACGAAAGAGCAAGAAACAAAATCACAAGGTTCGGTGTAGCGGTACGCCAATCGCTACTATGACTGGCAACGGAACGCCAAAAAACTCACATATGCATTGTTGCATAATGCATGAAAGATAAAGCGGAGGACGGTTTTTCCGTCCTCCGCTAATATCGTCATTGCGATTTTATGGTAGTGTTTGTTGTTTTGTTCCGATAGCTTATCCCTCAAACTGGGAATTATACAGCTCGGCATAGAATCCTTTTTGCCGAAGCAGTTCGTCATGGTTGCCTGTTTCGATCACATCGCCGTCCTTCATCACAAGTATAAGGTCGGCATTTTTAATGGTAGAAAGACGGTGTGCGATCACGAACGAGGTGCGGTTTTTCATCAGCTCGTCCATTGCACGTTGAATCTGCAACTCTGTTCTGGTATCGATAGAAGAGGTTGCCTCGTCCAAAATCAACATCGGCTTGTCTGCGATCATCGCGCGGGCGATGGTGATCTGCTGCTTTTGGCCTTGTGAGAGCTGAAGTTTGTCGTTGAGCACCGTGTCATAGCCCTTTTCGAGTGTCTTGACAAAGTGGTGCAAGCCGACCGCCTTTGTTGCGGTTTTTAGTGTTTCGTCTGAGATGTTTTCGGTGGAATAGACAAGGTTTTCACGCAGAGTGCCCTCAAAAAGCCATGTGTCTTGGAGCACCATGCTGAACTTTGAGTGGACGTCCTCACGTTTTGCATCTTTTATAGAAACACCATCGATAAGAATGTCACCGCTATTCAGCTCATAAAATCGCATCAGCAGGTTCACCATTGTTGTTTTGCCGGCACCTGTAGGTCCTACGATAGCGATCTTTTGACCGGCCTTGACATCGGCACTAAAGTCGTTGATGATGATTTTGTCTTGGTCATACCCGAAACGCACGTTGCGAAATTCGATATTTCCCTCCACTTCGTCCAGCTCGGTGGTCTTGTGACTCTCGTCGCTCATCTCTTGCTCTTCCAGGAACTCGAACACTCTTTCAGAGGCGGCGGTACCGGACTGGAGATTTTGCATCGCCTGTGCGATCTGACCGAGCGGCTGGGTGAACAATCGTATATATATCATAAATGCGACGATAACACCGAAACTGATATTGCCACCCAGTGCGAGCAATGCGCCGACAATACATACACAAACATATCCGAAGTTTCCGATAAATGTCATCATTGGCATCATCAGACCTGACAGTGCCTGAGCCTTGAAGGCGCTGTCCCGAAGCTTGTTGTTAGTTAGATTAAACACGTCGATTGCTTTTTCTTCGGCGTTATATGCCCTGACCACCGTGTGTCCTGCATACATTTCTTCGATATGGCCGTTTATTTGCCCAAGATGTTCTTGTTGTCTCTTGAAGTGCTTTTGAGAGATTTTCATGACCGACATCATAAAGACGAATCCGACGACAGTGCTCAATATGGCGGTGATAGTGAGAGTGATATTGGTTACGAACATCATAATCACCGACCCGATTATCAGTGTGACCGCAGAAACAAAGGTTCCGACCGACTGTGAGAGTGTTTGGCCAATGGTGTCGACATCGTTTGTTACTCGTGACAGCACGTCACCCTTCGAGGTTTTGGAGAAGAATCCCATCGGCAGATCATTTATCTTTTGTGAAATATCAGAACGTAGTTTTTTTGCGGTTCGTTGCATTGCGCCGGACATTATCACACCTTGCAATATGGAAAAAATGTAACTCAGCGCATAGATTGCCGCCAAAAATATTCCGATTCTAAATATTGAGTCAAGGCCGGAATCGACACCTTGTCCTGTCATGGAGTTCTGAATTCCAAGCATGATTTCATCGGTCAGGTTGGATAGGTTTTCAGGACCTACCAATGTCAAGACAGAGCCGAGCATGGCAAAACATATTGCCACAAACATGGTTGTTCTTTGGCTTTTTGAATAGGTCAATAGTTTTCTGATTGCCGATTTGAAGTCTTTTGCCTTTTCTCCGCCGCCCATCTGAGGACCGGGGCCACGGCGAGGCGATTCTTTTTTCATCGAGCCGGGTTCATAATTATTTTTGCTCATTGCGACCACCATTCCTTTCCGGATATTTTATGCTAACACGTTGATGAACAGCAAAGCTGTATATTTTCAGTTTAGTTTTCAATTGCAAGTTCCTCCTCCGACAGCTGTGACAATGCAATCTGCTTATAGACATCGCAATTCTTCAACAGATCGTTGTGGCGTCCCATTCCGACAATCTCGCCGTCTTCCAGCACGATTATCGTGTCCGCATCTTTGATGGTGCCGATTCGCTGTCCGACAATCAGCCTTGTGCTGTCGCCGCACTCGTTACTCAATGTCTCACGCAGTTGCCGATCGGTCTTGTAGTCAAGGGCGCTGAATGAGTCGTCGAAGATAAATATTTCCGGTTCTCGATATACTGCACGAGCAATGGAAAGGCGTTGTTTTTGTCCGCCCGATAGGTTTCGACCGCCTTGTGCGATATGGGACTCATAACCTTCGCTCATCTCACTCACAAACTCCTGTGCCTGTGCCGTTTCGATGGAGGAAATAAGATCGTCGTGGTCTGATGTTTCGGTCTCGTTATCGCCGAAAACGACATTGGATTTTACCGTTCCGGTGAATAGTGTAGCACGCTGAGAGACATAGCCGATAAAACCGTTCAGCGCATTTTTTGTATATTCCTTGACATTTCGTCCGTTCACAAGCACCTCGCCCTGCGTCACGTCGTAAAAACGCGGAACCAGGTTGACAACAGTGCTTTTACCGCAACCGGTGGATCCGATAAATGCAACAACCTCTCCGCTTTTGGCGGTAAAGGTAATATCTTTGAGGACATAGTCTTCTGCATCGGGGTACTTGAAACTGACGTTGCGAAACTCAACCTCACCGAGTTTTCCTTCGATGCCATCCGTTTTGTCGCCCTCTATGATGGTCTGTTTTTCCTCTAAAACCTCATTGATTCGACGAGCCGAAACACTTGCCCTCGGAAGGAGCATGAATACAATCACCAGCATCATGAATGCGATAATTACCTGCATGGCATAGGATGAGAACACGACCATATCGGAAAAAAGTGTCATCTTATCCATGCCGACTGCCTCGTTGATCATGACGGCGCCGACCAGATAGATTGCGAGCACCAGACCGTTGCTGATCATCTGAATGCTGGGCATCAAGAACGACATAGTACGTGCGGTGAAAAGATTGGTGTCGGTCAACTCGCTATTTGCCTTTTCAAACTTTGCTTCTTGATACTCTTCGGCATTGTATGCACGAACGACGGCGAGTCCGTCCAAATTTTCACGTGCGACGCGGTTGATGTTGTCGGTCAGTGTCTGCAAACGCTTGAAGCGAGGGACGGCGAGCGTCAGACATACACCGACAATGGACAGGAGAACAACCACGGCAATCGCGGTAACCATCGTCCAAGAAAAGTTTTTGTTTGCGATTTTCACGATTGCCCAAACGGCGGTGATTGGTGCCTTGATGAGCACCTGCAGACCCATAACAATCAGCAACTGCACCTGTGTTATATCGTTTGTGGTACGAGTGATAAGGCTTGAGGTGCTGAACGAGTTAACTTCCTTCATCGAGAAAGACATCACCTTGCCAAAAACCCTTGACCTCGTAATAAAGGAGAAGTTTGAAGCGACTCTCGCAGCGACTATGGCAACGATGATAGAGATTGCAAGGCTTCCCAGTGCACAGGCGAGCATCATTAAACCGGCAGAAATAATGTCCGCCATTTCGCTTCCCTCAGTCTGCACCAACAGCGTAATCTCGGACATGTAGTCGGGGAGTGTCAGATCCAAAAATGTCTGCAAACAGGTGAGAACCACGACCGAGGCCGCCAGCAAAAACTCTGTTTTGGTCAGATTTTTCAATATCTTTAGCATAATAAGTTATATTCCTTTCGTTACATATTGTGGGCGTGTCATCTATTGACAAGGATCGTTTTCGCACATGATATCTCTTATTCGACTCATCTTTACGATTAGGAGTTTCAGCTCTTCAAATCCAAATTCGTCGATGAGTTTTCCCATGGTAATAAACATTTTGTTTTTCATCTCGGTGATGACTTGTTGCCCCTCGTCGCTGATGGCGACCGAAATTGCCCTTGCATCATTTTTGGCGGCAGATTTCACTATCCAGTTCTTTGCCACCAGCTTTTTGAGTAGTATCGCCATTCTTGCACTGCTCATTCCGAGCGCGGCAGATATGTCTTTTGAACGAACCTCGTGACCCGTTTCATGTAGATATCTCATGACTGCAAAAAGTCCGATGTCGTTTTTGTTCAGCTCGCTAAATGTTTTTTGTGGTCGCAGTTCATGAAATAGTTCCAGTGCAGTTTTTATCTCGTTGTCGGTAGCCATTCCTAAAATCTCCGTAAATATTGCTAACTTAGTTAGTAATATAACATAGCTAACTGGGTTAGTCAAGTGAAAAATCAAAACTTCACAATTATTTCACAGTGGCAGGAGGAGCAAAGAAACACTAATATTAGGCCGTTAAAGCATATGCTTCAAGTTATTGAAAAGATTTTTTTGTTTTTATCAAAAAAACATATTTACATTTACGCTACGTTGTAGTAATATGTGGTTACATATTAAAAAACCAGAAAGGAAACATATAAATGAGCGCAAAATTGAAGGTTGGAATAATCGGCTGTGGTGGCATTACAAACAAGCATCTTCCGGCATTGGAAAGAAATCCTGACGTGGAGGTTGTTGCATTTTGTGACATTTTGATCGAGCGAGCCGAAAAGATGGCGAAAGAGTACGGCACTGACGATGCAAAGACCTATGTAGACTATAAAGAACTGCTTGCCGACGAGTCTATCGTGGCGGTACACGTCTTGACCCCAAACCGCGAACATAGTCAGATTACCATCGACGCACTGAAAGCCGGAAAGCATGTCATGTGTGAAAAGCCGATGGCAAAGACATATGCCGAGGCACAGTTGATGGCAAAGACTGCAAAAGAGACCGGAAAAATATTGTATATAGGCTATCAAAACCGTTTTGCTCCGGCATCGCTTTATGCAAAAAAAATGTGTGCGGCCGGCGAGCTCGGCGAGGTGTACTATGCAAAGGCGCACGCGCTTCGTCGCAGGGCGGTCCCGACATGGGGTGTTTTCCTTGATGCCGATGCTCAGGGCGGCGGTCCGCTCATCGATATCGGCACCCATGCACTGGATCTGACCCTTTGGTGCATGGATAATTATAAGCCGAAGATGGTGGTCGGTTCGGTATTCAAAAAGCTTGGCGACCAGACCGAAACAGGAAACGCATGGGGCGATTGGGATCCAAAGGAATATACGGTCGAGGACTCGGCGTTCGGTTTTATAAAGATGGAAAACGGCGCTACTATCGTGCTGGAATCCTCTTGGGCGCTCAATATTCTCGATGCAAAAGAAGCGCAGTGCACCCTTTGCGGTACGCTTGGCGGAATTGACATGGATGAAGGGGCGAAAAAACTGCGATTCAACAATGCGGCACATGGTGCTCTCTCGATAGCGGAGCCGGAGCTCGGAGCAGGAGGAGTAGCTTTCTATGACGGCGAAACCGCGCGCCCACAAGATCTGGAAAACAAGAACTTTTATGACGCCATCATAAACGGTACCGATCCGTGTGTAACACCGGAGCAGGCGGCGGTAGTAACCCAGATATTGGAGGCTATCTACGAATCAGATCGCACCGGAGCACCGGTATACTTTGATTAGTCGACTAAAAAAATCCAGAAAGGGATTAATACAAATGAAAAAAAGCGTGCAGCTATATTCTATTCGCAGTGTGTCGGAAAAAAATCTGGAAAAGGCTATCCGTGTCGTTGCCGACATAGGTTATGAAGGCATTGAGTTTGCCGGATTTTTCGACAATTCCGCAGAGCAGGTCAAGGGTTGGTTGGGCGAGTGCAACCTTGTGGCGACCAGCTCTCACGTTCAGCACGAGGCGATGTTTGGCGATGCAAAGTCGGTCATTGACTATCACAAGACCATCGGTTGCAATATCATTATCTGCCCATATTATGCCATGGAAAGCGTAGCAGATGTCGAACTACTTGCCGAAAAGTTCAAAGCGGTAACGCCGATCTATCGTGAGGCGGGAATGACCATCGCATATCATAACCATGACTTTGAATTCAAAAAGGCGGAAAATGGACGAACATACTTCGAGATTTTGGCAGAACTGACCGATCCTGAGGTGGTCAAGTTTGAACTGGATGTCTACTGGATATTCCGTGGCGGCGCCGACCCTGTCGCAGAGCTTGAAAAATATCGCAATCGACTGGTTTTGTTCCACGCAAAGGACGGCAACGAGCAGGTTGGACTGGAACTCGGCACCGGATCGGTAGCGATGGCAGACGTATTCCGCAAGATAGACGAGATTGGCCTTGAATGGGCGGTGGTTGAGTCAGAGGCGGGAAGTGAGCCGGAAGAACAGATAAAATCAATAACCGACGATTATACGGCACTTGCAAAATTTGCATAACAGGAAAGGTCGAGGACTATGAAAAAGATAGTAATTGGTTTATCTGCTTTGGTAGTGGTGGCAATTGGAATTTTTGTTTTTTACAACTCCACCAAAAGCGAACTGGAAATAAGCATTGGTG
>CAYJJX010000026.1:0-21835 GCA_964370605.1 uncultured Oscillospiraceae bacterium | reverse complement strand
TGCCGATCATCGGCATACTTGCCCTTGTGGCGGTAGCATTTGTCGTTATTTTGGCGGCTGCGGAGCGTAGAATACCGGTACAATATGCTAAAAAAGTGGTAGGCCGCAAGATGTTTGGCGGTCAATCAACATTCATTCCGATAAAGTTGAACATGAGCGGTGTTATGCCAATCATCTTCGCATCGTCGATCGTATCGCTTCCCGGTACACTTGGGTCACTGCTTAATCCTGATCCCGACAGCTTTTTCGGTGGCATAGTTGCTACATTCAACTATAATGGAATAACTTATGCCGTTATCTACCTACTGCTCATCATAGCGTTTAACTACTTCTATGTATCTATGCAGTATAATCCGGTAGAGATTGCAAATAATCTTCGCAAAAACAACGGTACAATCCCGGGTATTCGTCCCGGAAAGCCGACTTCCGACTTCATCGTAAAGGTGTTGTCCAAGATTACCTTTATCGGTGCTCTGTTCCTTGCAACCGTTGCGGTTGGTCCGATCGTTCTCGGAAACTTAACCGGAATACCGCTTCAACTGGGTGGTACTTCGCTGCTTATCGTTGTCGGTGTTGCACTTGACACGGTTCGTCAGATTGAGAGTTATCTGACCATGAGACACCACAAAGGCTTTTTGGAATAAAAAGGATAGTCAAAGGTATGAATCTGATATTTTTAGGTGCTCCGGGAGCAGGTAAAGGCACGGCGGCTGAAGGGATAGCCGAAAGGTATTCCTTCGCCTCCATAAGCACCGGAGCAATACTTCGCGAGGCAATCAAACAAAAGACAGAACTCGGGTTACAAGCTAAGTCGATTATTGAAGCCGGCAAGCTGGTTCCGGACGATGTTGTAATAAACATAGTCAAAGAACGTATAAATCAGCCGGACTGTGAGAGTGGATTTATTTTGGACGGTGTTCCGAGAACACTGGAGCAGGCGGCGATGCTGGATGACCTTGGTGTGAATATTGACAAGGTGATACAGTTCGACATTAGCTCCGACGAGGTGATAAAGCGATTGTCCGGAAGACGTGTCTGCGTCGATTGCGGTACCACATTCCATGTGGACAGCAAACCGAGCACCGAGGACGGTATATGCGATCGTTGCAGTGGTCATCTGATTGTCCGAAAGGACGACGAGCCGCAGACGATACTAGAGAGACTAAATGTATACGATGAGCTTACTAAACCGCTTATCGACTACTATACAAAGACAGGCAAGCTTGTCAATATCGACGCTACCTTGAGTATTGTCGATACACTAGACGAGATTTCAACGGTGTTGGGGCTTTAACTTGATAGTTGTAAAAAACCAAAGAGAGCTGAAAGCTCTCGCCAAGGCATGTGCGATATCCGCCGAAGCGCTCAAGGCAGTCGGCCGAGCGGTCGAGGTAGGGATAACGACACGGGAGCTGGACGCAATTGCGGCCAAGGTAATCAAACAAGCGGGTGCAATACCGAGCTTCAAAGGTTACGGCGGCTTTCCGGCAAGCATATGTGCCTCGGTCAATGACACCGTAATACACGGCATACCTTCAAACGAGACGCTCAAAGATGGCGACATAATAAGTATTGACGTTGGAGCACTTTATGAAGGATTCCATGGCGACAACGCCGCAACCTATGCGGTCGGCGAGGTCGACGAATCGGCAAGAACACTGCTGGCGGCGACAAAAGAAGCCTTATACAAGGCAATTGAACAAGCAAAACCCGGCAATCGGGTTGGGGATATAAGCAACGCGATCGAGACACATGTTGCGCAGTTTGGATTTTTTCCGGTCAGAGACTGGGTAGGACACGGCGTTGGTCGTGAACTGCATGAAGAACCGCAGATTCCCTGCTTCGGCCCACCCGGAAGAGGCCCGCGCCTCGTACCCGGAATGACGCTTGCAATAGAGCCGATGATAAATATAGGCACAAACCTCACAAAGGTTTTAGCCGACGAATGGACCGTAAAGACACAAAACGGAAAACTATCGGCCCATTTTGAACACACTGTGGCTATCACAAACGATGGAGCAAAAATTCTAACAATCGGTTGGGAGGACGGGTGATGAAGAAGATCCCGGATACTCACGCGGCACCGATGGTAGGACAGATTGTAAAATCGCTTGCTGGCAGAGATAAAACCATCATGTTTGCGGTTGTAAAAACGGAAGGAGAATTTGTATTTCTCGCCGACGGCCGCAACAGAAAAACCGAAACACCAAAAAAGAAAAAAGCGAAGCATATCCAGACGACACGGTTGGTTGTTGAACGAGAACTTCTCGGATCGAACAGGCTACTCTATCGGGCGATATGTGAAGCACAAAACAAAGAACAGGGGGATGAAACTTGTCCAAAGAAGATGTTATAGAAGTTGAGGGTATAGTAATAGAAGCTATGCCAAATGCTATGTTTTTAGTAGAGCTTGAGAATAAGCATCGACTGCTTGCCCATATCAGTGGGAAACTGCGCATGAATTTTATACGTATTCTTCCGGGTGACAAGGTTACCGTTGAGATGTCGCCCTACGATCTAACCAAAGGGCGCATAACATGGCGTTCAAAATAAGGAGGACAAAATGAAGGTTAAACCGTCTGTAAAACCCATCTGCGAAAAATGCAAAATAATCAAGCGCAAAGGCAGAGTTATGGTAATCTGTCAGAATAAAAAGCACAAGCAAAGACAGGGTTAATTAATCCATAATGAATTATCGCGTATCAAACGAAAATACAGTAGGCATGACAAGGAAAGGAAAAAAATATGGCACGTATCGCTGGTGTAGACCTGCCTAAAGAGAAGCGAGTGGAGGCCGGACTTACCTATATTTTCGGTATAGGAATAAATAAGTCTCGGGAAATTTTGAGCATGACAGGTGTCAATCCTGACACTCGTGTCAAAGACTTGACCGACGATGAAGTTGCAAAACTTCGTGATGCTATCGACAAGGTAGCTCAGGTTGAGGGTGATCTTCGTCGTGAGGTAGCACTCAACATTAAACGTCTTGTTGAGATCGGCTGTTACAGAGGTGTTCGTCACCGCAAAGGACTGCCGGTGCGCGGACAGCGTAGCAAAACAAACGCAAGAACCCGCAAAGGTCCAAAACGCACAGTAGCCAACAAGAAGAAGTAAGGGAGGAAATTACATGGCAACCAAAGGCGCCAAAAAATCAGGTGCGATAAGGAAACGTCGTGAGCGTAAGAATATTGAGCGCGGAGTAGCGCATATTCAATGCACCTTTAACAACACCATTGTAACCATTACCGATGTACAGGGCAATGCTATTTCCTGGTCTTCGACGGGTGGACTTGGCTTCAAGGGCTCCCGTAAGAGCACTCCTTATGCTGCTCAGATGGCTGCGGAAACTGCTGCGAAAGCTGCGATGGAGCATGGAATGCGCAGTGTAGAAGTCTATGTAAAAGGACCGGGTTCCGGTCGTGATGCCGCTATCAGAGCGCTTAACACGGCAGGACTTGACGTCAACTCTTTCAAAGATGTGACGCCGGTACCACATAACGGATGTCGCCCGCCCAAGCGTCGTAGAATATAGTAAAGGAGAATAGTTAGATGGCAAGAAATATGCAGCCCGTCGCTAAGCGTTGTAAAGCGCTTGGTATCTCCCCGGCAGTAATGGGATATAGCAAAAAGAATACCAATCGTAACCCCGGCGGCAACCAAATGCGCAAGAAGAAGTCGGAGTATGCTCTCCAATTGACCGAAAAGCAAAAGGTAAAATTTGTTTACGGTATTCTGGAAAAGCAATTCCGTATGTATTATGAAAAGGCAACCCGTATGCACGGTAAGCCCGGTGAAAACCTTCTGAGCTTGGTAGAACGTCGTCTTGATAATGTTGTTTACCGTTTAGGTTTCGCCATGACACGCCGCGAAGCGCGTCAGGTTACAGCCCACGGTCATATCACCGTTAATGGAAGCAAAGTAGACATACCGTCCTATATTGTAAAACAGGGCGATGTAGTTGCTGTATGCGACAAGAGTCGTGCTTCAGAGAAGTTCAAGAGACTTACCGGTGAAGATGCTGTGGTTGTCACAGTACCTAAATGGCTGGACAAGGAAAAGAATTCCCTCCAGGGAACAGTCAACACATTGCCTGAGCGTGATGACATTGACTTTCCGGTTGAAGAACATCTCATCGTCGAGCTTTATTCCAAGTAATAACGCTCGGTGTGCTTAGATTTATTAGGTTTATAATATAAATGGAGGGTTTAACATTGGATACGGAACGACCCAAACTGAAGGAAGAGATGGAAAACAGCCAATACAATATCAATATAGATCAACCGCAAATCGAGATGATAGATGTTTCGCAGGACGGTAGGATCGGCAAATTTGTAGTTGAGCCGCTGGAACGTGGTTTTGGAACTACACTGGGCAATAGTATGCGCAGAATTTTGCTCTCCTCACTTCCGGGTGTTGCGGTTACAGCGGTAAGAATTGATGGAGTATTGCACGAATTTTCAACCGTTGAGGGTGTAAAAGAAGACGTAACCGAGATTGTATTGAATCTCAAAGGTGTTGCGGCAAAGCTTATGCCGGAATGTGAGTGCCCGAAGACGGTATACGTCAAGGCGGTAGGTCCTATCGATCTCACTGCAGGCATGATCGGAAAAAACCCGGATGATCCGAACGCTCCCGCCGATCCTGAAATCGAGATACTGAATCCCGATTTTCATATCGCCCACGTGGCGGAAGGCGGCGTACTGGAGATGCAGCTGACATTCGGTCGCGGCAGAGGATACGTTCCTGCCGATCGCAACAAAAAAATAGCGGAGCAGGCAGGCCTCACCGCAATTCCGGTGGACAGCATCTATACGCCGGTTCTCTGTGTAAACTATCATGTGGAAAACACCCGTGTAGGACAGATTACCGACTTTGACAAGCTGACACTTGAGGTCGAGACCGACGGCACCATCGATGCTACTATGGCAGTTAGTCTTGCAGCAAAGGTGATGTGTGAGCATCTCAATCTGTTTGTATCGCTGTCGGAAGAGGCGATGAACGTTGAAATCATGGTTGAAAAAGAGGACGGCGGCAAGGAGAAAATCCTTGAAATGACCATCGAAGAGATGGATCTGTCTGTTCGAAGTTTCAACTGTCTCAAACGTGCCGGCATCAATACGGTGGACGATCTTATCAACAAGTCGGAAGACGAGATGATGAAGGTGAGAAACCTTGGACGCAAGAGTCTGGAAGAGGTTATCGCCAAATTAGAGTCACTCGGATTCACTCTGACTAAAGACGACGAGTAATCGTAAAACCACCGCAAACAACAGGTTTCGAGATATGCGGTTTGATAAAAAATCATATCAAACTGTGTCAAGTAGCACATGATGTGCGGAAAGGAATGGTTATAATATCATGCCGGGAACAAGAAAATTAGGCAGAACTACCGACCAGAGACGGGCTATGATGCGTGCTATGGTAACATTTCTGTTTGAAAACGGTCGCATTGAGACCACAGTAACCAGAGCAAAAGAGGTTCGCATAAATGCAGAGAAGATGATTACACTCGGTAAGACGGGAACTCTTCATGCGAAGCGTCAGGCAATGGGATATATCACCAAAGAGGACGTTACAAAAAAACTTTTTGATGTAATTGCACCTCAGTATGCCGACCGTAACGGCGGTTATACCCGTATTACCCGCCTCGGCCCGCGTAAGGGCGACGCCGCAGAGATGGTAATTTTAGAGTTGGTATAAGACTTCACCACTAATAAAACACTGCTTTCAACAAATAGTTGAGGGCAGTGTTTTTTTAATAATGAGTATCGAGTAATATGTATTGTCCTCCAACCCACAAACCAACACATCTCCCCGACAGAAATTCCGTCCATCGGTGTTGTCGTCAATAATCCTCCGCCTTGATAGGCGAAATTTCTGCTCGGCAATCTTGAAGCGTTTTTCGTGGGTGAATGAATACAATATGCAGCAATAAAATCATTTGCTTGCATATTTTGAGGCGCTGTGATATACTATTTTAGTATATGAACAAGAGGGCATATATTTATGGCAAAAAAGAAATACAGGAAGTATCGTTACAGTAAATCACAAATAGCACGTAATCGTTTTATATTTATCATGATTTGTATAACAATAGTAGGACTGTCAATCTGGGGAGTGGGTAAGATAATAGAAAGCACAACAGAATCACAAGATACTGCGTCACAGTCGACAGACGGTGCAAGTAGTGACTCTGAAAGTTCAGCGAGTGGAAGCGAAATCGAACCGGCGAACAGTGATGGCGATGAAAGCACATCTGAATCACAAGACGAGAGTGCCTCTGACGATTCAACAAGTGAATCAGAGGGAGAAGAGGCTTCATCATCAGAATCGGAAGAAAGCGAAGGCCTTGTAGACATGACTTATCCGGGCGATGATCCCCCCATGCTTGTCAATAAAGAAAATTACATACCGGAAGGGTACGAGCCGGCACTTTCAAGCGTTGGTGACGGCTATGAGTTTGCCACCGTTGGTGTACAGGCTCTCAAGGACATGATGTCAGCCGCCGCAAACGAGGGAGTGAATCTTTGGATCGTGTCGGCCTATCGTAGCAATGAGCGTCAAACAAACAATTACAATGCTCGGATAGATGCCTATATTGCAGAGGGGAAGACCCGTGAAGAGGCAATCGAGCTGACAGAGCAATTTATTGCACCTCCCGGCACCAGTGAGCATACTCTCGGACTAGCAGTGGATTTTAATAGTTTATATCAGAGTTTCGAGGACACTCCCGAGTTTGAGTGGCTGGTAGAAAATTGTGCTACATTTGGTTTTATTTTGCGATACGACAAAGATAAGGTGGCGGTTACCGGCTTTAGCTATGAGCCATGGCATTATCGTTTTGTCGGAACCAATCATTCCCATGCGATTATGGAAAGTGGACTCAGCCTCGAGGAATATTTGAGTGCAAACTACTAACTTTTGTATAAAATGTCGAATAATTTTTGTAAATGTAAAATAGTAGTGGATTTTTTTTTCCATTTATAGTATAATGCTATGTAAAGAAGTTATGGGAATGTAGAATGCGAACGAATAACGGAATTAGAAAAATTTGCATCAAGGCTTGCAACACGGTGTTGCTTGTCTTGATGCTGTTACTTTTTGTATCTATGCCGGCAAGTGCCGCAACAGGTTCGGTTGAATTTGTGGACATGGACACACCGGACAGCACCAATACTACCATCATCGAGGGTAACACCGTAAACGTGCAGGTAACCCTTCCGTCGACATATTCTGCTACCGATCCGCCGTTCGTTGCCTATCAAGGCCCGAATCTTGTTTCGGATAGTATGATTACCTATACCAGCACCGGCGCAACGGGCAGCAATCGATACCTGCTCACCGCAGGACCCGGTTCTGCCACCGGCACATCCACGAGTTCTGCAACCAACCCACAGAATGTCTCGTCGGCACAATATGACATCAGTCCGCAATTTTCTGCGACCATAAATGAAGGTACCGTTATTGAAGAGACGGTAGGAGCACAATACAGTCATGCCGTGGAGAGTGAAGACAATATTGCTATAACAACACACAGTACCGTTACGTTGCAGGTTACCGCGACCGAGACGGTTCAAGGCGTTATACAGTTTTCAATTACCGGCGCAACCGGAAACTTTACTCGCTACCTCGGCGGTATTGCAACACTTCGTGGCGACAGTCTTTCCGATAGCCGTGAGATGACCGTAAGCATCTCGAAATCCGGCGTCGAGACGATGTTGCTCACCTTTGACACGGCACAACGTTTTGAAGAAGACGAGGTAGCCGCCGACGGTACCGGAACCGGTATCAAGGCAGGCACAGAATTCACCATTACATTTGAGCCGCCCTTTGTTGACCCGCTGATACTTACAGTGGTAACGCCGCAACAGGCAGTAGAAGAGGTTTCAAAGTCGATTATTGCCGATCCGACTTCACCTAATGTTACCGACAGCAATAGAATTCCGTTTATCGACCTAAAAGGCGATGACACGCTCAGCAATATTACAGAAGAAACATTTTCGCTACTTAAAGTAATTGAGCGCTATAATGTCCCTGCCGACAATTTGGACACCGCAATAAACATTGATTGGGAATGGGTTCCGATCACAGTAGATAGTGCAGGTGTTGAGACGGTTGTCACCGATCCCAACAGTCCGCTGTTTGATGTTATCTCAATATCGGGCGGCACGAAAAATACATTGAACGCCACCGTAGTGCCGCAGATTGATGACGTGCAGGGTTATCTGCAGTATACCGTTCGCTATAAAGTTCCGTACGACTACAGCGGTGTCGATACTGTCACGTCTACAGGCACTCTGAAGGTGAATGTTCGTGGTACCGGTATTCCACCTGAAATTACGGCAATTTCCACCACTCAAGGCACACCAAACGACGGCCCTAAAGTGGTTTTGTCCCATACCGACATTCCAAAGTCATACGATGTATTCCAAGGCGATCGTCCCGGATATACAAATGCTCCGCGTGAACCGTATCTGCTCTCCACCACCATCACTTTCGGTGAAAAAAACTCGGCGGCAGACTATGCGGTGATTGAAGCGTCCAGCAAATCCGGCACACCCGATGCGTTTTCCTTGACCATCAACGGTTCCGGCACACCATACCGACTGGGCGAACAGATAGAAAACACAAATCCGGAAGGTCAGGCAACTTTCAAGGTTGATTTCACCGCACAAAAGGCCGGTGATGTCACCTATACAATAGAATATTACAAAGACCGCGAGTTGATGGCGACCGAGATTGTCATAGGCCAGCTCAATGTAATGGACACAACCCCGAGCAGTGACAGTTCCCTTGCCGTGTTCCGTGTGACATCGTCCCAGTTGACAAGCGACCCGGATTTCGCCGACTATGAGATCGGAGTTACCCCCGTTGCCAACGCCACCGTAATTCTTGAGGTTCCGTATCAGGTCGAAAACATCGACTTGATGGCGCAGGTGAACGACAAAAATGCCGATCGTAAGATTGCTGTGTCGATGTATGTAAATTCCGTTCAAAACCCATCTTTTTCTCCGTCAACCCTGACAAGTGGTAGTGCAACAGTCAATCCTATAGACGTTACCGGCGCTATTGATGACGAGTATATCATGGAGTTCCTTGTGACGGCACAGGACATGTCCACATCACTCTATCGTGTTGAAATCCAACGTGCTCCACCGAGCGCAGACACGACTCTTAAGACGCTAGCGGTCTATGAAAGTGATGAAGACGGTGCCGAGAACTTATTGCCGACCTTCGATCCGGCAGTTTCGAACTACGACATTACCGTACCTCATCGTCGTGAAGACGTATTCATTGACTACAAAGAGACTTGGCCGGGTGCCGATGTTACTGTCGTGCCGGGAACAGGAATTCTGGACAGTCTTCTCTATTCAAGACACAAAGTCGATCTTATTTATGACGATTCCACCACACCGGTCACCAACACCACCACGGTTACTCTGACGGTGCTTGCCGAGGATGATGTCAGCAAAAAAGTCTATACCATCAATATCACACGCCTTGCTCCGAGCAACGATGCCACCCTGACCGGCTTCGAGTTTACCGATCAGGCAGGCGTTGCAATACCGTTTGACGATGGTCAGCGTTTTGACGCCGCCGACCGTAGATACTATATCACGATACCATATTCCACCGAGAGCCTCAAACTGAAAATCACTCCGAACGACCCGTATGCTTCGGCTATAAACGCGCTGTATATGTTTGGTGGGTCGAATAAAATAGTGAGTGAGAACATCGAAGAGGATGAAGAACTTCCAATATTGAATATTGATATGAACGTGACGGCGACCGGCCTTACTCCGATAACAATGCAGGTTTATGTTACCGCCGAAGACACCGACTACGAGACCGATCCGAAGTATGAGGTGGTTATCACAAGATTGCCGCCGAATACAAATACAACATTAGAGTCGCTGGATGTTACCGATCTTGAAAACAGCACCATACCAAGCTTTATATTCAACAAGGCACTGGTAGATTACGACGATCTGAATGTTAATTATCTGATAGACACGGTGATTATCACACCGGTTGCGGAGTCGGAACTGTCCTCGATATCTATTGACGGTACCGACCTGACAGAGCATAAAAAGTCGGTGACGGTCGAATTGGAGGCTAGCACCCCAAAACTTGTTTCGATAATAATCACCGCCGAGAGTGGCGACACCCAGGAATATCTTCTTCATCTCTTCCGTGAACCGCCTGACAGTGATGCAAGACTTGCTTCACTCAGTGTGGACGGCATTGAGAAACTTACTCCGAACTTTATTCCTTCTACCACCCTATACAGTGGAATGACGGTAGATGGCAGAAACGATATTGTCATAACCGCTGCTCCGGTCAGCGAATATGCGACCATGCGAATCAACGGTGATGGTGCGACTGCAGGAACTGCGACACCACCGATAGCGATGCTGTATGAAACACAGACGGTCGAGGTTGAGGTGACGGCACAGGACGGCAGAACAAAGATGGTCTACCTACTAGAAATAGACAATCCGAATCTGCTCCCGACCAGTGACGATGCAACATTGCAAAACCTATTGGTGCAGTCCGGCTCGATGGAACCGGAATTTGTTCCGAACCTTGACACTTATAAAGCCTCGGTGCTTCCCGATGTCTCTTATGTCAATGTTATTCCGGTGCCGACTGATCCACGTGCCGAACTCGAAGTAAAACAGGGTTCCAAGTTGTTGGATGAGCTCAACGGTGCCTATGCGTCATCGCTTCAGGACGGTGAAAATGAGTTCACCGTAACGGTCACCGCGTCCGACAAATCCACTACTAAAGAGTACACCCTTGTCGTTTATCGAAACGATGAGGAAAATGCAGGAGCAAACCGCCCGATAACTGCAGAAAACATTGATTTTGAGGGCGAGAGTCCGATTGTAGTAGACATCAGGAGCTATCCTGTTGTGTCGTCCGATGTGTTCGAAACACTAGAGGAATATCCCGACAAGACAATTATATTCCAAGGACATGACTATTCGTTCTCGTTTAATGGTGCAGACCTGACTCAAAATCTGCCCTATGCGGAATACTATGATTTCGGTGTAAGCTTCTCACCACCCGAAGTCAAAGACATCAATGCGTTGATGTTGTCACTTGGCAATTACAGCGATCCCGGCTATCCGGTATACATCCATTTTTCACAGCATACAACACTTCCTGCCACCGCGACGTTTACCATGTCGCTTGGCACTGCATATGCTAGCCGCAACCTCTATTGGCACTACTATAACACCGATGGCGATACCGATCGGATAGACTACTATGGTATCACCCCGACCAATTCACGCGGAACATTCTCGGTGCCGATGGATCACTTCTCAACCTATATAGTTTATAATAAGGTTGTACAAGGTTCTGAAAACAAGGCGGATAGATTTGGTTCTGAACTGTTGTCGGGTGCGACCGGTGATAAGGTAAATCCGAACACCTCAGAAAAGGAATAAACCCATGCGCAAACTGTTGCTTTTTATCGCGCTATTTGCTATAATAGGTCTTATAGTGGCGGGAGTGTATCTTTTCGCCGGCTCTGCCATTCCCACTCCGGGAGCGACCGACGAAGAACAGCGGCCGAGCGGAACAGTGGAATTTGCTGATATAAAGCCGCCTGAAACCTTTCCCGACATGCTGGACGCCATAGATTTTTATCAAAACGTGAACAGCGATACCATTGGATGGGTCAACGTTCCCGGCACCGATATCAGCGGTCCGGTAATGCAAACGGTGAACAATTCTTATTATCTGCGACTGGATGAAGAGGGTAACTACGATGTATACGGTTGCTATTTTGCAGATTATGAATGCAGCACCGGAAACCGCGACGAACTTTCCGATAATACTATTATCTACGGCCACAGCGAGCTCAACATAAATCCGGATGGGATGAAGTTTTCACAGCTTTATCGCTTCACCGATGCCGAATTCGCAAAACTCAACCCGGTTGTTCACTATTCTACACTCAAAGAATATATGACATTTGAGATATTTGCCGTATTTTATACCGATACCGACGAGTTTTATTATATATCGGTAGACAGTGAGCCGGAGGTATTCAAGAACATCATAGACACGGCACTCGGACTCAGTCTTTATGATTATGGTATCACACCGGATGAGAACGATAAGATAATCACACTTTCCACCTGCAATGCAGAAGGCGGCACAAATACTACCGGTCGTTTTGTGGTTATGGCAAGGCTTATGCCTGCCGACGCAGAACTTCCCCAAATAGCAAATATCGGATAATTCCAACAGGAGGAGAAATCATGGCAATCATGTTTAACAACGCAAGTCACAAGTTGAGTGCGGCGGCACTGGACGCCCTTTGGGCAAAACAAAAAGTTATTTCCGACAATATTGCGAACTATGAAACACCGGGCTATAAGGCAAAGACGGTGAATTTTGAGCAGACACTCGGAAACATAATGATTGGCGATGATCAGGACACCACCGCTACCGCTACCATCACAATTGATGAACGCGACAACGATACCATCCGCGTAGACGGCAACAATGTCGACATGGAACAAGAACAGCTTGAATTATGGAAGACTTATGCTCAGTATAACTATCTTGTCAATAAGATAAGCGGTGACTTTACGAATTTGCGTTATGTTATCAACCAACTTGGCAAATAGTCGGCGCTGCTTGAAATAGCAACGTCTAGACCTATCATAACGGCTATAACTTCTCCTCGATTCGTTTTGAGATGCTGTGATAAGGCTTTTTGCGACGAATAGGAATATCTTTTTATAGAAAGGAACGATCATGTCTTTTTTATCATCATTGAACATAGCAGGCTCTGCGCTTACAGCAGAACGTCTGCGTATGGATATAATCACGCAGAACATTTCCAATGCTAACACGACCAGAACGGAGGACGGCGGACCGTATCAACGTCAACAGGTGGTGTTTGAGTCAAGAGGTATGACCTTTGATGAGGTGCTTGGGGTTAAGACAAACGGTATTAGCACAGGGGACAGTGGTGGCGTAATCGTGACCGAGATTGTAAAAAACGACAACGACTTTATTCCGGTCTATGATCCGACACACCCTGATGCCGATGAGGATGGATATGTACTGATGCCAAATGTCAACGTCGCAGAAGAACAGATTGACCTGATGGCGGCAACGAGAGCTTATGAGGCGAATATCACGGCACTCAATCTGATAAAAAATATGACCATGCTGGGTCTGCAGATAGGCCAGTAATTATTTGAATAAAATATAAATTTGAAAGGAATGTGAACGATATGTCAGACATGTTTATTGTACCGATCAGTCGGATGCCGACCATCGATCAGACAAAAGAGGTCGCCGAGGTTGGCGCAATCGGTGAATCGGGAAGCAGTATACCGTTTTCAAGTGTTTTCCAGAGTATAATCGAACAACAACAGCAGGCACAGGCTATTTCTCAGCAGGACGCCGTCGACCTTGCATTCGGTAACATCGACGATCTGCATACCGTGAGTATAAATTCCGAGCGCTCGGCTGCAGCGATGGAGTTGACAGTTCAGATGGCTACGAGAGCGTTAGCAGCATATAACGAGATAATTAAGATGCAGATATAGCGTTTTATACGCTGTAAGCCAGAGATAGTTCGGAGTTTTTGATGCAGGAACGTGTAACAAAATTATTTAGGGATTCACAGGAGTACTGGAATAAAATCCCAAAGAAAAGACAGCGTTATGCCATGGGTATAGCGGCGGGCGTCGTTGTCTTGGCAATTGTACTTGCGGTAGTGCTTAACACTGTCGGAAGTGGGTACGTTGTGCTCTATCCCGGAATGAGCTCCGAGGAGTCGACCGAGCTTTTGTCAGAGCTTGGTATTCGCAATGTGCCGAATAGGGTTACCGCAGACGGTGAGGTCATGGTGCCACGTACCGTCAAGGACGATCTTTTGGTAGAACTTGCCATTCTCGGGTTTCCCAAATCGACACTGACCTATGATATATTTTCCAGCGCAACCGGATTCACGACAACCGAGTTTGAGCGACAACAATATCTGTTGTTTCAAACTCAGGAGCGCATCCAATCGACTTTAGCACGGATCGATAATGTGTCGGAAGCAATCGTAACGCTCAACGTCCCTTCAACCGACGACTACGTCTGGGAAGATGACTCACAAAAAAGCACTGCCAGTGTGCTGTTGACATTTTCTGCCTCAGGTGCGGTCTCGACCGAGATGGTTTCCGGTATTAAAAATCTTGTGGCATCCTCCGTTCCAAACCTTAATCCTATCGATGTCCATGTAGTCGATGCCGCTACTGGTATTGAACTAAATGGAGGTGACGACAGTCTTAATTCGGTGGAATATGAGCTAATGAGAATGGGTCTTGAGGAGCAGGTTGAGCGGGATATTTCAGATAAAATTCTAAATGTTTTGACACTCGGATATAACCCCGAAGACATCAGAATATCTACAACGGTAGTCCTAGACTATGATAAAATGATAACCGAGTCGATGGAATATATCGGCAATGAGGACAATGAAGGTGTGCTTTCAAGCGAGCAGTATAGTGCTGTTGGCGGAGGCGATCTTGAGTCGGGCGGTGTCGTAGGTGAAGAGAACAATACCGATGTTCCGATATATGTTACCGATGAAAACGGTGATATGATATTAGTAGATTATAACCGTCAGAACGAATATCTTGTCAGTTATGTCAAACAGCAGGTGGAAAAGGATCAAGCGACAATTGATGACGCAACCGTATCGATTGCGATACGTGACAACGAGCTCACCGATCAAAAGCGAGCTCAAATCATCGAAAGCGCCTCTACCGCAAGTAATGTTGGACGAGATAGGATTTCCATCATGGCGTTTGAGGCGGAAATCATCGAAACAGAGCTGACCGGAGTAGAAGCGATACTTGCAAATCCGCTGATTCTTGCAATCATAGTCGGTGCAGTGCTGCTGATAATTATAGTCATCGTCATTATAATGATGGCAGGACGCAAAAAACGTGCCGCTGTTCTTGCAGAAGAAGAAGCAAAAATGCTGTTTGTGGATGGCGTTCAGTTCAATACACAGGCGGAGGTCGAGGCGTATAAACAACAGCTTAAAGATGCGACCGAAGCGAGCAAAAATTCTAAAGAGAATGTTATTATTGAAGAGGTCAGGGACTTTGCAAAGACTAACCCCGACATTACCGCTCAACTCATAAGAACCTGGTTGCACGGTGAGGAGACACCGGGAGAATAGGTTTTCACCCGATACTGCACAAAATCAGAAAGGAAAGACATATGCCCTCCATTGAGACAATGACGACACAGGCGAAAGCGGCGGCGGTTATGGTTGCGCTGGGAGCGGATACTGCGTCACAGGTTTACAAGCATTTGAAAGAGGAGGATGTCGAAATCCTCTCGCTCGAGGTGTCCAAGCTTGAGAAGATGAAAAGTGAGGACATGAGCGAGATCATCAGCGACTTCTATGGTCTTTGTCTTACCCAAAAAGTTATCTCAGAGGGCGGACTGGGCTATGCTCGTGACATTTTGGAAAAGGCTTTTGGTTCACAACAGGCGTATTCTTATATCGAGCGTATCACCAAATCACTCAAGCGCAAAGCATTTGAATTTGTACGCAAATCGGACAGCAAGACGCTGTTCAATATAATTCAGAGTGAGCATCCACAGACCATTGCGCTAGTTTTGTCTTATGCCAAGCCGGAGCAGGCTTCCGACATCATCAGCGAACTTCCGAAGGAAAAGCGTGTGGAGGTTGTTGAGCGTATTGCGAGATTGGATAGGGCATCGCCTGAATACATTAACCTTGTCGAGCAGATGATGGAGAAGAAGTTTGAGAGCATCGAGAGCGTCGACCTTATGGAGGTTGGCGGAATTCATTACATCGCCGACATCATGAACACTGTTGATCGATCTACCGAGAAGTTTATCTTTGACGAGTTGACCCAAAAAGATCCGGTGCTTGCCGACGAAATCCGCAAACTTATGTTTATGTTTGAAGACATCATCAACATCGACAGTATGTCGATACAACGATTTATTCGTGAAGTTGATACAAAGGATATTGCCATTGCGCTCAAGACAGCAACCCCAGAGTTGCAAGAAGTCTTCTTTGCAAATATGTCGTCACGTATGAAAGAGTCGGTACAGAGTGATATTGAATATTTGAGCAACATTCGCATGAAGGACGTAGAAGAGGCGCAACAACGTATCGTTTCCATTATCAGAAAGTTGGAAGATGCGGGAGAGCTTGTAATATCCAAAGGTGGCAAGGAGGATATGATTGTATAGCATCTTTAAGGGTTTTGGTGCAAATATATCACAAAATCCCGTCAAGATCGAGATGCCGCGATCTGTTTCGGAGTTGGATACCTCATTGCCTGTCGGTGACGACGAACTGTCGCAGTTGCAGGAAGAACAGCTTGTTTTTGAACCCTTGCCCGATCCCAGTGAACTCCTTGAAAACGCAGAGAGTGAGGCAGCTCGCATAATAGAAACCGCGAAGAAAGAAATGGCGGCAGAGCGTAGTGCGTTTGAAGAGGAACTCAAGCGGACAGTCGAAGCGGAAAAACAAAAGGCATATGAGCTCGGGCTTATTGAAGGTGCCGAAAAAAAGGCACAGGACATCGAAAATGCTATTGCCGAGCTGAATGCAATAGTCGGTGAAATAAAAGAAAATTTCAACGAGTTTATCGATGAACAACGAAGCGATCTGGTTACTCTTGTTTTAGAGGTGACGGAAAAGATACTTGCAAAGCGCATTGAGGCGGATGACATGATCATGTTGCCGATAATACAAAAGGCGTTGCAGACCGTCAAAATCAATTCACACTGTGCAATAGCGGTTTCGGAAGATGCAAGCGAACTCATCACCTTTTTGAAGAGTGAACTTAAAAAGTCTAAAAATGCCGATTCTGCCATGTTTGATGTTGTGGCGAAGGACATGCCGATAGACTTTTGTATGCTGGAAGTTGATGACAGCTGTCTTGACATTTCTATATCGTCCCAATTTGAAAATCTGAAAAACTTTTTAAAGCACAGCGAGTAATCTTGCGGTGCTTTATACTTTATTACATAAAAAAGGAAAGGGTTGTCGTTTGGATATCAATGCCTTTGTGAAACTGCTCGGAAGTAGCGATTTGTACTCAAAGCTCGGGCGTATCGAGCGAATAATCGGAACAACAATCGAGGCGGACGGCCCACCCGGAAATATCGGGGACGTCTGTCAGCTTATCATGCCGGACAATAAAACCCCGATTACTGCCGAGGTGGTCGGATTCAAAGAAAATAAAGTATTGCTGATGCCATATGGAGACATTGAAGGGATCGGCAAGGGCAGTATAGTGAAAAACACCGGCGGACAGCTCAAGGTTGGAATGGGCGACGGTCTGATTGGTCGTATTGTCGATGCCCTCGGAAATCCAATTGATGGCGGTCCGCCCATTGAAAATATTGTCTATCGTCCCATTGGCGGCACTCCGTCAAATCCGATGGAGCGTCCGCCCATCACCGACATAATTGAGATTGGAGTCAAGGCAATAGATGCGTTTTTGACTGTCGGAAAAGGGCAGAGAATCGGAATTTTTGCAGGTTCCGGCGTTGGAAAAAGTGTACTGATGGGAATGATAGCGCGAAATGTTGTTGCCGACGTGAATGTTATCGCACTTGTCGGTGAACGTGGTCGTGAGCTGGTGGAATTCGTGAAACGTGACCTCGGCGAGGAAGGTCTTGCCCGTTCGGTGGTGGTGGTGGCGACCTCCGATCAACCGTCCATGATGCGCTCCAAATGCGCCTTGACCGCAACTGCCATTGCAGAATATTTCAAAGATCAGGGCAACGACGTGCTGCTCATGATGGATAGCCTAACACGCTATGCCATGGCTCAACGTGAAATAGGACTTTCGATAGGCGAAGCCCCGGTGGCGAGGGGGTACACCCCGTCGCTCTATACCGTCATGCCCAAGCTGCTTGAGCGGTGTGGTAATTTTGAGAAGGGTAGCATAACGGGAATCTATACGGTACTGGTCGAGGGTGACGACGTAAATGAGCCGATTTCCGATACGGTTCGCGGTATCATCGACGGCCATATCCTTTTGTCGCGTGAAATTGCGGCACAGAATCAATATCCGGCAATCGATGTGCTGGGTAGTATTAGTCGACTTATGAATGGAATCGCATCGAAGCATCATAAAGATCTTGCGTCTAAGTTTCGCAACATGCTCTCGACCTATAATGCGAACAAAGATCTTGTAATGATCGGTGCCTATAAAAGCGGAGCGAATCCTGCTCTCGACAATGCAATTCGACACATGGAGTTGATGACCGACTTTTTGAAGCAGGGAGTCGATGATCAGATATCATTCGAAGAGATGCTCAAGGCGCTTGAGCGCTCTATATCATAACCTTTTTTTGATTGAATTGAAATGATTTTACCCTCGACAATTCAATGTGTTCAACAAATAATTCAATGCTGAAGTTACAGCCTTCAAAAACATTTATTTATTTTCGGTACAATTTTTTTTGGTTTGTAAAAAAGTAGTGGATTTTTGCGATAAGATGTAGTATAATGTTCTTAAGATTGGATAAGTTGCGTCACAATGTAGAAAAGGTGGAGTGTTGAAAGCATTCAAATTCTCTCTTGATAAGGTTCTCGGCTATCGTGAACAGGTGCTTGAATCGGAAAAAAATGCACTTAGCTTTGAGCTTGCAAAAGAGACAGAGCTCATTCAGCTTATCGAAAAGACAAAAGGGGATATCGATGAGCAATCAACTCTTTTGAAACAAAGGATGGAGCAGGGGACTACGGCGATTGAGATTATGCAATTCAGCTCTCAAGTTGAGGCGCTCAAACATAAGCTCAAACAACAAAAATCAGACCTCGTAAAGCAACAACAGATGGTGCAAAAACAGCGTACGGTTGTGATAAAAGCCAATCAAGATCATACATTGCTGCAAAAACTAAAAGAAAAAAAGCGGGCAGAATATGACGGCATGATGCTAAAACACGAAAGCGGAATATTAGAGGAGCATATCACTAACGCCGCTAATCGAGCCGAGATAATTTAACTGCGCAGCCCACAGTCATGAATACATGATTGTTTGCGATATATATGGGTGTTGAAAATTTAATAGAAAGGAGGTGTAAGGAATATGAACATGTTTGCACCGGCTCCGATAATGAGTGTGGGAAACACCGGACAGAGCGTCGTAAATAGCGGCGGGATGTCGACACAGACAACGGGGTTTGGTGCGATAATCGAAGGGCTTTTGGCAACAGGTACAACTCTTGACGCACAGTCGCTTATTTCCGAAATGCAAAACGGTACCGACGGCGATCAACTGGCAAATTTGCTGATGCAACTTTTTGGTGGCGATCAAACAGACGCGGCGGGCACGATGCTGTCGATGGATTTGTTTGGGACTCAACTCGATTCTGAAACGGAACTGTCGCTCGACAGTAATCTGCAATCATTGCTATTGGCAATGGGATCGCAAGGGATGACGACACAAAACCAATATACTTTGCCGATCGAGATGCAGCAGACGCTTCTGCCAACCTATTCTGCACAGACAAATTTATTATTGGCGGATGCATTGAGTAAAATGCCGACCGACGCACAACTGCAGATGTTGCAGGTTATCGCGGAATTTGCAAAAACCGAAGGACAGGCGTCTACAGTCGATATGCTGACCATGCAAACGATGAGCGGATCCGGCTCCGATAACAGTGCCGACAGTGACGTTGCGAAATTGATCGCGATGTTGCAAGGGCAGGTAACGGGGCAGGGCGAGACAAAGGCTATCACTAACGCGCAGTCATTCTCCGATGTACTGGCGAGAATGCAGATGACCGGAGCGGTTAAAGCCGATGGCGAAACCGATGCACAGACGCATGAGACAATTGACCTGAACGCATTGCAACAAAATCTGTTTGCGACAGCAGCGACCGGACAGAGCACGAGTTTGCCACAGCAAGGCGATACCACACAGCTTGATCGAGTGATGGACATTGCAAAACAGTTGTTGCAGCCAATGCAAAATCTTACTACTGCGAAAAACGAGTTCACGGTAAAACTCAGTCCCGAGGGACTTGGTGACATAACCGTAAAAATGGTTGATGCGGCAGGAAAATTGAGCTTAGTTTTGACAGCAAGTTCGTACGAAACAGCGCGACTGCTCAATGCTGAGATGGCAACGCTTCAATCGGCACTGAGACCATTTCAACCGGAAGCAGAACCGTTGATCGTTGTACAGACGATGCAAAGTGAAAATCAAAACGACTACCTGAGCGATGGTTCGACACAGCAAAATCAGGCAGGTCGAGAGCAAGGTCACACAACGGGTTATGTCGATGTCGATACTGTCGAGGAGTTGACAAGCGCAGAGATTATCGCACAGATACAAAACAGTCTGTTGAGCGAGAGGGTATAGCTCAAAAAAATAATGAGGAAAGGAGAAATGTATGGATGGAATAACAGGCGCAAGTGGCTTGAATTACAATGCGGTTTATGAGTCGGACGCCGACCAAAGTGTAGAGGTTCAAGACTTTTTAAACATGATGGTTGCACAACTTGCGAATCAAGACTTTATGAATCCGGTTGATGACACCGAATATCTTTCCCAGATGGCAACCTTTGCGACGATGCAACAAATGCAGGAACTGGCAGAATATTCTCAGTATACCTACACTGCGAACCTAATCGGTAAAGAGGTCACCGTTGCAAAATACGGAATTGGCGGACAGGTCGAACAGGACAGCGGAATAGTCGAGAAGATTACACTCTATGATAATGAGTATCAAGTTTTTGTTAACGGCAACTCATATGCACTAAACCAAATCATGGAGCTAAGATCCGGTTCAACACAAAGCACATTGCCACTTGATGCGAGTGAACTTTCACTTTTCAACGGTACGGTAACTTCCGGAACAGCATCATTTGAATGGCAAGCACCGAGCAGTGACATTACCACACAAGAGGAACTGACCTATACAGTGTACTATTCACAAAGCGACGAAATGGAAACAGTCAGTGACGTAAAAAATAATGGTATTGTTTACGGTGAAACCAATCGCAAAAATTTATTGCAAGAACATATTATAGGGCTTGCGGCCGACACCACATATTATGTCAATGTTGTGGTCAAGGACAGCGAGGGCAACGAGTCGGTTTATAAGATGTCAAAGATTACAACCGACAAATGATAGGAGCAGATGATATGATGGATAATATCAGACAAATTGCACCAGGGACGGCGCAAACAAACTCTGCTAACAAGGTTGAAACACAGGTCACCGAGACTTCTTTTGGCGATTTGCTTAAAGACAAGGTGCTCAAGAACAGCAATCTGACCCTAACAAAACATGCAGTCAATCGAGTGGAAGAACGTCAAATTGATATGTCGGACGAAAACATCGACAGATTGAGTGAAGGGGTTAAAATCGCAGAGGAAAAAGGGTTGCACGCTCCCTTAATTTTGATAGACAGGACAGCTTTTATCATAAATTTGAAAAATCGTGCGGTGGTCACCACCATGAATGGTGATGATCTGAAAAACAACGCATTTACAAATATAGACGGTACTGTTATAGTTTAAGCCGGTCCTTTACGGAGGCTTTTGGTGACCCCGACCGCTTGACGGGTCCCAACAAAACTTTCGCACGCCGATTGCGATGCGAAGAATCATACAGTGACTGCCTATACATATCGTTTAGCCTATTGCGATTTATAAAAGGCTAAAGAGAAAGGAAAGGCTATACTTAATGGTTAGAAGTATGTATTCCGGTGTAGCAGGTATGAAAATACACCAAACCCGTATGGACGTTATCGGTAATAACATTGCAAACGTTAATACTTATGGTTTT
>CAYJJX010000025.1:0-23751 GCA_964370605.1 uncultured Oscillospiraceae bacterium | reverse complement strand
GTTGTTGCTGTTGCTGTTGTTGTTGACCCATTGCAAACAAGTTTTGTGCATTCATTCCACCGGCATTTCCTGCCATGTTCATGCCCATAAAGCCCATCATGGCACCGCCACCGCCTTCGTTTTGTGCTGCGGATTGCATCGCGGATGCCTGTGCGCCGACAAGATGTGCCGCCGCCATAGTTGGGTTGCGGAATGCAGCATTGCGCTGAAGTTCTTTGATCATATCCTCGTCTTCTTCCGAGGCCTTGACGGAAGAAACACCGAAAGAGTGAATCTTTATTCCGCGGAGCTCACCCCATTTTTTGGAGAGAACTTCATTCAAAGCATCAGACAGCTCCATAGTATGACCGGGAAGAGAGCTGTAACGAATACCCATGTCGGAGATTTTGGCGAATGCAGGTTGAAGAGCAGTCATCAATTCGCTTTTCAACTGACCATCGATCTCCTCGCGGTTAAAGTCGCCGGAAATGTTTCCGCAGACATTTGTGTAGAACAACATCGGATCGACAACTTTATAAGAGTATTCACCGTGACAACGGATAGAAATGTCAATGTCAAGACCAACATTTTTGTCCACAACACGGAAGGGAACCGGACTCGGGGTACCGTATTTGTTGCCCATGATCTCTTTTGTGTTAAAGTAGTACACACG
Organism: uncultured Oscillospiraceae bacterium; assembly: GCA_964370605.1. Taxonomy (GTDB): domain Bacteria; phylum Bacillota; class Clostridia; order Oscillospirales; family Ruminococcaceae; genus CAYJBH01. The sequence continues at coordinate 23,099 of CAYJJX010000025.1, read as the reverse complement.
TTGATCGGAGCCGGCCTGGCCACCAAAGGTGAAGCGCTTTCCGATATTTATGAAGGTATTTTTGATACCTTCGCCGAGTTCACCACTGAATAGTGAAGGCTCGGATGAGCTGTCGTATGTAAATTCACCGGGATCGGCGCAGAACTCGGTAATTTTACCGTTGTCTACGATAATCATACATTGACCGTCTGCCACTGCAACGACAGAGCCGTTTGATATGATGTTATCCTCACCTTTTGTGTTTGAACTTCTACCGGAGGTGCGTTTTTGTCCTTTGCTAACCAAAATTTCATTTGGCAACGATTCACAATAAAAATATTCTTTCCATTGATCGGCAAGGACGCCACCTGTTGCACCGAGAGCCGCTTTGATCAGTCCCATAATTTAATCTCCTTGTGATGTGTGATTAACTTGCAATGCTATTATAGCAAAAAGGCCACGGCCGTTCAATGTGCCGTTAGGCACATTGCGACTGTGACACGATTTTTTGTATTTACTTTCTATTTGATAGCGCTAGAAGACATAAAAAATCGAGAGCATGGAAGGTAGCACTATTTTGCCGATATCCAGCCATTGCCTATGACATAGACAACCAGCTCCATTGCGGTTTTGCAACCGGATTTGAGCAGCATGTTTTCCATATGGCGTTTTACTGTGCCGGCGGCAATCCCCATCTCGTCCGCAATTTCTTGACGGGAATAGGATTGACAGAGCAGTCGAAGCATCTCGAGTTCACGGTCGGTGAATGGCGCTTCTCCGTTTGCTGTCGGGATATGTATTGGTTCCGGAAAGCTGACTTTACCTTGCATGACGGCACGAATAGTGTCAAGGAATTCGTGAATTGGTTTTGATTTTGACATGAAGGCATCGGCGCCGGCCTTTTTTGCGCCCGGTATGTATGATATCTCATCGAATCCAGACATTACCACGACCTTGATATCGGGGAATTCTTTCTTTATACGTTCCGTGAGAACGATTCCGCTGTCGTTTTCTTCCATAGAAATATCGGTTAAAATTAGGTCGGGTTTGAGACTTGCGCATAGTTGCATTACGGAACCTGTGCCGACCGAACTGCCGACAAACTCCATGTCATGTTCCGATTCAATTATGTTACTGAATGCATCAAGTACTGATTTGTGATCATCTACAATTAGGATTCTAATCATGTTTTATATTGTTTCCTTTCTGTCAATGGTTATTATCAATGAAAATTCCGGTATTACTTCGACCTTTAGCGTTCCGCCGGCGTTCTCGACTCGGTTACGAATTCCGGAAAGTCCGCCGCCTTCAATGAGACCTTTTTTCGGTCTCATGCCGTTGTTGGTTATCTCAATACGATATCCGGTGTCTGTGGTGTCAATTTTCGCATATATTTTTGTCGCGCCGGCATGTTTTACCGCATTGGTACATGCCTCGCGAAGCACCGCTAAAAATAAAAATGCAACCTGCTCATTTTTGGGAAGTGGGTCGAGCATTTCAATAGAAAGTCCGATTTTCCTAAAATAGAAATATATCTCGCCGAACAACTCTTTAGCATCACCGCCGCGTTTAGCCTTGATTTGGGTGATAACGTCTTGGGTGAGTGAATAAAGTACCGAATAATCGTTGAAATTTTCATCTCTGCTCAGTCGTTGTAAAGCGGTGAGACGTTGGCTCAATACATCGTGTATTTGAGAGCGGATTCGAGAATATTCTTGTTCTCGCCGCAGAGTCTCCATCTTGTCTGAAAGTTTGCGCACCTCGTCACTTTGCTGTAAAAGTTTAGCTCGCTCATCTTCCAACTCTTGAAGTGTGCCGACAATCTCGGTTACGTTGATGGCGGTAATCTCATAGTAGCTCGTGTTGTCAACAAAGAACTCTTGTCGTGAAAATCTCCAGACCTCTAAACCGAAGTTGACCAAAATGTCCTTTTCCAGCGCTTGACATTCTCCGTCAATAATGTTCCCTGTCTGCAAATCATTCCAAAAATCAAGTGAGTCTTTTTGTTCACTGGTAAAAAACTTTTGAATTAATGACTGCATCTTAGTGTTTATAAGATATATATATCCGTTTGTACCGCTGAACATTACTCCTGTCGGTAGTGTATCAAGGCCCTCCTTGACCGAGAAGGAGGATAGTTCATATTTCTGCCTGTAATGTTCACGATCAATTAGCGAACGGGCGCGCAAAAATAGAGTGACCCCGACTACTGCAACCAGTATTTCATAAGATTTGTACGGCAGGATCTCCATATACGGCAAAGTTGCAGCGATGCAAAGCGGAGCAAGTATGTAAATCCGAGAATCGATAATAGCCATCAACAAAAAATATATAATTGCAACAACTCCGATAACATACATTGCAATCGTTATAGAACTGATATCCACTATCCCATATGTTCGATTAATCAGTACTGTGATTGGTAAAAGAGCAATAGCACCGCAGTATGAAAGCATCAGGACTTCCGAGATAAGACGCCGTATACGCTTTCGGTTTAGGTTGGCAACAATAAGGCCGAAAAGAATTGCCTGTGCCACAAAAATGCAAAGCATAAGTAAAAAGAACAGCAGCAGTAGCTCATTTGAAAAGAAATACAGATCAAACATCCTGCACCTCCTTTTTGAAGGTGAGCAGATATGACTCGGTCTCATTCCAAGCTTTTGAGGTGAAAGTGCCGCCATTGTCTGCGACGATTTCGGCAATCTTTTTCATCCTTTGATCATCGAACAACACGGTGTCAGCAATGACTGAAAAAACGACATCTTCTTTTTCGTAAAGCTGAACAAGCAGATGCTTGCATTCAAGCTCTGCCGCTTGCTTAACAGCAGATGAGAAAAGCCGGTAGACAGCGACCGAGCTGTTTGGCGGCATATCGCCCGATATAGTGCATCCTACTGTCAGTTTCATGCCGATTGATTCGGTGAATTCGCTCATTTCGTTTAGCGAACTGAGTAGAATGTTGACCGATTGGTTTTTTTGGTAAAGACAGCCAATGAGCAACATGCATTCCCTTTTGAGTCCACAGGCGATGATGCTGATTCGACCGATAATCTTCTTTTTATCACCACCGGCACGGAGTAAATCAAGCAGTGTCTCGATCTGTTTTGTGCCGCCTTCCAATACGTCGTCGACACTGTCATACACTGCGCTTTGAGTTGTGAAGGTAGCAAGCTCGGCGTTGACCGTTCCTTTTTGCATTAGGAATTCGTTGTGGGCGCGTAGTTCTTTATTGATGCTAGCAAGGCGTGTTCTTGCTGTGTTCAGTGAAGTATAGTCTTCAAAATATGAAATACTACCACCGGAAATGTCGTTTCTGCGCAGTGCGAAATTTTCATCAATATCCCGAATCACAAAAGATTTGAGAAATGGCTTCATGTTGTTGTCATAGATTTCCATCGCAAGATTTGAGTTCAGAAATAGTTTTTTGTAACCACGGTTACTTGGAAAGAGAGTGCTTTGTATGCAGCTTTCTATAAATAATGCTATAAGCAGTGTCAATGTGAAAGAGATGTCCAATTCTGATAAAAATGCAAGCCGGAAAATGTATCCAATGCCAAAAACAAGCATTAACAATAGCGATAAGAAAGGGTATAGCACGATGAGCCTATTTGGCGAGCGCATACCGATGCCAAAGATCAAAACAAAAGAGTAAACGATGCAAAGAACAATATATGATAAAATCACATAATAGCCAAAGTTATATTCGTAGCTGGTAATCAAGTGGTCATGTATAATAAAAACAAGACCGTGCAGATCGTTTGTAAATACAAACAACAGCATCAGAGCAGACACTGCAAAATGGATGATAGTCAGTCGATCATATGGTTTTGAGTTCTCCAGTTTTCCGAGGTTTCTTGAGATGTAGACAAACAGTGTCGGAATGAATAAAAAAGGAACATAATAAGAATACCAGAGTGCAGTTTCAACGACGGGGTTTTGATTATTGATTGATTTAAACAGGCCAAGCGTCACTAGTACCAGCATTAGCGTAAGAATCATTATGAGCGTCGTTGATATAGTTTTGTTTGTAATCCTTCTGGTAACCGAGGCAATATAAAGGACAAGCGCAACTAGAATGACAAGGTAGCCCCAAGAGGTCTCAATTGCATTGGCGAAGCTGTATTGTTTTGAGTCAAACGCATCACGGCGCAGAGTTTTCGAGACGATATATGTAGCGGAGTTGTACTGCGAATAATCGTTTAGTTCTATGGCAGCTACATATTGTTCCGCCGATGGGTAGATGTCAAGATCAGCCCTGCCGTCTGTTAGTCGATACCCAAAATTCAGGAGAGCGTCGTCCAGATGCTCATCGAACGCAATGGTATCATTAAATACCATTGCGCCGAATGCGAGGGAAATCGTCCCATCGCTCGGGACAACGATTTCTAACGAGTGTCCCTGTTTTATTAATGCGGCTGCGGTGCTGTCGTATGTGATTGTGACAGGTTGGTTCAGATCATCGACAAAAAATCTTCCTTGATTGTTCAGCTTTTCGAAGTCTTGAGCCACGGCATCGATATCATACTCGCCATGTAAAGCCTGCGCCATCGAAATAACAATCTGGTGAGTCATTGGGTATTCCCACATGTTTTCTGCAACCATTTTGTCAAAGTCGAAATTGATGGGAAGGGTACTGTCCATCAGATCGGCAAAACTTTCGATTGTCTCGTCTGTTTTGGAACGGTCGATGGCTATGACAACTGTTTGCACAATCTGAGGGGTGAAAACATATTCGTTATTGGCAAGAACAAGAGGTGAAGCCATATTTTCGTACGTTGCAATGCTTTCACCCGCACTAAATGAGCTTGTGGTTGAAGACTGTTGACATTCTTTTAACGGCATTTCAGGGTGCAAGCTTTTGATCGCAGAGTAATAGGCATTATCGCACTGTGAGATAATAAAAAGCGGTTCTGAATTGCCACCCATCAGCAGAGTGAAAAAGACAAACGCAACAAGAAAAGCTACTACTAAAAATATCGTGGTAGGTTTTTTGTAGCTTTTCATGTCGGTTTGTTTATCCTAAAATATTAGTCATGTATATTATAACACATTATGTATAGAAACGGTAATGCTAAATTGAAAAAAACAATAATATTATCAATATAATAGGGACGAGTTATATTATATCGGCGATTCTTCCTTTTTTTCTTCCGAATAAAAATCCGATAGTCGCACCAACTAATCCTCCAACAATGTGGGTGAACTGTGAGACATTGTCGTTTATAAATATAGCATCATATACTTCACTGCCAAGATATAGTATCGCTACCAATATAAAGGTGACAGGAATTCCATCGCCTTTAATACTGGTGATGGAAGATAGTAAAATGAAGGCGAAGACCACACCGCTTGCACCGAGAAGTCCGGTGGAGAAAAAGGTGAACTGAATAATGCCGGTAATAATTGCGGTGCTCATAATAATGAACACCATATTTTTAGAACCGTACTTTTCTTCCAATAGTGGGCCGGTAAGAAGCAAAAGCATGGTGTTGCCCAAAAAATGTCCGAAATCCGCATGGCCGAACACGTGTCCTACAAACCTGAAGTAGGTGAGTGGATCGGAAAGTGACGAACGATAGACGCTAAAAAACAGGCTGTTTGTTGCACCAAGAGTCAACGTGCCGAGTATAGTAGCGATAAAGCATATCACCGTAAACGTGACAACGACGGGTGAATTGAGTATTATGATTGGTTTCTTTTTCATCGTTATGCCCACGGATCCTGTGCAACCGGTTTTCTGATTCCCGGTAGCAACATGTACTCCCACAGGAACCATTCGCCGGTTGATTCCTTTTTACGAAGTTTTACACCGCGCGCACTATCGGCGCCGCCGGATTTCAAAAACAATTGCAGATATCCTTCGCCGATTAGATCCTCGCTGTGGCTTGTCTTGTAGACATTAATGGTGTAGGGCGAGGAGGGCTCATAATTATTTTCCGGAGTAGCTCCAACGAAGTATGAGTTTGCAAGATATTCCGCACCACGAAAGCGATCGGCCAAAAACTGGATTTCGTAGGCGGATAAAGGACGCGGACCTTTTAAAAAATTAAGCATTTCGATGCTGAGATCTTTGTTTGCCGGATAGAAACAAAGTGCCAATACAGTTAGGGCCGCGACCTTATTCGGGTCTTTGAAGTCGGCGCCGTCCAGTGTTTTGAACTCGGCAAGGCTTGATGGCATCTTGGTGAACCCAACGCTCACACAGTTAGAATTTGCGAGGCCGTCATTTGCGTGATCGTCTGTCGCCGATGCGACAGTATCACCCACACTGCTTTTCAGATTATCTAAAAATCCCATTTCACATCCACCCTTTCACTGATTCGATTTCTTTACACTATAAATTATATATTAAAATTCGTCAAAATAAATGTGCCTTTCGGCACATTCGGCGGACTGCCGAAGAAGTTCGAGGCAGTTTGTTCAGTGGTAAAAGCTTACAAACATCTTTTTATAGACAGGCCTTGTATATTTCAAACTCAAAACGTCCGGATTTACCCATGTCGTGGCAATGACAGACAAAATCTTAAACAATAGTGGCTGTATATATAACGAAAAAATCGACACGAACTCATGGTAAGTGTCGATTTAAGCTCTACAACCGCTGGAATTAACCTTGACGCAATGTTTTAGAAAAACTGTCCTTAAGTGACACGATTCGGTTATACCTGTTGGCACTCTCTTTTATGAAATATCCAATGCGTACGAACTGCATTCTCGTGCCATCTGAATCGTCTTTTGTCTGGGGCTCCAGCTTGGCATTTTCGATTACCTTCAGCGATTCACTGTTTAGGTGATCAAGATAACTTTCTCCCTCCGGCAGTGTCTCCACATTTTCGATAGAAAAAAGATTGTCATAGATATAAACCGAGGCATCGAGTGCGTGTTTTTGAGACAACCACTGAATTGCTCCCTTGATTTTTCTGCCGTCGGCAGGCATGTTGTTACGTGTTTCAAGGTCTGCGGTACAGACAAGTTCTAAGAGATTGCCGTCTTCATCTTTTATCATCTTTTCCAGTTTAATGATATAAGAGCCGATCAGGCGAACTTCATTGTCTGTTTTGAGACGCTGATATTTGGGAGGCGGAACCTCCGCGAAATCTTCTCGATCGATGTAAATTTCACGCGAGAAGGGGAGTTCTCGTTTGCCAGCGCTTTCATCCTGAGGATTGTTGGGAAGTAAAAATGTTTCCTCTTTGTCTTCCGGATAATTTGAGATGGTAACCTTGATGGGGTCGAGGATGGCAACTCGTCGCACAACTGTTTCGTTGAGTTCTTCACGCACACAGTGTTCAAGCAGCCTTATGTCGGCGGTAGAGGTTGCTCGCGCCACGCCGGAAAGATCGACAAAGGAAAGTATGGACGATGGGGTGAAACCGCGACGGCGAAGTCCTGACAGGGTAGGCATACGAGGATCGTCCCAGCCGGACACGAACCCTTTCTCCACTACCTCACGCAGATAGCGCTTGCTGGTGATAGTGTGGGTGATGTTCAGTCGTGCAAACTCATATTGATGAGAGATGTGGTCGAGAGCACAGTTTTCCATAACCCAATCATAGAGTGGTCGATGGTTATCAAACTCGATTGAACATAGTGAATGCGTGACTCCTTCGAGACTGTCTTGAATTGGATGTGCATAGTCATACATTGGATATATACACCACTCGTCTCCTTGACGGTGGTGGTGTGCTTTCAGTATACGATAGAGTATTGGATCTCGCAAGTTGAAGTTTGACGAAGTCATGTCAATCTTTGCACGAAGCGTACATGCTCCTTCTTCAAATTCGCCGTTTTTCATCCGCTCAAAAAGATCAAGGTTCTCTTCAACAGAGCGATTTTTATACGGACTGTCTTTGCCCGGAGTTGTCAGTGTTCCACGATATTCACGCATTTCCTCTTGGTTCAGATCGCAGACAAAGGCTTTACCATCCTTTATCAGCCCAACTGCGAGCTCATAGCACTTTTCGAAATAGTCTGAGCCGTAAAAAATTCCGCCGGAAGGCTTTTCGCCGATCAGCCATTCCAGATCCTCGGTTATAGACTCGACGAACTCAACCTCTTCTTTAACAGGGTTTGTGTCATCAAAACGCAGGTTGAATTTTCCGCCATATTTTTTGGCGATGCTCCAGTTGATAAAGATAGCTTTAGCGGAGCCGATATGCAGATATCCGTTCGGTTCGGGTGGGAAACGAGTATGGACGCTACTCTCTTTGCCGAGACGCAGATCCTCATCAATTATATCATGTATAAAATTCGACTTGATTTCCATTTGGACAACTCCTCTATTCCATTATAGATATCAAATAAATCGCTTTTGTTGCTGTTTGATTTGACATCGACTTTTCTTTAGTATCTCTATAAAAAAAACTTGTGTATATAATAACATAATGCTTTAAAAATGTAAAGATAAATGCAAAAGAGTATTTACACAAACGGTTTTGAGGCAAAATTTTCTTTGCAAATACTTTAGAAATGATGTAAAATATAATTGATGAAACAGACAAAAAAGACGGCTGTCATGATATGAGAGAGGATTTGTTGTAAAAATGATAATCAGCGCCAGTAGACGGTGTGATATACCGTCACATTTTGGAGAATGGTTTATAAACCGTCTTCGAGAGGGCTATGTGCTAATCCAAAACCCATACAATGCAAACCGCTTGAGCAAAGCGGTACTCACTCCCGATGCGGTGGATATAATTGTTTTTTGGACGAAAAATCCAATGCCATTTTTGCAGTACCTTCCGCTGATTGATGAGATGGGATATCGATACTATTTTGAGTTTACGATAACTCCATATGGCAAAGAAACCGAAAAGAACCTGCCGGACAAAGAAGAGTTGATCGCGGTGTTTACAGAACTTTCAAAGAGACTCGGGAAAAACCGCATGGTGTGGCGCTATGACCCAATCATTATCGATGAGCGATATGATATAGCCTATCACAAAGAGAAGTTTTCCTACATGGCAAAGCGGCTGAGCGAAAGCACAAACAGATGTGTTATTAGTTTTGTAGATAACTATAAAAACGTTGCGACACGAATGGGCAAAGATCCCACCCGAAACATGTCGCTGTCTGACATATATAAGATTAGTGAGATTTTTTTTGATGTTGCAAATGCAAATGGGTTGGAACTTTTTACCTGTGCCGAAAAATTCGATCTCGAAAAATATGGTGTCAAACATGGCGCTTGCATTGATAAGGGCATGATCGAGAGCGTGTTAGGATGCAAGATCAACGGGGCAAAAGACAAGAATCAACGCCCTGAATGTCTGTGCATTGAAAGTATCGACATCGGGACGTATAACTGCTGTGCGAATGGTTGTAGCTACTGTTATGCTTTACAGAGTGAAAATTCGTCGAGTGCAAACATAAAAAGGCACAATCCGAGGTCGTTGATGCTGATTGGTGAAGTCAACCCTAACGCTATTATAACGCACCGGGACACTAAGAGTGTCGTGGATACGCAGTTATCATTTTTTGATTAGCATTTACATTTTTGTATATAGCACCTTGCTAATATTATTAAATGTGGTAGAATAAAGTTACAGAAAACATAAAGAGGTGAGTTATGAAATGGCTTCCGGAAGATAAAAGAGTGTATAAGTTTTTGTTCGTTGCCGCAGCGGCACTATTGTTAGTAATATATTTTACTAATATTTTGAACATGGCGGCATTGCTTGTCAGCATTCTATCACCACTGATTGCGGGAGTTGCAATTGCTTATATAATCAACATACCGCTCATGAAATTCGAAAAGATATATTTTCCGAAATCGAACAAAAAGTTTGTGAAAAAAACAAGACGAGGGGTGAGCCTAGTCTTGTCGTTGGCAGTGATTTTGGGAATAGGTGCTCTCGTTGTGGCGGTGGTTATTCCTGAGATAACGGTGGCGTTTTCCATAGCACTTGAAGGGTTGCCGGTCCTGTTGAGCGCAGTAGAAGAATGGATAATGGCAAACGAAGAGATTTTTCCAAGTATTGCAAACTTCATACTCGAACAGGTAAACAATATCAACATTCCAAGCCTTTTGAACAATGCCGCAACGTATCTGACAAGCGGAATAGGCAGTCTGTTTGATTCATCGGTAACCATTATATCGAGCATTACCGGCAGTGTGTTTAATGTTTTTATGGCGGTAGCGTTTGCGATTTTTCTGTTATTTGCAAAGGAGTCGATTTTAAGCCAACTTGCAAAAGTTCAACAGGCCTATATTAAGCCACATGTCATCAAGACAACAAACTTTGTTTTGGAGACACTCAACAAATCGTTCCATAGTTATATTATAGGTCAGTGTACCGAGGCGGTTATTCTTGGGTGTCTTTGCACGATTGGAATGCTTATTTTCCGTTTTCCATATGCGGGAGCGGTCGGAATGTTTGTAGGAGTTACCGCATTAATCCCAATTGTCGGTGGTTATCTCGGTGCGATTTTGGGTGGTGTTCTCATATTTTTGAGTGATCCTTCTCAGGTCATATTCTTTATCATTTTTATTATCGTGTTGCAACAACTAGAGGGTAATATTATATACCCAAAGGTAGTGGGTGATTCGATTGGCCTTCCCGGTGTTTGGGTATTGGCGGCAATTACAATCGGCGCCGGACTTGGCGGTGTTACCGGAATGCTAATCAGCGTTCCGCTGGCTTCTGCGGCATACAAAATTATGGCTCACTACACTAATGAGCGTCTCGAAAAGAAGAAACAGGCAGTAGCTGCAAGTAGTGACACAGAGGAATAGACAGTTTGCCACTAGCTATCGGAAGTCAGACAGTGTCTGCAGAACAACTTGAAATAAAATTAGTTAACACTGTGAATTTGAGTGTTTGCATTGAACGGGTGGACAATCAAGTGTTCAGCATTTAAATTTTCATTATGCATGTGTACGGCACTGACCGTACTACTTTCGTAAGTTTTATAGTAATATATGCCTTTGTCGGCGTTGATACAACAAGAATATACCGTTATATCGCATTTGTCGCCGTCCATTACACTGCCGCGAACCATTGCCACTGCGTCAAGCATATGAAACATTTGTAACATCGATGCGGTCGGTGTTTTTTCGGCAACAGAATTTGCCTTCAGGAAATAAGCCTTTACAAACCTTGATTGAGATGAAAAATCACCGGGCAGACCAAGTGCCCCAAGACCCATACAATATTGTTCGAGTTCGAGTTCATCGGTCATCTTGTTTTCGGGACTTTTGTTTGATAGCCCCATATAGTTATTTAGATTATGCAACTGCATGTCAAACGATGGATTGTTTGTCAGAATTCCTGTCTTGTTTTCAAAAACATGCATTCCGTTTTTAGTACACTCCACCACCAAAGAAGAGTCCTTGTCGGAAATGATGAAATGTAATTCCGGTATAGGAAGTCCGGGCATAAAAGGAGTGTCGGTAATGTTTAGATGTTTTAGAAGCTCGCCAGCCTCGGCTGTGGTTGTTGCCTTTGAAAGAATATAGGGTATGAACTCGTTTGCCGTAATATTGTCTTTCTGACTGTCATTTTTATTGAAAACCGCCATTTTAGGAAAGTTAAGCCCTGCCATATAAAGGCCTTTTTCGTTTACTGCCTCGGCGAACAGCGGAAAATCCTTTGCAACCATTGCGGTGCCCATTATAGCGTAATGGGTATCAATGGAAGACATCTCTTTGAAAATGAAAGAGTAATTTCTAGGCACAACAACTATTTTTCGGTCAAAGTCAAAGCTTATATCCATGTTTCGTCCGATATAGAAATCACCGTTTTTCCAAGCAATGGATGTACACATAAGTTAGCTCCTCCATAGTTTATGTAGAGAATAATAGCGATTATCCAATCGGATATTCTTTTAAAAATTCCTTTGTTGTGTCATTCACTTTTTGCAGTTGCCACATCTCGCTTTGCAGCATTCCGGAAATCGAATGGGTGATAGTGGACTGTTCAAAGCTATAATAACGCTCTTCGAACGCTTCCTGTTCAACGCTTTCGCCATCAATGCTGAAACTTGTCCCGAAGTCGGCAATCAAAATGGCTTCGAAAGTGGTATCAAGATGCAATCCATCGGGCGTGTACTGATAATACTGCTTGTATGTGTCACTTGTATCGTTACCGGTTCCGATGTAGCCGACACCGTCGACGAAAGAATAATTCACTGCAAAGACAGTGCCGGAAGACAGGTGTTTCGATCCGAGCAACAGCAACGGAAGTTCGCCGACCTTGCGGAGTTCACCTTGCTCGGTGATGGTGTATATTTCAATGTGATTTGCGTCATAATCGAACCTTTTGTCGTTCGAGAGCTCACCTTTGTCGGTAGTGACCATAACCAACTCTAAGACTCCATTATTATCAAGGTCGATGAGGTGTGAGTAAACCATGCCGTAAACCTCTTGCAGGTCCACGCCCTCGTAGGAGTAGGCAGACACCGTCGCAAGCTCCGAATGCTCCTTTGTCACCGAGTCGATCAGTGCCGTATAAAGACTATAATCGACGCCATCTGTAAGAGGTACGGCGCCATCTTGTGAAAGGGCAACTTCGAGTGTGAATGCGTGCAGATCTTCATAAAACTCAAAGAAAGTGTCCGGGAAAACATCGTTACCGTCGGCAAGTATCATTTTTCCGCCGCCATAGTTTATCATCATAGAAAAGGTTTCGGTCTCCAAAGCTTCTTTTTCAGATTCGGTATCAAAACCATCCCATGAGTACACATCATATTTTTCAAAGAGTGACAGCAAATCAGACACAATCGATGCATCAACCATCTTATCGGCAACTACAAAAGAATCATGCTCACTGCGAAAACTCAGGTGTGCGCCGTTTTCGGTCGGTGTGATTTCAAGTTCATAGGAGCCGCCGTTTGGTATTCGGTAATAAAACTCAAAGGCCATTATGCTGTTTGATTGAGACTGCGGTGTATTGTCGGTTTCAGGATTGCTGCTCGTTGACGAGCTTTGTGGTTTTTTGCAGCCTACAGCAAACAACACAATGACTAATAACGCTAAAAGTAAGATGGTTCTCATTGGTTTTCCTTTCTTGGCATTCATACCGAAATGTCTTACCTGCTTTTTTAGTTGGGATATGGGTAACAGTATAGCACCTGCAACGTTTTTTTTCAACCAAATATTTTCATTGTTCTTATAAGTTTTGCGCAAAGCGGACGGGATGAGCAGCTTGAAAGATTCGCTTTGCCCTTGATCTTTTCCGAGTTAATATATAGATATACTTGCTACAGCTATATGGGATAAAGCCAATCTTGATTTAAATGCGAATTTATGGTATATATTTTAATATAGTTTTGTAAAGGTGATTAAATGGTAAAATATACAAAAGCAACCACGTCAGATTTAAGTGAGTTGATAGATTTTATCAACTATGTTTTCAGTGCGAACTCGGCTCCGATTGATTTCAAGAAGCATCTTCCGAGCCTATATGCCGATAAATATGATCTGTCGCATGAACATTTTATCGCAAAGGAAGACGACAAGATAAAGGCGGCAGTACTGTTGCACAAAACAGAGCAAAAGGTTGGCAATGAAACTCTAAAGATCGGAGGGATCGGTTCTGTTTCGGTGCACCCATATTCACGTGGAAAAGGGTACATGAAGAAACTGATGGAGATGGCATGCGAGGAAATTGCAAAGACCTGCGATCTCGGGACTTTGAGTGGCCAGCGTCAACGATATGGCTATTTTGATTTTGATACGGCAGGGATACAGGCTTCTTTTACCGTCAATTCAACCAATATCAATCATTGCTACAAGGCCGTAGAGTCGAATGAAATAATGCTGAAGACGCTTTGTGAAAGCGACGCAGAATTGATAAACGACTGTTATTTATTACAACAAAAACAACTTTTTACGGGAGTCAGAGAAAAAGAGAGGTTTTTTGATATTATGCGCAGTTGGGACTACAGCCTCAATGCAATATTTTGTGGTGACGAGCTGTTGGGTTATGTATGCGGTGACGGGGAGTATATCGGTGAACTTGTTATAGAAAATTGTGAAAACATAAAACCAATCATAAAGAAACTAGTGGAGCAATCGCCAAACAATAAATGCGATTTTGTCGTCAATATGTTTGACGAATTGTTGTTGTCAACCTTGTTTGATGTTTGTGAAAATTATAATATTTCCTGCGGCGACAATAACCGATATATGCTTTGCAATCCGCGAAAGGTGATAAAAAGCTACCTTTCACTAAAGGCGAGGACAAAACCTTTGAATAGCGGGGAAATAGTGCTGAAAATAGGGGGAGACAAATTTGTTGTTCGAGTCTCGGGAGAAACGGTGAGTGTCGAGGACAGTGACAAAGAGCCGGAACTTTCTTTTGCACCGAAAGAAGCGCTTGCGCGGTTGTTTTCTCCGATGTGCTATGTTTCGGAAAAAACAAATAGTTTGCCTTTTATTGCAAATGAGTGGTTTGCACTACCCCTGTTTATACATCCTTGCGATCGTTGCTAACCGGTGCATCGGGAACTTGCCACATGCGTTTTTGAATATTCGCGTCACGATCGATGAGAGAGCAAAAAAACAAAAGCCTCGAAAGATATCGGTGATGATATCTTATCACAAGGCTTTTGGTTACCGCTTTTGTTACATTGATTTAGCTTTTGATGAAGGTTTTGCCACCGTTAGGATCATTCAGGTAAAAATAATCCGACGAATCAAAATACAGATCGCTTATCAGTTCTCCTTCAAGATTGTAGACGTTGAAGACGGTATAGCCACTCAATCCACCGTATCCCTGTTCAAGATATGCGCTATATTCATGTGATCCGGAGGCATAGTATGCCTCGAGCGAACCGTTGCCGTCCATCTCAAAATATGCCGTAGCTTTATCGCCGTCCAGCCGCCATGTTCCTTTTGTGATGCTGAAATCTACCGGTTCCGATTCGGTTCCGTGGGAATAGTAAAACGAGCTGGCAAGATATGGCGTGTTGGCATCGAAGACTGCGAGTGCAGGCATTTCCGGCACTACCAGATCTTTTCCGCCGTCCATAGTATAATAAACCGTGCTTACCGGAAGATTGTTGATGATAGAATCGTTAAGGCTATCAAGCATAAACCAGTTGAGTGAAACGTTGTCATAAAAGAAGAAGTTTTCCTTGAATTCGATTGAGCCGATTCCCGCAAGCAGGGTCGATGCTATGCTCCAATCTACATATGCGCTGTCTCCATCCATTTTAATGCTGTTGATGGAAAAATGGAATCCTGTAAGTTCGCTCAGTGCTTCGGCAATAGTGACCACCGACAAATCTCCGGTGTAGCCAACCTCGTATTCAAACACACGATCAGGCGAGTAGGCACCGCTTGTGAAGTTAGCAATCAAGGTGATAGTGTTTCCGGTGTCGCCGGGGTCAGACCCATTGGAGGCCAGCTCATTTGCTATTTTGTTTGCGATCAGTTCGGGATCATATTTATCGACAGAAAAGGGGTCTACAATCATTTGAAGATCAACAGGTGTTAGTTGGTCAGAACCTACCGTGTAGCTGTAAAGGCTTGTCGTGGTGCCACCTTCTGATCCGGCTGTATATAATTTTATGTAATAGGAAAAAACATCAGTGTTGGCCGTTTCAAGGATGAAAAAGCCTACGATTTCAGAGTCTGAAACATTTCCCGCGTTTGGTTGCGATAAATATAGAGAAAGTGCGGTGTTCAAGACGGTGTCGGTGTCGGTGCCATCTTCGGAAAGAGCATCGTCTAAGGTTATATATGTATCGTTTGAAACGCTATAATTTATCGATACAATATCGCCGACATAGTCATCACTTTGATGGGAGAGATATTGGGTGACAACCTGAATATATTTGTCGGTGGTGACAGGATTGGAGGTTATCTGAACCGCGCCACCCTCCGGTGTCTTTTCATTGAATTCGTCGGTAGCGGCAGTGATTACACTGTTCATAGCATCAATTTCAGCAGAGGTTCCGACAAAGGTGGGTATCTCGATTACCCTTATTTCGTTATACTCTCTATCGTTAAATTCGACAGCTACATTTTGTGGTGTGACGGCTTGATCGGTAGCCGCTCCGGAACCGTTCGCCGAAATAGGCTGAACAAGCGTTTTGTCGGAGTCGTTACAAGCCACAAGGACCAGTGCCGCTATGAGTACAAAGATTAATCCCAATTTTTTCATAATTTCATCCCCTTATAATGCTATTTGCTTCATGCAATCAGAAAATCCGCAAATTGGTTTGGTGCGCTTTATCGATAATATTATACCATATTTTTGCTAAAGATGTTTAAAAGTATCAAAATTGTCATCTAATATATGCAAACAGCCGTGCAGTGGTTGCTTTTTCAGGTACAAGAGAAGGGGAGAGGATAATAAATTTGAGGTGTATTATGCAAAACAGCATCAAATTCACGGCGTCGATACAGGAGGGAAGTGGCGGTGGCGCCTTTGTGGCGGTGCCACTTGATATTAAAAAAGAGTATGGCAAGGGTCGGGTGAAGGTGAACGCAACTTTTGACGGTGAACGATATACCGGCAGTATAGTAAATATGGGTGTTAAGAACGACGACGGCAGTGTTTGCTATATTGTTGGTATTTTGAAAGCAATTAGAAATAAGTTGGACAAAGGTATAGGCGATAATGTTGAAGTCGAGATTGAAGTTTTAGACTAATGCGGAACTAATTTAAAAACGAGGTCTTAAATCGCTTTTGAATCATACAAACAAAATGTGCTTGAACTCAGCCACATTGCGGTGAATCCGGACAAGAAATCAAGAAAGGGAAAATAAAAAATGAAAATTAAAACACAATATACCTGCGCATTGCTTTTGTCGATGGATCTGCTCGGCGGAAAATGGAAAATGCGTATACTATGGCATGTTTTGAATGGAGACAATAGGTTTTCGTTGTTGCAAAAAGCCATTTCGGATATTACACATAAAATGTTGGTAACGCAGTTAAAAGAGCTGGAACAAAGCAATATCTTGATCCGAACAGTGGTGTGTGAGAAGCCTCTGAAGGTGACATACTCCTTGTCTACAGAATATAAAGGTCTCGTTCCACTGGTCGAGGAGTTTTGCAATTTTTCAAAAGAATATGCTTTAAAAAACGATATTTCGCTTGAAGATATATAGGTACAAAAAAGTACGTTATTGTATATTTTGTTATGGTTGCTGTATAATTATGATATAACAAAATAGGAGACAATAATAATGAATTATCCAAGAGCATTTTCTCATATCGGTTTATCGGTGCCTAATCTAGAGAAGGCGGTAGAATTTTACAGTGAAGTGATGGGATGGTATATCGTGATGACCCCATCTGTTATCAAAGAAGAAAACACCTCGGCTATTGGGATTATGTGTGAGGAGGTATTTGGCAAAGGCCATGGCGATTTCAAAATCGCACATATGGTCACCTCCAATTCGATTGGCATAGAGCTGTTTGAGTTTGCCGATAACGATGGGCAAAGGCAACCGTTTCAATTCAAGAATACAGGCCTTTTCCATTTTTCTGTTCAAGATCCCGACATAGAAGGACTGATTGAAAAAATTATCTCACACGGAGGCAAACAGCGTATGCCGATCAAAGAATACTATCCGAACGAAAAGCCGTACAAGATGTGCTATGTCGAAGATCCGTTCGGAATTGTGTTTGAAATTTATACGCACAGCTATGAAGTGACATACTCAAAAGGCGCGTACTAAATAGTCGTTCCTTGCGACACAAAACTCCTACCATGTTCGGATAGGAGTTTTGTGTTTGCTGTGCAGGATGCAATCGCTCAAAATATCAAATCCGGTGTCATCCAGAGAGGATTTGGCGTATCAAGGTGGCGGGGGATTTTCACTCGAAGGCACACCACCGTTAGACAAATTATAGCGCCTATTGCCAATTGAGGTATCCATATTTAGTTTGCGCAATTTTGCAAAATTTTTATTGATGCAGTGGATGCGATACTCTCGATCAAATACTACAAAGGCGGTGGGAGTGTTGTCAATAAGTATCCGTATCAGCTCAGCGTTGTTGCGATCTTATGCGTTTTAGCTATTGTTTGAGAATGATAATTTATTTTTTATTTATTTAGTGACTTTGCCAATGTATTGTGGTATACTGTTCTGAGAATCGTTAAATTGCACTACAAACGGTAATGGTTACAAGTTTTATTAAGAGGGATGTTATGTCGACAATAAAGTGTGGCAATAAAATAGTTCTTTTGTGCTCTAAGGCTTTACGCTTCTTTGACGAAAGGCTTATTAGCCACGGTGAACGCGTTGCTTATCTGGCAACAAAAATAATGGAGGAGCTTGATGACAACACAGAGTTCAAGCTTTCAACCTTGTACCTCATGAGCATTTTTCACGATATTGGAGCATATAAGACGGAGGATATCAACAATCTGTTAAAGTTTGAGACGGCCGACGCAGACGAGCACTCTGTGTATGGATATCTTTTTCTTAAATATTTAACACCTGTTACAGATAACTGTGAGGCAGTGCTGTATCACCACACACCTATATATTTGATGTCAGAGGTCGATTCGACAGTCACTGCGTATGCACAACTAATAAACCTAGCCGATAAGATCGATGTTGGTTATTTAAAAACAAGTTCTTTTGAAGCCCTTTACTCGAAACTATTAAAGACCGACCATATCGAACAAAAATACATTGCTGCATTTAGAAAACTGCTTGATAGCAGGAAGATAAATGAAGATAGCTTTAACGAAGATGCAAAATTATGGTCGGATAACATGGTGGATTCACTCGATCTTTCGACCGATGACTTGATCAAGTATCTGAAAATGATAATCTATTCAATGGAATTCAAAAGCCCTGTCACCATGCTGCATTCGGTAAACACCACTACAATAAGTGTATACCTTGGTGAAAAATTGAATTTGCCGGAAGAAACGCTGGAAAAATTGTATTATAGCGCTTTGTTACACGATGTCGGAAAAATTGCTATCCCGGAGTCTATATTGGAATTCAAAGGTAAGCTGGACAGTGACAAGATGACAATAATGCGCACTCACTCTGCGTTTACCGAAGAAATACTGGAAGGCTTGTTTGACCAAGACATAATTGATTATGCGGTAAACCATCATGAAAAGCTCGATGGAACGGGATATCCTAAAGGACTTAGTGCCGAGCAATTATCGGTTGAAATGCGTATAATAGCAATTGCTGATATCACAAGCGCACTGATAAGCAAACGGAGCTATAAAGGTGAATATGATTGGGATAAAACCGTATCAATTTTAAGAGACATGGCTGAAAAAAATCAAATTGATGCCGATATAGTGAAACTCATTGCAGACAACAATCAAGAATTGCAAGACACGCTCGATAGGGTTTCACGGCCGGTAGAAGAACTGTACAACAAAATATTTACCGAGTACGGAAGATTGTTACAGCAAATGAAACAACGAAAAGCCATGGGCCAATCCTAAAACAATCATGTTGGGTTTCGACAATTGCATTGTGCAGTATATGTTTGTGGATAGGTGGTAGCGGGAAATGAAAAAGAAGTTTGTGATGTCATATAGTTTTGGCAAGGATAGCACTTTGAGCCTTGAAAGAATGATAACCGCAGGATATGTTCCGGTGGCCTTGCTTGTGATGGTCAACAAAAATGAGGATCGTTCATATTTTCATGGTGTGAATTACGCCATGATGGAAAAAGTGTCACAATCACTCGACATACCGCTACTGCTTGGTGAGTCGAGTGGTGATGACTATAAAGAAATTATGATACAAAAACTCAACGAGTCAAAAAAACTTGGCGCTGAGCTTGCTGTTTTCGGCGATATAGATATTGAAGATCACTTCAAGTGGTGCGCTGATCGATGTGCCGAAGCGGAAATTGAATATTGTTTTCCACTTTGGCAGGAACGAAGAGAGGATATTGTAAAAGAAATATTATCCAAGGGTTTTGAATGCATCATAAAAGCGATAGACAATGTATTGTTGCCTAAAGAGATTCTGGGCAGAGTTATTGACGAGTCGCTCCTTGAAATATTTAAAGAATATGGCGTAGACATTTGTGGCGAGAACGGGGAGTATCATACCCTCGTTGTGAATGGACCAATCTTTAAAAACAAAATAGAGTACAAAGTGGCGCAAAAAGTTGACTTTGGTCGATATTCTGCGATTGAAGTGTTATAGACGCAAACAGTACTCTCCGATTTATCGTCGCAACCCCAATTAACAGTTTTTCTTTCTGAACTCTGCCGGAGACATGTTTGCCCGTTCTTTGAAAAATCTGTAGAACGCAGATAAACTGCCAAACCCCACAGAATATGCAATGTCAACTACTTCTGTTTGTGTTTCTTTCAAAAGTCTTGTAGCCTCTTTGTATCTCAAATCATTTACATATCCGCTCGGTGTCACACCATACTCTTCTTTGAAAACCTCGGCCATACGTTTGCGTGAGAGCCCCAGTTTTTCCATTTCTTTGTTCAGACTTTTGCTCTCATTATACATGTCGTCGATTAACTTTTTTAGTTTATCGGCAATCTCTTTCATCGGCCTATAATCAAGCAGATCGCTCCGACACCTTTTGCAGGGTCTGTATCCGGTTGCAATCGCCTGATCTGCGGTCCCGAAAAACTCCATGTTTTCAACTTTTGGTGTTTTTGACCTGCAGGAAGGTCGGCAATAGATGCCGGTTGACTTGACGGCATAGAAAAAAACTGTATCATAACTCTCGTCATTTTGTATGACAGCCGCGTACATTTCGTCAAATGTCAAGTTTGAAAAAATCATTTAATTACCCGCTTTCTTTAAAATTGTTGCCCAATTATTTGTGTTTGTTTCTTTTCCGTCAAAAGTAGCGCTATTCGATCTTTGTGCTCAATTATATCACGTTTTTGATAAAATATCTTCCTGTTTTGCAACAAGTAATTTTGTGACGGTGCGTTGTTTTTTATGACGTTATATTGTTAGTTCGGCTCGGATGAATCGAGTCTGATTTTTGGCGCAAATATTCTCGTCAGATAACAAGCACACCAAAAACAATCGGCGATTAAATTGTCTTGCTTTTATATGCTCACAGTGATATAATTATCTGGTTGTACGTAATATTTCGGAGGACTTTTCATGGCGCAAGTTTCAGATTCAACAACCAATGTTTCGATTGGTGTTGGTAACCCATCCGCAATCGGACTTTTTGGTCTTTCCATGGTAACTCTCGTTGCCTCATCACAAAAGCTGGGCATCACAGAGGGGACAGCACTCATCATTCCTTGGGCAATTTTTCTTGGAGCAATTGCACAAATTTACGCAGGCGCTATGGATTTGAAGCTGAAAAATGTTTTCGGTGCGACGGCCTTTTTTGGTTATGGGCTGTTTTGGATGGGCGTAGGCTCAACTTGGCTTATTCAAAACGGTGTTTTTGGCGAAGTTATGCAGGCAACTGCCGACCCCAAACAACTCGGGTTTGCTTTTGTCGGTTATCTGATATTTACACTGTTTATGACGATTGCATCCACCGAAACAAATAAAGTGTTGTTGATCGATTTTATACTAATAGATATACTTTTCCTTGGGTTGGCATGTAGCACACTTGGCTTTATGCCACACTTTTTCCACCAATTAGCTGCCTATGCCGAACTTGCCATCTCGCTTGTTTCCTTTTATGGAGTCGGCGCAAACGTAATAAATGCTACTTTCGGTAGAGAGTTTTTACCACTTGGAAAACCGCTGGGTGTTTTTAAAAAGACAAATTTTTCGGATAAAGCGACAACAGAAAAATAGCGGAGAAAAATGCAGGGCTATAATTTAATTGCAGTATACAATACCGCGGAAGATAAGCTTTTGATGTGCAGACGAAGAAAAGATCCGTACCGTGGGCTTTCAAACCTTGTTGGAGGAAAAATCGAACCCGGTGAGGGTGGATTTGTTGCGGCTTACAGGGAACTGTGGGAGGAAACATCAATCAAGAGGGAAGACATAACCCTTTTTCATTTGATGGATTTCACATACTACTGCGAGGCTTGTTATGTCGAGGTCTATGTCGGTCGGCTCAACAAAGCGGTCGAGGTTTCAGGAGATGAAAATGAGCTGTACTGGTCAGGCCTTGACTGCGATTTTTTTGACGCGAAAAGCTATGCCGGAGAGGGCAACATCGGGCATATTGTTGAAATAGTGAACTTGTACAGAGAAGAGGTGTTGAAATAATATTTTGAGGAGGTTATTTTGGATTTTGCAAAGAGATATAAAAACGCCGAAATGGACGACTATCTGATAAATGAAACCGAGTTCAATAAAGAAATTTATAAAGATGAGGATTTTTCCGGCGTTGACTGTCGTAATGTAACCTTTGCTAACGTTCACCTTAATAAATGCAAGTTTATAAACTCGACATTTATTAAGGTGAAATTTATTGGGTGTGATTTGTCAAATTCGAATCTCGAAAATTCATATTTTAAAGACTGTGAATTTATCGGATCAAAATGTATCGGCACAAACTTTGTCGAAGCGCGTGTGCTGAATTGCAGGCTTGACGGCTGCCTTTTCAAATATTCTTTATTTGAAAAATGCAGATTTGAAAAGGTTTTTGCCGAGAACTGCGACTTTACCGAGGCGAGTTTGTGTGAGGTCAACTTTAAAAAGTTTGAAACAGGCGGTTGCAAATTTATTAAGACGAATTTTTTCAACACTCCATTAAAGGATTTGGATTTTTCAAACGATGAATTTATCGCCCCGATATTATCCGTCGAGGCGAAAGAGCTTGTTCGACTCAAACTCAACACCGCCCAAGCGGCTGACATGGCAAAACTTTTAGAGATAATTGTAGTTTGAGGTGTAAGTATGTTTAATAAGCCAACCTCATCAAATGCAACATTGTTTTTTTACTGAAAATTATAAATGTTCAAATATATCATATCGAAATATGTCAAAATATGTCGAAAAAGTCAATGCGGTCATATGAAACTTCTTTGGGATATTGTTCGAATGCAGATGGATTTTATACGCTTGTAAGACAAAGTTTTTTGATGTATAATACTTCTAATGAACAAAGTAAAACTCTCATTATAGTCTTGATATGAATACAAAATTATAAGTAGTGCGCTTAACTTTAAAAGTGAACAATGATAGGAGAAAAATATGAGTTATGACTTGTATTTTGATGGTAAAAAAAGCGTATGGTTGCCACTTTATTTAAAGCTTAAAAGTGAATTTGAAAAAG
>CAYJJX010000024.1:0-24806 GCA_964370605.1 uncultured Oscillospiraceae bacterium | reverse complement strand
CAAACTCTTAATTAAAATAGTTTGTTAAATCATGTAAACATGAATTTAAAACACCTTTTGCTCAGACGCATAGCGTCCAAATTACGAATGATTTGTTTTAAATGGCTCATTCAACCATTAAATTAAAGGGTTTTGTTCACAAGCAATTTTACCTTGTAATATAGTAAATATATACATCGTAATTTTACTTCGTTGTTCAATTTTCAAGGTTCCCGTCGCATCCCTTCATTTGGGGTGCTAGATTAGTATAGCATAGTCGGTTTTGTTTGTCAAGACTTTTTTTGAATTTTCTTAAAGTTTTTTGTCTTGATTTGTTTTCGCCGTTTTTCGACTACCTTTTTACTATAACACATTCGGTTCCGTTTGTCAACACTTTTTTTCAGTTTTTTTATTTTTTCTGATTTTCGATGTTTCCCGTCACGCGACTGCCTTACTATAATAGCACAGCTATGTATATAATGTCAAGACATTTTTTCACGTTTTTTCAATTTTTTTTGATTTTCTTACAACATGTTGTATTTAAACCAAAAACTATCACCATCTATCGTGATTTACTGTGTGATTATGTCACATAATGTATCGTTTTGTATAATTATCTCACTATACATATATAAGGAAAGACTTCATTATATATGTATAGCAACCTAAAATGCTATTGCATTATTGACCTATATACTTCTTTATGGTAATATACTAAACAAGCATACATTATATATGAGGGTCAAATGAACACAAAAACAAAAGAACTCACTCGGCTGTCATTGCTGGTGGCTATCACAATTCTGCTTGCAGCTACACCGCTTGGCTATATTCCTCTCCTGCCTACATTCAGTCTCACCATTATGACGGTACCGATCGCAGTTGGTGGAATCTCCGTCAAGCCATACGCTTCTATTATATTGTCTCTTGTGTTTGGTATCACCAGTTTCCTACGCGCTCCCTATGAAAGCGTATTCACAATCGCACTGTTTGAGTATAGTGTATTATATCTCGCACTTCTGACCATCGGTGGACGTCTGCTGGTCGGTCTTTGTACCGGTGGTCTTTGTGCTATATATAGAAGCAAACTTTCAAAAAGCACAAAAAAGGGAACCTTTGTCATCTCGGCCGGAGTCATTGGAGCCGCAACCTCTATGCTTAATACCATCATCTTTCTCACCGGCCTATTTTTTATTTTCCCTTCCGATCTGTCGGGCGGTATTGCAATATTCGGTCTTATCCTTACCAACGGTGTTGCTGAGGCGGCCGCCGCCGCAATCCTGACCCCAGCGCTGTCTGTTGTACTGAAACAGCGTTAGTAATTAATTTAAGTAAATATCTTATCTGTCGGCAGCGGTATAATTTTACCGTTGCCGATTCTCTTTACCTCTTGCAAAAAGTGTTCAGTCACATTACATGGCATTACAGCGGTTATCTCAATATTATCGGCATAGATGCAGTTAGTCGTCTCTCCTCCCACTGTGGTAATAATGTGGCACATCTTCTCATACATGCTATATTCTACCGTTACTTTAATCACATCTGACATGACCCTCTGTCTGATTCCCGCAGCCTCGATGGCGAACTTTGCAGAATCGCCATATGCTCGAACAAGCCCCCCGGTGCCGAGAAGCGTTCCTCCGAAATAGCGAATGACAACCACCGCTGCGTCTATCACCCCTCTACCCTCGAGCATGGCCAGTACCGGAAGCCCTGCCGTCTTGGCCGGCTCTCCATCATCAGAATATCTCGTTCTATTACCTTCCCTTAAACGATAGGCATAGACATGATGATTTGCGGTAGGATGTTTTACCCTTTGTTCCTCAATCAGAGCCACCGCTTCCTCTTCTGTTGCAACAGGTCGTGCCACAGCGATAAAGGTCGAATGTTTGATCGATATCTCAATTTCAGCCGGAGCTGCTAATGTCACAAAGTCCGACATGTTCTTTTCCTTATATATAGTACAGTTTGATTATATCTTTTACCGTCACAAAAATCAAGTCAAAAAGATAGTGTAATAATTTTGCTTGACATTTGTACCAAGATACGGATATAATATCGAATAACACATCTAATCAAAAAGGTATATTCACTTATATGTCAAAATTAGTAATCGTTGAGTCCCCAGCGAAGGCAAAGACCATTGCCAAATATCTTGGAAAGGATTACAAGGTTATGGCAAGCAACGGCCATATCCGTGATCTTCCGACCACTCGTCTCGGAATCGATGTTGAAAACAACTTCGAGCCGAAATATATTAATGTGCGCAAAAAGTCAGATCTGATAAAACAGTTGAAAAAGGCTGCACAAAGCAGTGATGCTGTTTTTCTTGCAACCGACCCTGACCGTGAAGGCGAGGCTATCTCGTGGCATCTCGCGGAACTCCTCGGACTGGATACAACGCTGGAAAATCGTGTCACGTTCGGAGAGATTACAAAAAAAGGCGTATCGACCGGTATGGAAAATCCTCGATCCATTGATATGAACCTATTTTACGCCCAACAAGCACGCCGAATGCTGGATCGACTGGTTGGCTATACTATCTCCCCCTTCCTTTGGAAAAAAGTGCGCCGCGGATTGTCGGCAGGACGTGTACAATCCGTTGCACTGCGTTTAATCGTCGACCGAGAAAGAGAGATTACCGCATTTGTACCGAAAGAATACTGGGATCTGTCGGCACTGCTGACAACCGATAAGGGCGAAGAATTAACTGCCACATATTTCGGCAAGGACGGAAAAAAGTCTGCCGGCGTACAAAACAAAGAACAAGCGGACGCTATTCTTGCCGAATCAGGAAAAACATTCACTGTGTCGGATATCAAAGACGGTGTGCGACATCGGTCTCCCGCACCACCATTTATCACATCCACCCTTCAACAGGATGCCTCTCGTAAACTTGGTTTTTCCCCTTCGCGTACCATGCAACTCGCGCAGACTCTTTATGAAGGCGTCGAGGTTAATGGAATCGGTGCCGTTGGTCTTATTACCTATATGAGAACCGATAGTTTGAGAATTTCTGACGAAGCCGCAACCGCTACTGCCGAGTTTATTGAAAACCGATACGGCAATGAATATCTTCCGCCAAAACGAAGAACTTTCAAAAACAAAGGACGTGACGTACAAGACGCTCATGAAGCGATTCGCCCTTCCGATGTCACCATCACTCCCGAAATGGTCGATAGTTCAGTATCCCCTGAACTTGCAAAGCTATATCGCCTCATCTTCAACCGTTTTGTTGCGAGCCAGATGGCCGATGCAAAATTTGCCACTCAGTCACTTACAATATCCGCCGGCGGAGGTCACTCATTCAAAGCATCGGGTTATATCGTAACCTTTGACGGGTTCACTACATTATATGTTGAAAGCTCTGACGAAAAAGAGCAAAAAGAGAAGGCGCTGCCAAAACTCACCGTATCACAACAGCTTGCGCTAAAAAAACTAAACTCACAGCAGAAGTTCACCGAACCGCCAGCGAGATATAACGAAGCCAGTATAATTAAAGCGCTCGAAGATAACGGAATCGGACGTCCGTCCACCTATGCACCGACCATCAACACAATTATCACACGTGGTTATGTGGTGAGGGAACAGCGCAGACTACACCCTACCGAACTTGGAACTACGGTAAACGACTTGATGACCGAGCAGTGGAAAAACATTGTCGACGTGAAATTTTCCGCCGACATGGAACAGTTGCTTGATACCATCGAACAGGGCGAAGCCGATTGGCATGTTCCTATCAAGGACATCTATCATTACCTGCAAGAAACTCTCAAAACCGCCGAAAAGAACCTGGAAGGCAAGACCTACAAAACGCCGGACGAAGTGACCGACATTCCCTGCGAGCTTTGCGGCAAAATGATGGTTATACGAGAGGGCAGATATGGCAAATTTCTCGGCTGTCCCGGATATCCGGAATGCAAAAATATTAAACCACTCACCTCTCCTTCTGACGGCGAGTGCCCACTTTGCGACAAACCACTTGCCAAACGCAAAAATAAGATGGGGCGCACATTCTATGGATGTACCGGATATCCCGACTGTACATTCCTCTCAAACGAAGCTCCAACCGAAGATCGATGCCCAAAATGCCAAAAGACACTTTTCAAAAAACTTGGAAAGACCCCGACGCTCATCTGCCACAACCCAAAATGCGCCGACGGAGTATAATGGATACTCGTATCTTCCATTATATAAGTATCTTGTTAAATCTCACGTTAACTGTAACCCTTGAATCTAGTTATATACTCAGCTTTTCAACTCAAGCACATTGATAGTCTTTCAACTTCAGTGACCGATTCTGTAAACAACACAGAGTCGGTCACTTTTTTATTCGCTTTTTAGTATATCGATATAATAAAATTGATAAAGCACTTGACAATATCGATATTCGATGTTATTGTATGTGCATAATATCGATTATCGATACACAAAGGAGTTGTATGCCGCGAGAAAAGTTCACAACGCTGACCGAACAGATGATATATATACTGCTTGCATTGCAAAAAGAGCGAAGCGGTGTCGAGGTCATGCGAAGCGTAGCCGAAATATCGGGTGATAGAGTAGCTGTCGGCGCCGGAACGCTATACACTCTTTTTGAGAGTTTCGAAAAAGCTGACATGATCGTCGAAACAAGATCGCAAGGGAGACTGCGTTGTTATACCTTGACCGAAAAAGGTATTGCTACACTGGAAAAAGAACGAGGGCGCCTCGCAACGCTTGTTGCCGATTTTGATCAATCATTTACCGCAAAATAGGGAGTAAAACGAGTCATGCACACTTATAAATACAGTTGTTTTGCCTCTTTCATATTTGAAGATCCTCAGCACATCGAAGCGCGTCTGAATCGCATGTCAGCCAAAGGTTGGATGTTGGATAAGACCTCTTCTTTCTACTGGCGTTTTGTCAAATCAACTCCACAGGAAAAGAAATATGCAGTCACCTATTTTCATGAAGCTTCCGAGTTCAATCCATATCCGACCGATAACCAGCAACGTTTTTTTGACTATTGTGCCGAGAGTGGTTGGAAATTGGTATCGGAACTTGCGCAGATACAGATTTTTTGTTCTGACGAAGAAAATCCCACCCCCATCGAAACGGACGAATCACTTAAATTGCAAACGATTCATCGAAGCGCCAAACGAAACTATATACCAACCTTTTTCTTGATTATCGCCATCTCTTTATTGCAATTTTTCACATGGGGAAACAATTTTCTAAACAGCCCAGCCGAAACGCTTGCCGATATGACAGTATTGCTAATCTTTTATACTTATGGACTGCTCTTTATACATTCCGTTACACGCTTAATCGGATATCTTATTTGGTACTTACGATCAAAAAAATCGACTGCAAACGGTGGTGGCATACTTGGAACGCCATTGATGCGCTTTTTCAGTAACATGCATCTTGTGCTATTAATTGTAGGGTTAATGTGCTGGATTTTCAATCTTCAAGACCCAACCGCTTTGATATTTGGAATTATAATTGTATTCCCATTGATGTTCATTGCCTTTGCCGCAAAAAAGGTCCTTAAACTTTTAAAGATTACCGCAAAAAAGGCACGGATAATATTTGTTGCAGTGATTTTTATTGCAACATTCACGTTGCTTTCCACCCTAATCTTTATTATTGCATTCGCCGACCTCTTTGTATTCGGAAACAGACCGGTCGAAACAATACTTCAGCCGATTGCAAACGATCAATATTTCCAATTCAATGTCTATGATGACGATATTCCACTCCGACTTGAAGACTTTACCGAAGCAGACGCCGAGCATTATTCCTATCGGCTTTCAACTGACAACGAGAGTCCCTTTGCTTCCTATATTGTGGCAAGACAGACAAGAGGAATCACTGACGAAGCATCTAAGGAATTGCGATATAATATTTCGTATATCAAGTTTAACGGGCTATATAATTTTGTCAAGTCCGACTATCTTGCCATTGATGAACCCCACGACCCAAACATACCGCCGGAATTCTCTGAGCGTTTTGAGCCGTATGAACTGCCCGACGTAGATGCCGAGATATACCGTTTTTATTACGATGCCAACTCTCCGTCCGGCACCTATGTCGCCTGTTTTGCCAATGTGATTGCAGAGATATCGTTCGATAATTTCGATCCAACCGAAAGCGAAATGACAAACGCAATAAACCTTCTGTATGACAACGTAGTCGGGGCACAGTGACATGGTTATACTTCCTCTGCCATATTCTATTTGTGGTTATATAATGATGCTTTTTGTTCAATGCTTTCTGCCTTATCACCGGCAGGCGTTATTTCACTTTATTGATGGTATCTTTTTGCACATAAAGCAAACCGAGCTGACAACCAGCTCGGTTTGTTTATGTTGTTTTTTAATAAAATCGGTATCGCGCAAACGACTTCGAGGCAACTATTTTAAGATACTGAACAGATTTCAAGTCGATTAACCGCACTTAGAAAATCCACAACCTCGGCAAAGAACACAGCCACCCTCATGTTGTACTGTTGCTCCACACTCAGGGCAAAAATTAAAATTGAGATCCGATTGCGGCTCTTCCACAACAACCTTTTTCGCCGCCTGCGGCGCACGGGTGGGTTTGCTCTCCGGATCGGGACGTGTCAATCCGACCTGTCCCTCTTTGATAAATCGATCCACCTTCATGACCACCTTGGCGATGGCATCGGGACAACTGGTGCAAGCCATTCCGCTTTGACGCACTGTCGAAGGACAACGAATACCTTTCAGCTGATCATAAAGCTCACCGATATCCATACCACTGCGCAGTGCAACCGACATCAACCTTGCTGTTGCAGCGCTTTGGCTGGGACAACCGCCTGCTTTTCCGGTCGCTGTGAACACTTCACAGATACCATGTTCATCATAGTTAACGGTAATATAAAGGTTACCACAACCGATCTTCACCTTCTCGGTAAAACCACTTGTAATTTCAGGGCGCGGTCTCGGCAAAAGTTTGCCATATTCCGCAACGATAGAACTGCTTGCTCCGGGAGTGCTTAACTCGATAGTAGCGCCGTCTTGGGATTTTTCGCCTGTGTTGTTCACGCTTCCGATGTTCAGCACCTGACCCTCGCGACTTCCGTCACGGTAGATGGTAACGCCCTTACAACCCTCTTTATACGAGAGCATATAGACTTCGGCAACCTCTTCTTTTGTTGCAGTGGAGGGGAAGTTAACGGTTTTCGAAACGGCATTATCACATGCACGTTGGAATGCCGCCTGCATCTTTGCATGATAGATAGGCGAAATATCGTGGGCGCATACGAAGATGTCACGAATTTCTTGCGGTATCTGCTCAATGTGTGCGATAGTACCTTCATCTGCAATACGACGCATCAACTGTTCACTGTAAAGTCCAAGTTGTTCCAACTTGTCTTTCAGTATGCTGTTCACTTCGATCAATTCAGTGCCGTCCATAACATTTCTGATATAGACATATCCGAATACCGGTTCTACACCGGAG
The DNA here is from genome assembly GCA_964370605.1 of uncultured Oscillospiraceae bacterium. Classification (GTDB taxonomy): domain Bacteria; phylum Bacillota; class Clostridia; order Oscillospirales; family Ruminococcaceae; genus CAYJBH01. Next base: position 17,357 of record CAYJJX010000024.1, on the reverse strand, counting down.
GAACAACTTGCAATGATGGATAGCGTTCCTGTTGGAGCAATGGTTGTGACAGTTCCGTTACGCATTGGATCACCGTCTTTGAATACGCTTTCATAGAAAAGCGGGAACGGCCCACGTTTTATCGCAAGTTCTCTTGAAGCCTTATGACCAGCATTATTGATGAATGTCATTATCTTTTCACCAAGGGCAACTCCCTCCTCACTATTATAAGGAACGCCCAGCAAAAGCAAAGCATCTGCAAAGCCCATGACTCCAAGACCTATTTTACGTGTCTGTCGAGTGACAGTTGCGATCTTGTCCAGTGGATAGTTGTTGATATCAATTACGTTATCAAGAAAATGAACAGCACTCGCCACCGTCTCGGCAAGCAGATCGTAGTCGATTTCATAACCTTTTTCAGTTATTTTCATCATGTTGGCAAGGTTAATTGAACCGAGGTTGCAGCTCTCATACGGCAAAAGCGGTTGCTCGCCGCATGGGTTAGTGGACTCGATATCACCCTGACTCGGCACGACGTTATCACGATTCAAACGATCAAGGAAGATAATGCCCGGCTCTCCGTTATGATGTGCGGCGGTGACAATCTTATCAAAGATTTCGCCTGCATCGAGTGAGCCTGTGACCTCTTTGGTCTTGGGGTCTATGAGGTCGTAACGTCCGCCCGACTCCACTTTATTCATAAACTCTTCGGTAATACCTACCGAGATATTAAAGTTTGTGATATCTGCATTATCCTGTTTGCAGTTGATAAACTCAAGAATATCCGGATGGTCAATACGCAATATACCCATGTTAGCGCCACGACGAGTGCCGCCCTGTTTGACAGCTTCGGTTGCCATGTTGAACACACGCATAAAACTAATTGGGCCGGAGGCAACTCCACCCGTTGTGTTTACCGCTGCGCCGGCAGGGCGCAAACGTGAAAACGAAAACCCGGTTCCACCACCCGACTTATGAATGAGCGCAGCCTGTTTGATTGCCTCAAAGATGCCTTCCATGCTATCTTCGATAGGCAACACAAAACATGCCGACAGCTGTCCGAGCGGACGTCCTGCATTCATTAGGGTTGGTGAGTTGGGCAAGAACTTAAGGTTTGACATCAACTCATAAAACTTATTTGCCGTCGTAGTCGAATCGGCATCCTCATCATACCTTTTGTCCGCAAGGGCAACCGATGTGGCAACGCGCCGGAACAGATCCTCCACCGTCTCGACCGCACTACCCTCCGAATCCTTTATAAGATATCGCTTCTCTAGCACTTTTATGGCATTTTCACTTATTTTCGAGCCAAACATCCTTTTCTCCTTAAACAATATTTTGTCCTGCTCCAAAATTATACCACCATATATAGTATTATTCAACTGTGAGATGTTACAAATTTTTGCCACTATCTATGGACAGTTTGATGAGAAGACAACTAAATGTTGTGCCCAGACCGCATTGCAAGGGCTAAAAATACAGTGTCGTACACAATTTATAGTTAAATCAAAAGAAAGTATTTTAGAAATTGGTTTTTGTAAATTAGTTGTTGAAAAAAATCCATATATATGGTAAAATTTATCCAGAGCAAATATATAAAGGAACAGAGCTATGCAACCATCGGTTTTATACATAGGACATGGAAGTCTTCGGTTCACCGCAAAGAACGGAACAGTGGTTTATGTCGATCCGTTTTTCCCCGGAGATTACAGCGCCCCGGCCGACATCATCCTTCTTACCCACAACCGCAAACAGGGCGTCGACCTTTCACTTGTCACACAAAAAGAAGATTGTCTCGTTGTCACACCGGAAGAATCGGTAAACGGCGGTCAGTATAACATCTTCGGCTTCAAAGGCGTCATTATCAACTCATATGAAACACTGAACGATCAAAAGATAAGAACGCTTGGTGCAGGGTTTATGTTATTACTCGGAAACGGTATCAAAGTATATTGTGCCGGTGACACCGTCAAGACTACAGATATGGAAAAGGAACTATCTCAACTTGCCATCGACTATGCTTTTCTTCCGATCGACGGTGAAACCACCATGTCGCCGGCAGAGGCAACCGAGTGCGCCGAGGTCATGGAGGTTTCTTATGCAATACCAATCCATAACGACTACTCGGTACTGGAAACATTGCAGTATTCTGACAAAGGGATCGAAGAATTCACCTTTGAAAACAAAATTGTGCTAAAATACGGCGAAACGATGGAACTTGAAAGGTTTGATCCTTTCTCTGAGTTTTAGTGTCATAGCACATTGATGTCTTTTTAGCTGATATCGCCTTTGTGTTGACAAGGTTAAATTACACACACCAACATTGCTTGTTATGAAAGTGTATAAAAGCCATGCCCGTACAGATACAAAACATTTGTGTTGGCATGGCATTTTTGCGAAAAATTTAATGTTGTAAATTTGAAGTGGAATACACTTCTTGAGTTATACGCAACATATAGAAAGAAAGGAAGCTAACTATGTTTGGTAAATCAGGGAAGAAAAAAAACTCCGGCAAATTGTCCATGCAGTTCAATCTTTTAATCGCTGTTATGACCACAGTTATTGTTACAGTAATGATAATAATAAGCGGAATAGTAACAAGTAGCAATGTCAACGGTGAGTTGACTGACCAGTGTGTCACCGGAACAAATCTATTGGAATATGAACTCAGTCTTCATGAAGTCTCCGCACTGGAAGACAAAACCGAGGTGCTTGAGCGACTGAAAGAGATTACCGGCTGTGAATTCACCATCTTTAATGGCGATGTGAGAGAATTTACAACCATCATCATTGACGGTGAAAGAGCGGTGGGAACAACTCTTGATCCTGCGATTGCCGATTTGGTTCTAAACAAAGGGGAAAGTTATATCGGCAATGCGGAGATTCTCGGCGAGAATCATATCACCTCTTATATTCCGCACTATGATGAAAACGGTCAAATTGTCGGAGTCGTTTTTGCAGGCCTTTTAGCCAGTGCAAATGATGCCGCCATCTCCACCGCACTGACCATTTCAATGTTGGTTGGCATCGGTCTGATACTGATTGTCTGTATAGTGGCAAAGATAATGATTGACAAAGGCGTTGCAGCTCCCCTTGCTCTTGTAATGGATGCTGCTCAAAACATGTCACAAGGTAAAATGAATGTCCAACTTGATATTAACTCAAACAATGAAATCGGACAGCTTGCAGCAAACTTTAACGGCATGGGAGTCGCCCTGTCCTCACTAAACACCGTCATTGTGGAGTTGCTGGGCAAGGTTGCAAAAGGCGAATGGAATGCCGACATCGGAAGTCCCGACATTTTTGTCGGTGATTGGAAGCAACTCTATCACTCGGTTGATGAAATGACCCGCTCGGTGCGCGGCGCCCTTTCTCAAGTTTCATCATCTGCCAGTTTGATATCTTCAACCGTTACCACGGTTTCGGCAAGCGCTCAATCTCTTGCCGACGGCTCAGCTGATCAGGCAAACAGTGTCGATAACCTATCGAATAGCCTGCGTGATATCTCGTTGCAAATCGAAGACAATTCGGAAAACACAAGAAAAGTCAATGAAATTGCTTTGATTTCGGGCGAGGTTACAAAATCTACTCTAAACGACATGCAAAAAATGCTTGAATCGATGCAAGAAATCTCAAGCACCTCAGACAATATCGAAAAGGTAATCAAGGTAATCGATGATATAGCCTTCCAAACAAACATACTTGCTCTGAACGCCGCTGTTGAAGCCGCAAGAGCGGGTGCGGCAGGAAAAGGATTTGCTGTTGTTGCCGAAGAGGTTCGCAATCTCGCTCAAAAATCTTCCGATGCCGCAAAAAACACCTCCCAACTCATCGAACACTCTATCAATGCTGTTCAGGTCGGTGAAGGCATTGCAAACAAAGCCAACGTTTCCTTTGAAGATCTTGCGCAAAAGGTCAATCAGATGGTCACTACCATTGACGAGATTGCGAAAGCAACAGAGGAGCAGGCAAACGGAATTCGCAATATATCGGACGGCATCAACCAAATTTCCGTCGTTGTGCAATCCAACACTGCGATGAGTGAAGAAAGTGCTGCAGCAAGCCAAGAGCTTGCCACGCAGGCAGACACCCTACATCATCTGGTTAAAAAATTCAAACTGTAACAAGCCGTATGGCAAAAAGCCTTTTCGGTGCTCGTCATCGAAAAGGCTGCTTTTATGTTGATTATTCAATAAAATCGTGTTATTAATAAATGTTGTTTAATTCATCGTTGACAAACATAAACAAATAAAGTAAAACCAAAATTAGTTTTATACATACGATATATGAAAGGTGCTATTATGAGCGCATCATCTTCCTCAAAACAGCGAATTTTATCCGCTATCCGTGGTGAAAAGACTGACCATGTTCCCTTTTCCCCTTTTCTCGCATACTGGTGGGAAGATCAATCACAAGAATTTCGTGCACAGGGGCAGTTCCCGTTTATGCAATCCATCGGCGCCGACCCATTACTTCGAGGTTTTCATTCCATGTTCGATCTTGAGTTCAAGGGGTGCGAAGTATCGGAAAAAATTGTCGGTGAAAAAAAATATGTTGAACACCGAACTCCTCATGGCACGCTATATTCCGAATACACCTATGTCGAAAGTGGAAACACCTGGTTTTTGACCAAACACCCGATCGAAACATTGGAGCAGCTTGAAATATTCAAAACGCTTATCGACAGCGCCAAAATCACTCCAAACGACCGCATGTATGCGGCGACCACCGACAACGGCAAAAACGATTTGCTTCTCGTGCCGACAATCGGCATGTTCGCAAAATCGGCATTCCAGACACTACTAGAACACTGGATCGGAACCGAAAATCTGATCTATATGCTTTACGACTACGAAGACAAGGTTATGGACCTTTTGAAGCTTATGTGGGCAAAAGATGCTGAAACGGTAGAAGCATCACTTAAAAGTCCTGCCGAGGCTTTCATATTCTGGGAAGACAGCTCCACCACAAACTATCAAAGAAGCTTTCACGGTCTTGCCCGACGATGTGGCTATCATCGGTGGTATTGAGCCTGTGTTCCTTTTAAACTGCACACTCAGCGAACTGGAAATATATGTCCATGACCTGCTTGCCGCCGCAAAAGGTCGGCGCTTTGTGTTGGCAAACAGCGACAGCTGCCCTCCCGGTGTGAGCATCGAAAAATTCCGCCTGATTGCGGACATCGCAAAAAATTTCAAACCATAGCATCAAAAGACCTTTTCGGTACACTTCCGAAAAGGTCTTTTTCACATACACTAATATATAACGTCGGTATAATCCAGCTTGATTATTTCATATTCCAATTTTTTTGCGCGACCCTTCTTCCCTTGCATCAGCCGCTGCATTTCTTCTATCGCCACCTCTGAAATGTTGAAAAAGTCCTGTTTGCAGGTATTCATTCTCTCCCCTGCATACCCCATCAACTCGATACCGTCAAATCCGCATACGGGACGAAATATATCCATCTCTTTAAGAGCATTCTTTGCGCCTATCGCCATAAGGTCAGAGGCACAGACAATCACATCTGCCTTTTCGCCATGTTTGAATGTCAACTCGCGCGCCTGCTTTTCACTGAATTCACCATAACACACCTTCATCTTGACACCCAGCTCCTTTTTGAGCTTTTTCATTCCTTCCAGTCGCATATCGGTGACAAACCCATCTTTTTTTCCTGCTATATACAGTATTTCCTTGCAAAACTCACCTTTAATTGTCCGACTCGCAACCTCATACTGTCCTTGCATATGATCCACCATAACACTGGACGTCTTGTCATTTGTGTGAGGAGCGTCAACCACAACAAAATAAAACTCTTGCCTCTCTATAAGTGTCAGCAATTCCCGACTATGCTTGTTCAAACCAAACACCGCGACACCTGTCACGCCCTCCGATTTTAGATAGTGTTCAAGGTTGGATATCTCATCATCCTCAAACATGGGCGAAAAGATCGGCAACAGATCTATCCCGAGTTCCTTACCTTTGCTGAATGCACCATAAATATACTGCATGTTCACTTCATCGATCGCCTGCCTTCTCTCATTAAAATTAATCCATACCGCAATTCTATTATAGTTTTTTGACGAAAGCGCCGACGCCATCATGTTTGGAACATAATTGAGCTCGTTGATAGCCCTCATAACCTTCGCCCTTGTTTTTTCGGTTATGTTGGGATAGTTATTTATTACCTTTGAAACGGTTGAGGTTGAAACACCCGCCTTTTGCGACACCTCATTAATTGTAGCCATTTTAAAACTGTATCCTTTCTGCACGCAGGGTAGTAACGCTTTATGTTCTGACCGCTGCATAATAATGAATCTTCATTTTGCCATGATAGGCAGTGTTCTTTTCAACACCGTCCTTCGACAAAAGAAGTCCGTTGACCTCTATATCAATTTCCTTGCCTGACAGATTGATATAGATTAACAGCTCGCCATTTTGATAGTGCACGCAATCGCCTCTGAGGGTTATTTCGGTGTTCAACATCACCGATTCCGACGAACGGTAAAGTTGAAAATCAGACGACTGACGAAGTCGTATCAGCTCCGCAACAAACTCCCAAAGCACGCGGTTCTTCTCAATATAAGACCAATCTATTTTATTTATCTCGGCACTGCTACGAAATGAATTTTTAACACCGAGTTTAGTGCGCCCCATCTCACAGCCGGCATGTAAAAAAACATTGCCTTGACTGAAAAACACAAATACGTACCCGAGCTTGATTCGATCGATTATGTCGTCAACCTCAAAATCGTAATATAGCTGATCAAATATAGTATAGTCATCATGACATGAAATGTATTGAATACTCTTGCAAGGGTCGCCATAGTCGTTCCCTTGCAACAAGCGGCGTATTGTCGGCTCAATATGCGAATTTATATGCCCGATAATAAGCTGTTTGCACACATTGCGAAAATCATCATTAAAAAAGCCGATTTTGTCAAACTCTTTATAATTTTTCTGGGTTGCACACAGATCACTCGGTATTACCGTCGGCATCGTCCACCCCTCGCCGTAAAGGTATATATTGCGGTCAATATGTGTCAACTTTTTCTCTATTAACTGCATCGTCTTGGTATCGATTATTCCCATCAGGTCAAATCGAAATCCGTCAAAACCAAACGTTTTGGTGAGATAGCAAAGCGAATCAACTATAAAGCGACGCACCATGTATCGCTGTGAAGCGGTCTCGTTGCCGCAAAAAGAAGCATTGCCAAGTTCATCTGAATTGTATCGAAAGAAATAGTATGGGACAACTTTAGCAAATGAAAATGATCCGGCATCAAAAACATGATTGTACACAACATCCATGATCACTCCGATATCTTCGGCGTGAAAGGCGTTAACCAGTTCTACCAGTTCGTTCAGACGTCTATACGGATCGCAAGGATCGAGACTGTATCTTCCTTCCGGAACATTGAACTGCACCGGATCATAACCCCAGTTATAACCAACACTACAATCCCGCTCATCGATAGAACCATAATCATAGACCGGAAGTAGTTGGACATGCGTCACACCGAGACGAAGCATATGATCAAAGCCAACGCTATTCCCATATTTGTCCTGCACGCCTCTTTGTGTCATCCCTTTAAATTTTCCACGATTCTCAAACGGAATTTCAGTATCACTCGTGAAATCGCAAACATGAGCTTCATAGACAACGGCGTCTCGCCTGTCGGCAACACCGGTACTTTTCACGCTTTTTTCCACCTTAGCAACATCTATAACATAGTTATAACGCGAATTCGCCGTAGAAGATATGGCATAAGGATCGGTCGTCTCTTCGAGCGTCTCATGCTCAACCAGATAGGAGTATCCTACCCCTTCACAGTCTCCCTCAACACGAACAAAATATACGCCGTGTTGTGTGTACTGCATCGGGAGTTCCTCTTTGTCTTTTAGCAGTAGCGTAACTCCATATGCGGTAGGCGACCAGAGATAGAACTCGGTACACTCTTTGTCGTATATAAATCCAAGGGGGCCATCGTATCGATTTTCTTCTTCGAATCGCTTGGAATGAACGATAAAACGATATACAATTTGATAAAGTTGATCGTCAATTCTCACAAAATACTTTTTGCGCAGCGTGATATCAAACGGCAGTTTGCAGGTATTGTTAAAAAACATGATAAGCGTCTCATTATCGCCATCTACAAAGCTTGCTTTCCCCTCAAAACCCTGTGACTGCACGATATTATATTCATCAAAATAAAAGTTCATGTCTCTTTCCTCAACCGTAAAAAAAACGTTCTTAAAACACCTGATTTGTATAGATAAACAAATATCTGTTTGTTTCATGCACTACGAACACATCATCACCCGAGTTTTCAAAATCCCATAGCGTCATGATTTCAAAACCGTCTTTAGTCGGCATGACGGTCATAGCGACCATATTTTCACTGTCTTCCGTCAATGCAAAATAGAGGTAGCTCCTCGGCTGTCCAAGATAAACGGCAACTCGCTCCTCCGTGGCATACACGGTGTCGAGAAGCTTAACGGTGTCACTGTCAAAGTAATCACTCGCAAGTTCCAGCACCTGATATGCCGCCTCTCGGAGTTGCTCATCGTTGCAGCTGACATATGAGATATTAAGGTCGGTTTCCGGAAGAATTTCATATATTGATTGATTGATGCTTTCCGGCTCGTCGTGTGCAAGCACAAACTCAATATAATTCTCCACCTCGGCTTTCACCGCCTCATATTCATTGCTTTGTTCCTGAAATGTCGGGAGATATTGTTCAAACACCTCATAGTCAAACTCCATCGCCCTTGTCGCTTGTACCAACACAACCTGCGCAAGAGCGATGAAGATTATAAAACCGGCAATGCCTATTACGAGGTTACGAATTTGCTTTTGCATTGGCTTCGTATTTGATTGATTTTTCTGTATCTACATCAAAAAAGTATAACTTCGACTTTTCTATTGTCAACTCAATCGGCTTATCTACCACGATCTCGTTCCTTGGTGCAACGCTCGACACAAAAAGATTGCCTTTTTCCGGTTCAAAATAGATACTTACGCTATCGCCGAGGTATTCAACGTTCACTGGGGTTACCGTAATAGTCGCGTCAGGATATGTATCCTTAAAAAGCTCACCATCACAAATAGCCTGAGAGCGAACACCCATATAAACTTCTTTTCCGTCGTATCCACTGTCGTCCAATATTTGAACATCGGTTGCCGCGAGTCCAATTTCAAAGCTCTCGCATTTAAAGCGCTTGTCTTTATAGACACCCTTGATAATATTCATAGGTGGCTGGCCTATAAAGGTTGCCACAAAACGATTGATTGGGTTAAGGTATAACTCCTTCGGCGAGCCGATCTGTTGAACCTCACCCATCGACATTACGACGATACGATCCGCCATGGTCATCGCCTCCACCTGATCGTGGGTGACATAGATGGTAACAACGCCCTTTTCACGGTGCAAACGGGCAATTTCGGTTCTGGTCGAGGCACGAAGTTTAGCATCGAGGTTACTGAGCGGTTCGTCCATCAAAAACATCTTGGGTTTGCGAATCATGGCACGCCCCAGCGCCACACGTTGGCGCTGTCCACCCGAAAGATTTTTGGGCAGGCGCTCGAGATACTCTTCCAGTCCAAGATCCTGCGATACCTCTTGCACGTGTTTTGATATATCCTCTTTGCTGTACTTGCGTAGTTTGAGGCCATAACCGATATTGTCTTTCACCTTCATGTGAGGATACAGCGCATAGCTCTGGAACACCATAGCGATATCACGGTCCTTTGAGCTCTTGTCGTTTGCGAGTTTGCCATCGATCCAAAGTTCACCTTCCGTGATCTCTTCAAGCCCTGCAATCATGCGAAGCGTAGTAGATTTTCCGCAACCGGACGGGCCGACGAATACAATAAATTCACCCTCTTCGATTTCCATATTAAATTCTTTGACCGCATAATCCTTTGCGTTTGGATATTTTTTTCTAATGTCCTTTAAAACAATCTTACTCATTATCCTTTAACTCCTCCTTGTGCCAATCCACCAACAATATAGTTTTGAAGCTTATAAAAAAGCAGTATCGCGGGGATTGCTACCAATATCGAGCCTGCCGCAAACAGGTTGTATGATTGATCCTGCGGATTTTCGATTAAACCGTTCAAGCCTATCGCCAGTGTTTTGTCGGCAGAGTCGATACTTGCCACCAAAAAGTTCGGCATGATTACATCGCCAATCGGTGTCAAGAACGTGAACAAGGCCGTCACCGCTATCATCGGTTTCACAAGCGGAACAAGAATTTGCCGAAACACCTGCGGATGTGAGGCGCCGTCAATCTTTGCCGACTCATCGAGCTCTCTCGGGATAGAATCGTAATATCCCTTCATCAAGATGGTGTTCATCGGTATTGCACCGGTCGCATAGATCAATGTCAGGAACATATAGGTATAAAGTGTCGAATTTTCGGAAGAATATATTCCCACCGACGTTGCAATGGCATAAAGTGCGATGAGGGTACTGCCGCTCGGTATAATCTGCACAATGAGAAGCATTGTCAGACTGCCTTTTCTTGATTTGAAGCGCAGACGCGAATATAGATATCCCATGATGGTAATTATAAATGTGGCAAGTAACATAGCCGCAATAGAGATCGAAAATGTGTTAACATACCACCGAAGATACTCGGTTTCTTCAAAAAGGCGCACAAAATTCTCTGTTAAACTGAAACGTTCCGGAATAAGCGAAGTGGAGTAAAGCGAGTTGGTCACATTAAATGCACTCATGACCGTGACAAAGAGTGGGAACAGAATCAAAAACACCATCACGATTAAAACAACATAGTTGAGAAACAGGAAAAAGTCTCTTTTAATTTTATCGGCACTCATCACATTACATCCTCCTTCTTGAACGCTCCGGTTTTTAGCCAAGACAAAAGCACTACAACAGATACTACCGTCGAGGTGATAAGGGTAAACACCGCCGCTGTCGAGAAGTCCTGTTCCTCGACCATCAGTTTATAACCAAGCGATGCAATTGTCTCGAGCGGTCCATACACTTCTCCTACACCCTTTACAACACTCTCGGTCAAAAGATAGATAATGACGACGTTGTTGAAATTAAAAGTAAACTGGGTAATAAAGGTAGGCGCAGCGCTGTTAAAAATAATTGGGAATGTGATGTCCCAGAAATTGGTCCAGGCATTTCCGCCATCCATCCCGGAGGCTTCATAGAGATCGTCCGGAATCGCCTGCAAGATACCGGTAACAAGCACGAAAATATAAGGAAATCCGAGCCAGCCCTGAATAAGTACTATGATAACCTTCATTATATTCGCATCCATCAAGAACGGAACCGCATTGCCAAGATCATACTCGGTACCGGTAAGAAACGGTATTACGACGGTATTCATGGTTCCGATTCTTGAAAAGAATATCTCAAAGATTAATATAGTCAAAAATGCCGGCACTGCCCACGGCAAAAGGTAGACGGTACGGAAAAACTTTTTGCCTTTGATTTTTTTGTTATTACATAGTACAGCCAGTGAAACACCCAGCACCAATGTCAACATGGTCGCACTGAAAGTCCATGTCAAGGTCCAACTCAATGTATCGGTAAATCCTTGGGCCAATCGCGGATCGGTAATCAAGCGCACAAAATTGTCAAAGCCCGACCATTCGACGAGATATGCCGGCGGAAGAACCGGTGTGCGATAATTGGTAAAGGCGATCAAAATCGATACTATCGACGGAACAATCAAAAACAACAACATCAAGATAAAGGCAGGTCCTGCAATTGCATTGGGGATTACGTCTGGTGCCAAAATCTTTGCTTTCTCTCGAAATGTCATTATCTCTTCGTTAGCGTCAATCGACATTTTTATCGATCTTGCATCCCTTGCTATCCAATAGTTAACAAGCAAAAAGGCAGCGATACATGCAATCGCAAATACCGTACCCATCAATAGGATAAACGAATCATCCTCATATTCCACTGCGCCTATCGCTAGCGTGCCGGCATAAGGTCCGCTGATGTGATAGACAAAACTTTGCGCAATGCTCGGTATTAAAACCGTGACATACGCAAAATAAGTAAAAGCCGTATAGACTAATCCCAAGACCGCTCTCTTGAATTGCTTCAATAAGAGATGTCCGCTACCCGGGATGAAAAAGGAGAGCCAAAAAATGAATGTCTTGTGCATTTCAGTGTCCTATCCCTCTCTTTTTAAAAGTGGAGCACACACTTTGCAAAAGCATGTGCTCCTTTTTAGCTATATTATTGAGCCATAGCCGCGATATCGGCCGAGATTGTTGACACAGCGGCATCGAGTGCTGCTTGTGGATCAATGCTTGCATCAGCTGCAACTTGTTTCAGGGCGTCAGCCATCGGTACCCAAACCTTACCAAATGCTGGGTCGGTCGGCATTGGTGTTCCTACGCTTGTTGCGGCGGCAACAACAGATGCCATTGAGTTTTCAGCAAATACAACTTCAGAGTGGGGATTAACTTCACTTGTTGCATCATACCATTTTTGTGCATTTTCAGCTGTTGCAAGTGTAGCAACAAACTGCTGTGCAATTTCAAGGTTGTCGGAGTATGCATTAACAGTCACACCTTTAACACCGGTGATCGGTGCGTATGTGCCGCTGCCATCCCAAGACGGTATGGGCATGAAGCCGATGTTCTCTTCTGCAAGTCCGCCGCTTACGAGGTCATTGTATTTCCAAGGTCCGTCGATGTAGTACTTGATTGTACCATCGATAAACGCCTGTACCTGCCAGTCATAGCCGGTGGAATCTTCCTGCATTGCAACCCAGTTCTCACTTCCGTTGTGGAACAGGTCTTGTATTGCAGTCAAGCCTTTTACCGAGCCTTCGTTGTTCAGGCCGATGTCGGTGTTGTCTGCGCCGAAGATGTAGCCGCCGTTAGCAGCCAACATACCGCCTGCAACATAGAAATCGGTGTATTTAGCTGTCCAGTCTGCCGGGTCGAGTTCCTGCAATGTTGCCGGCTCTGCATCGACAAGCGACTTGTTGTAGTAGAGAAGTGTTGTGTCGGTGCTCAGCGGTACAAAGTAGTTTTGTCCATCATACTGACCTGCACCCTGCGCCGAAGCGGAGTAGCCCGAAACATCAGCATCCAGCGGAGCGATTAATTTCTTTTGTGCAAGATCACCGATTCTGTCATTCGGCAGCATGAAAATGTCAGCCGAATTACCTTTTTGAGCCTCGAGAGAATCAAGAATGTCGAACATTCCGGTTGCAACGATGTCAAAAGTTACGTTGGGGTTCTCAGCTGTGAAGGCGTCTGCCATCTCTTGATAGAAAGCTACATAGCTTTCTTCTACGCCGATTTGAAGTACTACAGCTTCTGATGATGCATCTTCAGCCGGAGCTTCGCTCTCTGTTGTGGGTGTCTCGGAAGTAGAAGTCGTGCCCTCCGGATCTGCGGTACAGCCAATAAGTGCAAAACCCATTACCGTTGCCAATAACAATGCCAATAATTTTTTCATCTTGTCTTACCTTTCTGCACATTTGTGCGTTTGGTACAGTCTCGGTGCAATTTCGTCGGAGCGTCCCTCTGACCTCCAATCCGGCACACTATGAAACTGTTCGTCTGAAAATCGTTCTTCTCGCTGTCTTGCCTTACAATCATACTACCAATTGTCATGCGGCTTCTTCGTGTAAACACATCGAAACTCAAACATATTAGCAGCGTGTCAAGACAAGTTCATTTTGAAGCCAACTTTCAAACTTCCTCCTGTGGTTCACTTCGGAAAACGTTTTACAAATAATTAATTAAAATTATTGATCGTCTTCTTTATGAATTACCAACACTATAGCACAGGAAATCGTTTTCCGCAAGACTTTTTCGTAAAATTTAACCGTTTTTTAATAATTATTGTGCAAATATACAAATAAAATTGATGCCGCGTCTAATAGGTATACGTTTTACATTAAAATTATACAATAAATATTACAACACCTTTTGGTGCAAGTGAAACATCGTCATATTTATTTGAAAACAAAACCGCCTTCTCTTCCACTTTGATATTAACAATATCATCTGACGAATTCACAACAACCTTCAACCTTCCATCTTTAACGTATTCAATCACTCGATCATTGTCAAGACCGTATTCAAATCGTATGTTTTGTGACTTGCATGCATCGACCGTGTTGCGCATGTGTGTCAGACGTTGTAGCATCGCAATGCTCTCGTCGTGCTCTCCCTGCTCTATCTCGTCCCAAGGCATACAGGCTCGGCATAATGGATCATGTCCGCCGTCCATTGCTATCTCGGTGCCATAATATATGCTTGTGCTCCCTGCCATTGTAAACAAAACCGCCAGTTGCTGATAAAACACATCGATATCCTTATTCACACGATAGAACAAACGATCGGTATCATGGCTGTCAAGCAGATTGAACAAAACATCGTTTATCTGATACATGTACCGATGATAGCAGTTGTTTATTCCGTGTTCAAAATCCTTGTTTGTCAAACTTTTATTCAACCAAAAATCGTTGATTACGGTAGTGAGCGGATAGTTCATTACCGAATCGAACTCATCACCTAGCAACCAATTTATCGAATCGTGCCAGATTTCACCGAGAATATAAACATCCTTTTTCACCGCTCTGCATCTTCGCTGTATTTCTTTGCACATTACGTGACTAATCTCGTTCGCAACATCCAACCGCCATCCGTCAATATCATACTCTCTAATCCAGTATTCACATATTTTTGCTATATATTCAATAACCTCCGGATTATTAGTGTTGAGTTTCGGCATACGCGCGGTAAACGCAAAAGAAAAGAATTCACTATCGTTTGTATGGTCTTTGTCTTGATCAAACGGCCATTTATTTATCATAAACCAGTCATAATACTCTGATCGCTTGCCTTTTTCCAGTACATCTCTCCACTGTGGAAAGTCACTCCCGCAATGATTGAACACACCGTCCAGCATTACTTTAATCTCTCGCTTATGACACTCGGCGACAAAATCCGCAAATTGCTCATTTGTTCCAAACATGGGATCAATAGTAAAATAATCGGTGGTATCGTATTTGTGGGTGGCCAGCGCCTCGAATATCGGATTCAAATATATTCCGGTTATACCGAGACTTTTCAGATAATCCAACCTGGAAACCATTCCGACAATATCGCCGCCATAAACGTCTGCATTATTTGGCATCTTGCTTGCCCACGGCAACGCCTCGACATTATTTGTCAGATCACCACGGCAAAAGCGATCGGGGAATATCTGGTACCAAATAGTATCTCTTGCCCAGCTTGGCGTTTTGGGAACATCGATGGGATTTAGCCAAGGCATTGTGAAACATTGTAAGACCTTACCCGGCAATTCGGCTTGTTCCGAAGTCATGAATCCATCTTCAAAGAAAAGGATACTCTCTCCCTGCGAATAAAGCTCAAAGTAATATTTCAGGCGCTTGTATTTCGGAGTCAAACGTATTACCCACACCTTATGGTATTGCAATTCATAAACGTCAGAAATCGAACTCTTTTCACCACTCCATTTCCAATCACCACCAAGTATACCTCCTTGAAAAGGATCACCGTGAATAATACTTATTGCATCGATATCATATCCTGTCTTTATTTTTATCTCTATAGTATTTTCATCAACCGCATAGCACTGACTTTCACTTGCGCGATGAATAATCGAGCCTAACTGCATATAATAGCTCCTTTCAATATATCTTTGATCTATCTACATTATAATGCAACACATCAAAAGTAGTCAAGCTATTACAAATTTATTGGTGCAATAATATAAATTATCATTGACAATATGTCAATTTGGCTATAAAATTTAATTTAGTACTTTTTGTTTTCAGCTACTAAATACTTATTGAAAGGAACAGCTAAATGCTTGAAACAGATATAAAAACATTTGACAGCGCGCTGGCCGCTTTTGACTTTACGGGAGAGGTGGTAAAAGTCAGTCTTTTTGGAAACGGTCATGTGAACAATACATTTCGAATCCAAACAAAAACCAACGAGGGTGAATGCAAGAAATATACTCTACAGCGTCTGAGCGATCAGGCTTTCAAAAACCCTGCTCAATTGATGGAAAACATCTGTAATGTTACCGATTATCTTCGTCGTATCATCATTGCCAACAACGGCGATATTGAGCGGGAAACACTAACTGTAATAAAGACGATCAATGGTGAAAACTATTTCACCGACGAAGATGGTCGTGCATGGCGCATGTATAAATATATTGATAACGCAACAACACCGGAAAGAGCCGATACACCTGAGCAATTCTACACTTCTGGCAAGGCTTTCGGCAACTTCCAACGTCTACTGAGTGATTATCCCGCGGACACATTGCACGAGACTATTGTCGACTTCCACAACACTATAAAGCGATTGGAGAACCTAAAAAAAGCTGTTAGCGAAGACCGATTCAGCCGGGCGCATCTCGTATCAAAAGAGGTGCAATTTGCATTCGAGCGCGAGAACGACTGTGCGCTTGCGCTAAAAGCGCTTTACGACGGAATTTTACCACTGCGTGTAACCCATAATGATACCAAGCTGAACAATGTTTTAATGGACGATGCCAGCGGTGAATGGCTTTGCATTATAGACCTCGACACCGTCATGCCGGGACTTTCCGTCTATGACTTCGGCGACTCGATACGGTTTGGTGCTAATAACGCGTCGGAAGACGAGCAGGATCTCGAAAAGGTCAACTTTGATCTATCGCTGTATGAGATATATGCAAAAGGCTATATAGAGGGCTGTGGTGGAACGCTGACACAAGCAGAGCTTGATTATATGCCGCTCGGTGCAAAATTAATCACCCTCGAATGTGGAATGCGTTTTCTTACCGACTATCTGGAAGGAGACGTCTACTTCAACACTTCACGTCCGGATCAAAATCTTGATCGTGCACGCACACAGTTCAAACTTGTCCGAGACATGGAAAGTGTATGGCAAGAAATGCACGATATTATCAACAAACTTCGATAAAAAACACAAGAAAACGCATCTAAAAAACGATGTGCCAAACTAAAATAAACACAAAACTTAACACAAAGCATAATTTAGGGTTGAAAAAAGATTTTTTATGTGTTATAATAGCTCTTGCATCATAAAAAGCGTTGCTGTGTATGATTGCAACATGCGGATGTGGCGGAATTGGCAGACGCGCTAGACTTAGGATCTAGTGTCTTACGATGTGCAGGTTCAAGTCCTGTCATCCGCACCAGTGTGAGTGTTCTTATAGGATTTGAGTATCCTAATAAGAACACTCACTTTTTTATGCCTGTTTTTAGTTTAGAACTGTGCGGCGGCTACCATAGGTGTGGGAGCGTCGATGAGCGGTGTGTATGTTACCGCTACACCTCGTCTTGTTGCAAGCGAAACATCGGGGAACTCTAAAGGCACA
>CAYJJX010000023.1:0-27494 GCA_964370605.1 uncultured Oscillospiraceae bacterium | reverse complement strand
TTTTTATTTACCCACAGCACATTTATAACGATGTGCTGTGGGATTTGTTATGCTACATACCCACTATATCCCACTAATGCATAGGCACCGTTATTGTAGGCGTCTGAGTAGTCAAACATCAGTTCGCCGTCATGTAATGCTTGTAAAACTTTGGTGAGCACTGCGGGGTCGGCGGTGATTGCTTGTTGTTCCGGATTAAGAGTGTAGTGTAGTGTCTCGAGATCGCTTAGATAGTAAGGCAGCTCGTCAATCAATAGAGCGTCTGCCGATTTTAGCGGTGGGTTCAAGCCGGCAGGGCCGTCGTATTCCGGCTCGCTTGGCGGGTCGGAATACTCGGAATTGTCCGTTTGCGAGGCATCCTCTGCGTTAGAACTTTCCGACTCGTTTTCAGAACTTGATTGTTCTGTTTCGGAACTTGATTGCTGCATTTCCTCTTCAAGCTCTGAGAGCACTGCCCCAAAAAGTTCTTGAGTGGTACAACCGGCAAAAAGTGTTGCGGCTATAAAGATAGCAATTATCTTTTTCATACATTTCCTTTCGGTTTGCTTTTACTAAAGCAATGTGATTGATCTTGCTAATAGGTTGCGTATGTAGGCGGGCGATCGGTGGGGTAGAGAACTGCGTATGAAATTGTTGTTTCGTTGTTAGTACAGAGCATCAATATTGTTATGCCGTCTATGCTATACTCATAGATCCACCGCTGGGGAACAGAGTAACCACCTTGGTCAACGGCTGCTTCATAGCGGGGCGATGTGTTAATACCCAAAAAGTTGTTGAGCACGGCTATGTCTTTGCTGGCGGAAACATTTTCCGGGACATCAACAAACAGTTCGCTTAATAAATCACTGGCTTGATGATGCATGAACTCAACCGCGAAATTATTCGGGAATACATTGTTGTCGGGAAGTCCGGAGGAGTTGAGCGTTGTGGGAGTGTTCCATATTTCGTTGATATTAGCGGAGTTGTCAATCAACTGAAAGTATGAGATATCGGTTTCGGTATAGTAATAATAAACGGTAGGTAGGCCGCCCATCCAAAGCTCGGAAGAAATCATAGCGCCGGTACCGTCATAATATCCCTTGACCACGCTGTTAGTGCCGTTTACGACTTCCTTTACCCAGCTTTTGACTTCTACAACCTGAGGTTTAGATTCTGACGACACCGCTTGCTCCGATGCTGACGATACCTCTTGCTCTGCTTCTGGTTGTGATGATATGTCGGCGACTTCGCTCTCGACCGGCTGCGTTGAAGGCGGTTGGTTGTGATCATCGGAGTCTTGAGATTCCTCCGTTTCTTGTGATTCTTCAGAATCTGTTGATTCATCGAAGAGTAACTCTTGGATGAATTCGCCATCTTCGAACGATTCGTCTAAAACAGCATAGAGTATCTCTTCGCAAGAGCAAAACAAAAGAAGAGGACACAAAACTAGGGCGAGAGAAGCAATAGTGCGTTGCATAATGTTAACCTCCTGAAATCAGTTGTAAAAAACTGCAATGGCGGAATAATTATCCATGTTTTTGCCTACTCCGTTCTTTTTGACCAGCTCGGTCATGGAGTTGAGCCAGTCGTTTGGATTTTTGTTGGATTTTAGAAGTTGGCACATATCTTTTTCAACGATCAGTTCCCAAAATCCGTCGCTACACAACAAGAATTTGTGATGTGGTTTTAGCGGTAGCGGATCGGAAAGCGCGAGTTTCGGGATCTCGGAGTCATCACCGAGTACGCGAACCAACCGGTTTCTATCTTCATGATATCTGATGTCACTCTCTTTGATTTCGCCTTGCAAAACCAACATTTGAGGTACGCTATGGTCTTTTGTTCGGTTCTTTAGTGATGTTTTATGAAAAGTGTATACACGACTGTCACCTATATGCGCGATGGTCGCGATTGAGTCCTTGATGTGCAAATAGGTGGCAGTGGTTTTGCAGTCGTCTGATTTGATTTCATGCATACGCCGTTCACAAAGGGCTTGCTGTGCCGCGATGGCGCATTGTTCTAACAGTTTGTCCGGTGTAAGTTGTTGTGACTGGAATACTCTTTTTGCCGCGTCTACTGTCATGGCGCTTGCAATCTCTCCCGCACCATGTCCTCCGAGACCGTCGCACAGTACAAATAATTGTTCGGCATTTTTTTCAAAGACGGCGAGGCAATCTTCATTGACTTTTCGTCCACCATCGGCGGTTACTGTAGCGTATTCGATCATTGGACTGTCCTTTCAAATGGTAATATGCTTTTAAACACAAGGTTTTTGAATTTGATAATATTCTATCATAATAATATTGACTTGAAAATGTACTGCATTCACACAAAGTTGTATTATATTATGATTTTGAGCAGCGTACTTGCATTATTAGCGCTTTTGTATTGAAAACCCTTTGAAATTGAAAAATGTGTTTCTCGATTCCAAAGGGTTCGGTAAAACGACGACAAAAAGGAGCACGCGGCTCGCCTGTGGCCACTCGTGCTCCTTGGTTTATGAGAATCTCCGATCATAACTTTAGCACTACTCCGATGACTGCAGAGAGTGCGATATATAATATCGGATGTTTTTTGAATTTGACTATTGCGATGAATGCCGCGATAAACATAATAATCTTTATTGGACTCAGCAGGTCCAAAAGGACTTTTGTTGTTTCATACAGAGCAAAGTTGAGCACCGAGCCGGAAAATATTTCGAGTGCCGCAGCCGCAATGAGTCCTGTTACCGCGGCTCGAAGCGCATAAAAAGCGTCGTCGACAAGAACATGGTTGCGATTTTTCAGTAAGGTCTTAGAAAAAATGATTACAATAATGATCGACGGAAGGATTTCACCCATCGTTGCCACTAATCCACCGGGAATGCCGGCGACATTGTAGCCAACATAGGTCGCCATATTGATTCCGATAGGGCCGGGTGTGGATTCTGAGATGGCAATCATATCGCTAATAAATTGAGCGTCATACCAACCCGTTCGCTCTCCGAGTCGTTGCAAAAATGGAATGGTAGCCATGCCGCCACCGATCGCAAAAAGTCCGATAATGAAAAACTCATAAAATAATGTAAAATATATCATTTTGTCTTACCCCACCTGCGACGGATTGCTCCGTATGCAACTCCACACAGCGCCGCAAGAAACACCAGAAATATAGGCGATATCATAGTGAATGTCATGCACAGTAGCATAGCGACAAAAAGAATCATTCCGAACTTGTCTTTGACACCTTTTTTCCACATGGATATTACCGATTCGAGTATCAGAGCACACACACATACCGAAACCCCGGAAAGCGCATGACGCACATAGGTATTATCTTGAAAGTTCGATAGAAACATTGCAATTGTCGTGATGATCAGTATGCTGGGTGTGACCATTCCGAGTGCTCCGGCTATCGCACCGATAGCTTTTCTCCTTGTGTATCCGATGAACAGCGAAACGTTTATTGCAATGATTCCGGGCAATCCTTGACTGATAGCATAGAAGTCCATTATTTTTTCTTCGTTCATCCAACCGAGCTTTTCTACAATTTCGCGACGAAGAATCGGCAACATTGCATATCCACCGCCAAAAGTAACTGCCCCCATCTTAAAAAACACGAAAAAAATCTGCCACAATTCTTTTATCATACTGATTTGAGTTCCTTTCCTATGATTGTATATATGAGGAGTGTTCCGGTTTCAAGACTTTCTCTAAAAAAACCATCGATCAGATCATGACGATGGGCGTTTGTGGTCATCCATTACTGTAATTAGGGTGTGCTATTTTGGTTATATATTATATCATAATTATTGGTGTATTTCAATCGCAAAATCGT
Organism: uncultured Oscillospiraceae bacterium; assembly: GCA_964370605.1. GTDB lineage: Bacteria > Bacillota > Clostridia > Oscillospirales > Ruminococcaceae > CAYJBH01. The sequence goes on along the minus strand of CAYJJX010000023.1, from coordinate 23,702 downwards.
ATTGACTTTATTTTTTTTAAGGGGTAAACTCAAAGTAGAAATGTTAGAGATTACAAACTATATTCATGTGACTTGCCAATTTGTTCAAGATGCTTCGGTATGTAACATTTCTTGGTGCACGCAGAGCACTTTTAGAAGTTTTGAATGCTTGTAATAATCTTTGTTTTATATTAATTTACTTAATATTTTACACTATACTTATAGGCATATAGCATAATAGTTTTGAAATTAATTGTAAGAAAGATACAATATGTGGATTTGTGTTATGCATGGTGCAATTATTCTTGTATTTTGTCGAAAAGTATACTATAATTAATTATGTAATGTGACCTTTAAATAGCGTACACATATAATGAATTTTGAACAGTAATAAGCTTGTTGATTTTAGTTCTGATTCCTAAAATTTAAGACAAGCAGTTGATAAAAAACACCTTGAGAAAGGAAAGGTCATATATGGATCAAACGACAAGTAATATGGATTTATATTTGGATTTGCACTTAGGCGTTGCAAACACTGCTAAGTTTCACAGAGATTTGGCGGAAATCGGGTTTAACAAACTTTGTATGACCTCGGTTATAAATGCCGACCTCTCAATTGCTGCATACGGTGAAGAAGTTTATTATGCCGGCTGTAAAGATGTATTAACCAATGTTCAGCTTGCCCTCGGTCAGTTGGGTTTGGCGGATAAAATATATCTTTACAGCTATAATTATAGCAATTTTATCTTGGCTGCAAATGAAAATGTATTGAAGGACGACTTTCTTGCTTTGATGAAGCAGTTTTATCTGCAGTTTGAATCGGCAGCGTCTGCCCAGGTTGAGATAAGTGCGGTTTCTCGCTTTGCAGTGGTTTTACAGGAAGACAGATTGATCGAAAGGGCTCTGCATGCTCTTTTGAATGGGAAAGAAACTCAAGAAAACTTTATATTGACGCCGGATGTTTTAGACGTGGCGAACTCTATCAAGAACGATGCAAAGATTCTAGATTTGATAAACTTTGCGATGGAAGGTGATAGGGTTGTACCATACTATCAGGGTATTAGAAACAATAAAAGTGGGAAGATAGAAAAATACGAGGCATTGATGCGACTGGTCGACATCGAAGGCTTGGTGTATTCACCGGCAGCTTTTTTAGACATCTCTAAGAAATATAAAATATATAATCGTTTAAGTCAAATCATGATTAAACGTGCCATTGCAGAATTCGCAACGAGAGAGGAACAACTTTCAATCAACATCTCGGCCTATGACATTTCAAATGAATCATTTAAAAAATGGTTTTGCAGACAGCTTGATAAGTGCCCCTATTCCGATCGCATCGTAATTGAGTTTGTTGAGACCGAGAATTATCAAGCCGAGACGCTCTTTGAGTTTATTGAGACGGTGCGGAGTTATGGCTGTAAAGTTTCGGTCGATGATTTCGGATCGGGCTATGCTACATATATCAGTATAATTTCACTGTCGCCGGCGTTTATCAAGATTGACGGCACCATCATTAAAGACATTGCGGTCAATGAAAAGAATGTGATTATATTGCGTTCAATCTGCTTTATGGCAGATCTTATCGGCGCAAAGACTATTGCCGAGTTTGTAGAAAACGAAGAAATTCAGGCAGTGTTAGATAAATACGATGTAGACTACTCGCAAGGATATTTGTATAGTAAGCCTGCAGCGATTGAATCATTATAATTTTTTTCTGAAAACTATGAAATTTATTTTATTTTGTGCGTATAGTATTATATAGGGGATTGTATTAGTATTTACTGGAGATTTGATGAGTAACAGCTTAGGTGAGTTTTATGAGGTGATGATCGAAAGACTTAGCATTCTAAATGAGGATGATATATCTAAAAATAGTTTTTTAGAGGATATTTGTAGATTTTTTGATATATCAAATGCATTTATATATGAGGCAAGCCACACCGGTGAGTTCGTCAAAAAAGAATGCTTTGAGTTTACCTCCAATAACTTGTTACCTGATAAAATAAAATTAAAAAAGCAACTTGGACTTGAGTATTATAGCGAACTGTGCTCTAAAAAAGTTGTAATATGTTGTGTTAATACTGAAAAAAATGAGTTTGAAAAGAAACTTTCATCAATTTTCAATCTCAACACGTTGGTGTTCATTCCAATATTAAATCAACACTACGAGCTTGCAGGATTTGTTGGGCTCGGAGATCGAAGAAGAAAAGCAAGACATGCCTCGGCAGAAATCGGAAAGGCATGCTCCTTGCTCAATTTGCTTGCAAATACTGTAAAGCTTGAAATGTTTAAAAAAGGCATTGCAAGCACAGAGGCAGCACTTGCAAACGTTCTTGACCATATTGGTATAGATATTTATGTGAACGATTACTACACACATGATATTTTGTACACGAACAAATCTATGGCAGAGCCTTATGGCGGTATTGAGAACATGATGGGCAAAAAGTGCTGGCAGGCGATCTTTGATGACAAGGAAGAGCCGTGCGAATTTTGCCCTCAACCCAAATTGCTTGATGAAAACGGAAAACTAAACAAGACCTATGAGTGGGATTACGAACGCCCATTTGATAAGTCTTGGTTTCGGGTGTTGAGTTCATCTTTTCCTTGGACCGATGGCAGAATTGCACACCTTGTTGCCAGCATAGACATAACCGAGAGCAAAAGAAACCAGTTGCTGATTGAACAACTGGCGCAATTTGATTATCTTACCGGACTTTCAAATAGAAGATGCCTACATGAAAATGTACAGCTTTTCATAGCCGACAAGACGAAGTTTGGGGAAAAGTGGTATGTGTTATTCTGTGATCTTGACGGTTTCAAGATGATCAATGATACGCTGGGACACGATGCCGGTGACGTTCTTTTGAAAGGTATTGCGCAAGATCTCAAAAAATTGTGCAACGACGATTTCAAGGCATACAGACAAGGTGGAGACGAATTCGTCGTAATTATTAAAGACAAAGATTCGGCTGAATATGTGAAGAAGGTCATCGATAAAATATTCAAGGTGTTTAGCAAAAAACACAAGTATAAGGGAAATGAAATGAGCTGTGGCTGCAGTATCGGAGTTGCAAACTACCCGTCCGATGCAGGTACAGCAAAAGAAATTCTACATCTTGCAGATACTGCAATGTACAGTGTGAAAAAAGAGGGAAGAGGCACAGTGCGTTTTTGTAAGGGTGGGAAGTTCTTGACCATGGAAGAATACTTTGGTAAATAATATTAAAAAAAGCAGGAGTACGACAGGTTAACACATGTCGGACTCCTGTTAAGTTAAAGGATTATAGCATTACAGTATAGCTATGCTTTGCAGCCATGAGTTTACTTAGTGCATCGGAGTCACCGACCAGAGTGACATCAGGGTGCAATTGCAATATCGAAGCGGGAACTTCCGGCATGACAGGTCCGCAGAACGCTTGATAGACAATGTCAGCCTTGCTCAAATCACTTACAGCAACAAGTATCTTCTTTGCCTGCATGATGTTTTTGATACCCATGGTTAAAGCACTTTTCGGTACCTTGTTGGGGTCGTTGTCGAAAAACCTTGCGTTTGCATTGAGTGTGCTTTCGGAGAGCATCATTTCGTGTGTGCCGAGCTCAAATGCGCCACCCGGCTCATTGAATCCTACATGGCCGTTATGCCCAATTCCGAGTAATTGCATGTCGATGCCACCTAAGTCGGCTATTTTATTGTTATAAGCATCACACTCGGCGCTAATATCATCTGCCAAACCGTTTGGGAGATGGGTGTTTTCCGGTTTGATGTTTATATGATCAAAAAAGTTGCTCTGCATAAAATAGCGATAGCTCTGATCATGAGTGGGTGCAAGGCCGACATACTCGTCAAGATTGACGGTGCGTACCTGAGAAAATGTAAGATCTCCCTTGTTGTACCAGCGGATCAGTTGGCTATATGCACCAACCGGTGTGGACCCGGTCGCAAGTCCCAACACACAGTCGGGCTTGAAAATAACTTGAGCCGAAATGATGTTTGCGGCGGTCCTTGACATTTTTTCATAATTCTCGCATTGGTAGATTTTCATTGTTTTTCCTTTCGGTTTTATATTTGATTACTTTATTTCAGGTAACGATGCAGCAGCGGCAGATTGTCCGACTCTGCGGAATTTTTCGTCCGGAAGTGCAGGTTTTATCTCTTGTGCTATGGCCGGGTATTCGTCTGCCAACACATCTTTGCATACTTCAAGAATAATATCTCCGCCTCTACCCGACATGACTCGACCGAGTAGCAATACGTGTTTGAAACGATATAGATGATAGTAGTTTGCAAGGGTATGCCCAAGATATACTCCGATGGAACGATAAACCTTTTCCGCTCGTTCATCACCAAGTGTAATTAGTTCTTGAACCTTTTTCAGCTTTTCGGCAGGGGAGAGTGATTCTTCCAATTCGATACCGGCGACCGGTGCAAGTTTGATTACAGCATCTTGTGAAAAATATTTACACCCAACACCGACATCGCCGCTCCATTCATCTTGCATTGCGCCTGGATTCATGTCGACAGGAGCAAACGCGAGTTCATTCAACCAACCGGTTACCTTGCCTTCACCGTCTACAAAACCGACCGCCTCACTCGTACCCATTGCTATTCCGAGCACATTGTTTTCATTCAGACTAATGGCACCGGCAAGAGCCGTAACGTCTCCATCGTTGCAAACTTCAAGCGGTACATCTCCAAACTCTTTTGCCGCACGGATGTAAATGTCTTTAACCTTTTCTTTAAATAGTTCCGGTGGGACTTTAAGAAAAAGAGATGCCGCTTTTGTTTCATTGTCGATATATATTCCCGCAGAGGAAACACCGATTCCGTCGACTCGTGGCATATGTTCTGCCGCGGTTTTCATTGCGCTGACGATGCCGTTATAATGATAGTCGGGATCTTCGGTGATCTTTGGATGCCAAACAACCTCTTCGCTGAATACGCATTCACCGTCGATGACAGCGGAAACTTTTCTGTCACTTCCGCCGGCATCAAATCCGATCCGACAGCCGTTTTTGTGTCTGCCGATAGCCTTTCCGGAACTTTTTTCCTGTGGGAGAACTTCTACCCTTGTTACCGTGAAAGGTCGATCATAGATTTTTGACATAAAGTCATTGTCAAAGTCGTGCATACCTTTTGTATCGTAACGCTTAGCAATCTCGTTACATACCGCCTCATCTCCGCAAAGATACACGGCGAATCCGCCCTTCATCCACAAAAGCATTTTTAGCAGACGATCGATATAAAAAACATCTGCCTCAAACATATCGCTTGTTGCATGGATAAATGTATTGTGTAGCGCAATCTGTCCCATGCTGCGCTCAACTGCAACTCCAAAAGGTTGCTTAGCTGTTTTCAAAAAAGATTCATTGAAAAGATATGTAGGGATAAAATCAGGGTCTAAAACCGGTTTGTTTTTTATATTTATGTCAATGTCTAGGTGCTTCAAAATTGCATTCCTCCTTCGAACAAATCTGTTTGCTGCCAAACTAATTCAATCTATTATTACATTATTTTGCGGTCAAGTCAATAGGTTTTTGAACTTAGTATAAAAATTAAGACCGAGCAATTATTTCTTGTTGTTTTGCTCGATATGCTGATGGTAAGCAGTCGTTTGGTATGGGAAATTTGTACTATATATATTAATACACAAAAAAGTGTAAATAATATATTTTTTTTGCTTGATTTCAGGCGGCTGTTAGTATAATATAGATACTATAAGATTTAACTGAAAAAAGCTGAACTTGAAGGCGCTGTGCTTGAGGTTTTATCGTTGTAGTATCGCTTTTTGATACTCAACTTGTGGCATAAAACGCTGTGATAGTAACTTTTACTTAGTAGTACGACTTAAAGAAAGGAAAAAAATAATTATGACAGACTACAAAAAAATTATCGAATCAGGCGAAACATTTTTAGGTATTGAGTTTGGCTCTACCACAATTAAACTTGTGCTTATCGACCGTAACAATCAGCCAATTGCGGTCGGCAAACATGTATGGGAAAACCAACTTTTAGACGGAGTTTGGACCTATTCACTTGATACAGTTCATGATGGCATGAAAAATGCCTATGCTGACTTGAAAAGCAACGTGAAAGAAAAACATTCTGCCGCGCTAAAGACATATGGTGCTATCGGAATCTCGGCTATGATGCATGGATATATTGCGCTGGACGAAAATGACGAGATTTTAGTGCCATTCAGGACTTGGCGAAATACTATGACTGAAGATGCCGCCGCCGAACTTTCAGAGCTGTTTGGCTTTAATGTTCCCCAGCGCTGGAGTGTGGCACATCTCTATCAAGCAATTTTGAGCGGTGAAGCTCATGTATCAAAAATCAAAAAGGTCATGACCCTCGCATCATATCTGCATTATAAACTAACCGGAAATTTTGTGCTTGGTGTCGGTGATGCTTCCGGTATGTTTCCGATCGACAGTGTGAAAAAAGATTACAACCAAGAAATGGTGGACAAATTTGATGCTTTACTAAAGCAAAAAGGTCTCGGATATAGCCTGCGTGAGATATTCCCGAGTGTTATGGTTGCAGGAACACTTGCAGGCAAATTGAATGCAAGTGGCGCGGCAATGTTGGATGCAGAACTGTCGGCAGACATACCGCTGTGCCCTCCGGAAGGTGATGCAGGCACCGGAATGGTAGCGACAAACAGTATCGAAGTTTTGACCGGAAATGTCTCGGCGGGAACATCTATCTTTGCTATGGTGGTGTTGGAAAAAGCGCTTACAAGCTACTACAAAGAGATTGACATAGTTACAACCCCCGATGGGTCTGATGTTGCCATGGTACATTGCAATAACTGTAGCTCCGATATTGATGCATGGGCGAAGATGTTTTCACAGTTTGCAAAGAAGATCGGTGTGGACATCAATCCATACAAAGCACTTGACAAGATGTTTGAGGCGGCAAGCGACGATGTAGACTACAGTGGACTGCTTAGTTTCAACTACCTTTCCGGTGAACACATAACCGGACTCAGCGAAGGGCGTCCGATGGTTGTTCGCAGACCCGATGCGGATTTTAGTTTTGCGACCCTGTCAAAAGCGCAGATCTATTCGACTCTTGCTACCCTGAAGATAGGTTTTGATATTTTGTTTGAGAAAGAGGGCGTGAAACTTAATAAGCTGATGGGTCACGGCGGATTTTTCAAGGCTGAGTTTGGTTCGATAGCTATGGCGGCGGCATCAAATGCGGCAGTTTCGGTAATGGAAAGCGCAGGCGAGGGCGGTGCATATGGAATTTCACTGCTCGCGGCATACATGGCTCAGGGTAGTGAAAAAAGCCTTAGTGAATATCTAAATACAGAAGTGTATCACAATGCGAAAATGCTAACCGCTCAGCCAAAATCAGAAGAGATTGCAATGTTTGCAAAATTCCTTGAGGGATACAAAAAGGGTATTGCAGTTCAAAAATGTGCAGTGGAAAATTTTTAGCCGTTTAAATATGAATTGTTTTTGCTTTGGTATAAATAGGTGGTGTGGCAAAAATGTCACACCATTTATCTATAACTTGTTTTGAATCAACTTGTTATTGAAGTTTAACTAAGGTGAAAATATCGATCGCAGGATAATTTCAGAAGATTACAGTTTGGATTGTAGACACAAAAGCAGGTGAATATGAAAAAGGTATTGATTACCGGCACAAGCGGTTTTTTGGGGGTGCGTGCAGCGAATTTTTTTCAAAACAGTTATACGGTTATCTCGCCTAAACGCAGTGATCTTGATATAGCAGATGAGTCGGCGGTAACGGAATACATTAAAGCAGCAGAACCGGATTATGTCATACATAGCGCCGCAATATCAGACATTGCTACGGCGCAAGAATATTCTGAGCTGTCGGACAAGGTGAATAGACTCTCGGTTCTTTACATTGCCCGTGGTTGTAGAGAAGTAGGAGCGAAGCTTATCAACATGAGCTCTGACCAGGTGTATACCGGAAATGAAGAGCGCTTTGCGCTTGCCGAAGATGCTGTGTTGACACCGCGAAATTTATACGCATGTCAAAAACTTGCGGCGGAGCAAATTGCAGCGGAGATTTTGCCGAGCACAGTAAGCCTTCGGCTTACCTGGATGTATGATGCTCCGCATTCTGATATTGTTCCAAACAAAGGGTTGCTACTTTCGCTGTTGTCGGCCGCAAAAAATGGCGAGAAGTTTCGAGTGAACAGGAATCAGCTAAGAAGCGTGACCTTTATACAAAATGTTATAGACAACCTGCCTAAGTGTTTTGAGCTTCCCGGTGGTTCGTATAACTATGGTAGTGAAAATGATCTTTCGGCATGTGAGTTGATGCAATATGCCGCAAAGCTCCTAGGGATTTCTGATGTTATTGAGCCATATTCCGGTGATAGTCAAAATATTTTGATAGATACCGGCAAGATAAGAAGACATGGGATTATATTTCCGTCAGCAAAAGAAGGCTTGGAACAGGCTATGCTGAATAATTGTGTCGGTTTTACTTCTAAAGGCTAATGGTGAGAAAGGTGAATGGCTAAGGTGTGGGGATTATAAGATAATTCAAAAAAAGAAGCTATCATATAATGACAGCTTCTTTTTGTTACAAATCAAAAGGTTAGGCGACAATTCCATTACAAAACCTTTGACAAAAAGTCTTTGGTTCTTTGGTTTTGCGGTGAATCAAAAAAGGCATTTGGATCGTTTTGTTCGATGATCAGGCCTTCGTCCATGAATATCACTCGGCTGCCCACCTCTTTTGCAAAGCCCATCTCGTGTGTCACTACCACCATGGTCATGCCATCGACAGCAAGGCTCTTCATTAGCTCCAGAACTTCGCCGACCATTTCAGGATCAAGTGCCGACGTTGGCTCATCAAAGAGCATTACATCCGGCTCCATGCATAGTGCACGCGTTATAGCGATACGCTGTTTCTGGCCACCCGACAGTTGCGAAGGATATGCAGAGGCACGATCTTCCAGGCCAACACGTGCGAGTAATTCCATCGCTTTAGCCTCGGCTTGCTCCTTTGTTTTGCCCATCAGTTTCATTGGCGCAAGTGTCATGTTGTCAAGTACCGTCATGTGATAGAACAGATTAAACTGCTGAAACACCATTCCCATTTTTTGGCGATGGATGTTGATATCGGTTTTACTGTCGGTGATATCAACTCCTTTGAAGTTGATATGCCCTCCGGTCGGCACCTCCAAAAGGTTCAGACAACGAAGCAAGGTTGATTTGCCACTTCCGGAAGGTCCGATTATTACAACAACTTCACCGGTGTGAATGTCGACATCAACACCGTTCAAAGCACGGATTTCACCGCCCTTGAAGTGCTTTTCAAGGCCGTTTACATGAATTAATACATCAGTGGTCACTGTTTCGGAGCCTCCTTTCCAATCTTCCTACCCAGTAGGTGAAGAACATTACCATAACCAGATAGATTATGCCTGCCGAGATTAGCGGATAGGCGTATTCATAGCTGTTTCCGGCAATCAGGTTTGCAGCATATGTGAGGTCTTGCATTGCGATATATCCGGCGACCGAAGTCTCTTTCAAAAGGACGATAAATTCGTTTGCAAGTGCCGGCAATACTGCCTTGAAAGCCTGCGGAATGACAATATAACGCATGGTTTGAATATAATTGAGACCGAGACTTCGTCCTGCTTCGGTTTGTCCGTTATCCACTGCCATGATGCCGCTTCGGATAATTTCTGCTACGTATGCGCCGCTGTTGATACCAAAAGCAAAGAAACCGACCATCAATTTGTTTGTGGAACTGGCAAATATAACATAATAGATGATCAAAAGCTGAACCATAACCGGAGTGCCGCGAATAACCGTTAGGTACACCTTGCAGATCGTGTTGCCGATATCGAGCATTACGGCACTAAAACCATGCATATTCACACGGTTTTTATCATGACTCACTCTTATTACCGCAACAATAATCCCGAGCACGACGCCGAGTAAAAGGGCGGTAAATGTCAACAACAGCGTGTTAACAAGGCCTTCGACCATCAGCTCATAGCGATTGTCATATATAAAACATTTGTAAAAGTTAAAGATAAATTCATGTAGCCATTCAGGTAACGATAGCGCCCAGTCGGGTGCTATTTCAGGCCACAGGTCCTCCGGTGTTGGTTTTTGTAACATCTTTATGAATATTCCTTTCTCGATGTTTTTCCGGTTTCGTCATATAGTGGCGGAATTTCAGCGGATTTTGCTGCAAAGGAGCAAAAGTCGGTGTTTTCAAACTTACTCCTCGAAAAAAACGGACGGCAAAACGCCGCCCGTAAAAAGCTTGTTATTCAGCGGGTATATATTTTGCTATGATGGCATCAACAGTGCCGTCTTCCTTCAGTTCTTGAAGTGCTGTGTTTACTTTTTCATACATCTCGGCATCGTCTTTGCTCATCGCAATTGCATATTGCTCTTCAATGTATTCGGTGTCAAGAATCATCAGGCCTTCGTTTGCGGCTACAAATGCTTTTGCCGGCTCGTTGTCGATGACTACACAGTCAACCTTGTCTGTGATGAGAGCTTGAACAGCGTCGGCACCTCTGCTGTATCTGTCGATGGTGGCAAGTCCGTCATCTTCAAGGTCCCATGTGGTGTAAAGGTCGCCTGTGGTGTTGCGTTGAACGCCGATTGTATGGCTCGCGCCCTCGGCGAAAAGATCGTCGACTGTTGTGATAGAGCTGCCCTCTTTTACGATAACGACCTGAACACCGGTAGCATAGCTCTCGGTAAAGTTAACACTCTCTTCACGCTCCGGTGTAACTGTCATGCCGGCAAGACCTACATTGATTTTCCCTGATTGTATTGCAGGAATAATTGCATCAAACTCCATGTCTTGGATTTCCAGCTCCATTCCAAGCTTTTCAGCGATGGCAGCTGCTATCTCGGCATCGATTCCGACGATCTCGCCGTCTTCAATATATTCATAGGGTGGAAATGCCGCGTTTGTGCCCATTATGAGCTTGCCGCCCGATGAAGAACATCCGACTAGGCTGAACATCAAAATTGCGGCAACCAAAATTGCAAAAATTTTTTTCATAAATCCTCCAAAAAAATAAGTGTTTAATGGTTATTATAACCTAAAAACCTAATTCAGTCAATCCCGATTTTTGTTGAAAGCAGGTTTGTTGCAAGATTCAGGTCGTTTTTTGTGATAATATGTGAAAAAGTTCTACCCGTTGTGATGCATACCTGAAAGTAGCTTGTAATACAAAGCTGTAAAAAAACTGCAACTGACAAAAAATGCAGCCAAGCAAAAAGCCGGACTGCATTTTTAAAAGTGCGGTATCGTATTTAAACGATATAAAGCGGAATGATTTCTTGTTTAAAGACATCTACAATTCCCATGTCACTCATTTTTACCTCGGGTATGACAGGGAGTGCCAGAACTACGATGCGTAGCAGGGGATTCTTACGGTCGGCAAAACCGATCTTGCTTAGTGCAAGTTTCATCTTGTGGCAGTCTTCGGCAACCTCTTCGGTTGATTTGATACTCATCAATCCGCCAACCTTTAGTTCAATTGTTGCCTCAACTTTTCCATCGATTACACAGGCAAAGCCGCCGCCGCAATCGATGAGCGTCTGCACTGCAAGCATGCCATTTTCAGGACGATCAAATACAACTGTCAGGTTGTGGCTGTCATGCGAAACGGTCGATGCGATTGAACCTTTATAGGTGCCAAAGCCTCTGGCTATGCCATAGCCGACAGTTCCGTTGCCGTATCTGTTGAATATTACCAAATAGGTGAGATCGTCGTCACCGGAAATATCCAGATAACCGTTTACTACCGGTAGCTCTTCTACGCTGATAACAGTAGAGGAAAGCTCGCTTGATGGATATTTTATTACATTAACCTTGACGGTTCCATTTTCAATCGGAGCTTTAAACTTGAAATCTTCAATTGAAAGTTCACGACCTATGTTGACACTGTTTCTAGTTTCAATTTCAAATGATTTGTTTTCGATCTCTTTGGTAAGTTTGCCGTTTTCGCTGACCAGCTCACCCTCAAAATAAACTTGACGAGGTTTTATCACTGAAAGTGAACTCACCACCTGCAAATCGGCAATGTATCCGGGTGCGATAGCTCCGAGATTGTCAAGTTTTGCTTCCCTTGCATTGTTGAGTGTAGCGGATTTTATTGCAAGAATAGGATCCATTCCGCATTCAATCATTCGGGTGACTACAAGGTTAAGGTGGCCATTGTTCAGTATGTCATGTGCCTCGCGATCGTCGGTACAAACGCACATTTTGTCATAGCATTTGATTCCGCGTGAGCCGTCGATCGCTGACTTTGCGTTGCAGGTGATGGAACTTTCTCTGACATCGACCGCGATACCGACGCGCTGTTTTTCTAAAAATTCAGACTCTTCACGGCTTTCATGACAAGTTTTAGCTCCGCCTATTGCATATGCAGAAAGCATACGTCCGGTCATAAACGGCGCATGTCCTTGTAGATAAAGACCTTTTTTGCGTGCCATGTCCATTATGTCCATCATCCTGTCCTTGCCGTTAATAACGCCGATAACATCCATGACTTCGGCAAGTCCAACCACTCTTTCAAGCTCGGCAAGCTCTTCGATTTCCTTTGCGAAAAAATCAGCGCCTGCGTTTTCAAGACCGGGTACTGCCGGAACACATGATGGGATATTGATGAGCTGACGCATCGGGAGATTTTCACCGGCATCATGCATATATTTTACCGCCTCGACACCAAACACGTTTGCAATTTCATGCGGGTCGGTTATAGCGGTGGTGGTTCCGTGATTTATGACTCCTCTTGCAAAATTGCGTGGAGTCAGCATAGAACTTTCAATATGTATATGAGAGTCGATAAATCCCGGTATGATGTAATCGCCGTTACAGTCAACTACCTTTTTTGCGTTTATGTTTTGACCGGGGGTTGCCGCTTCTACATGAACGATGTGTTTTCCCAATATGTAGACGTCGGCCGGGTATACTTCGCCGGTGAAAACATTCACGATTTCTGCATTTGTAAGGCAAATATCGGCGGGGGTTTTGCCCATGGCACAGTCGAGCAGTGCGCGTCTGTCTTTTGGCTCAAACATTAAAGTGCTCTTCATAGTTGTGAGTTTTTCCTTTCGGTTAAGTTTGTGATAACTACATTATTGCGTTAGCAATAAAGTAGAAGATTAGCGGAATTGAAAGAATGTACATTCCGGGATGTACGTCTTTGAATTTCAGAGTAACAACCTTGATGAATACAAAGGAAAGAATACCGATCGAGATTCCGACTGCGATACCACCTGCAAAAGCGGTAAATGCTATCATAACAAGTGGGCCGAAAAACTCGGTAAATTCGCCGAAATCAAGGTCTTTGATGCTTTGAATCAATATGAAACCGATGTAGATAAGTGCAGGACCTGTTGCGGCATTCGGAATGGATACAAATAATGGGGAGAAGAGTGTTGCGATAAGGAATAGAGTACCAACAACAGTGGATGAAAGTCCGGTTCTGCCGCCGGCTTCAACGCCGGATGCGGATTCAACGTAGGTGGTGATTGTGGTACATCCACAAGCCGCACCGACAGTAGTTCCGATTGCATCAACCATGAACGGTTTTTCGATTCCGGGAAGATTGCCGTCTTTGTCCAGCATGTTGACACGACCTGCAACACCAAGAACGGTGCCAAGTGTTGAGAAGAAGTCACCGCAAAATACGATGAAGATCAGCGGGACAGCTGCCCAAGAGATCAAAGACATAGGATCGAACTGCAAGAAAATGTTGGAGACATCATTAAAAGAAGGAACACTGACAATGCCGGAAAGCTGGGTGATAGGGACGGCAACGCCCTCTGCGTTTGGTTGTGTTACAAAAAGTCCGGCAATCGTTACGGCTAAAATGCCGATAAGAATTCCGCCTTTAACTTTTCTTGCCTCAAGAAATGCGATAAGGAAAAGACCGAACAGTGCGAGCAAAACAGAGGGAGAACCGTAGTTGCCCATTGAAATTCCGTTTACGAAACTACCGATTCCGGAGTTGTTGAAACCAAGATAGGCAATGAAGAAACCGATAGAAACACCGATACCAATTTTTAAATTTTTAGGTATCATTTTTACGATTATATCACGTACGCCACATGCGGTTAGTACTACGAAAAGAATACCGGTAAGCAGTGTGATGGTCATTGCGCCGGCAAAAGATATTGCTTGCGACTGGATCATTGCACCGAACAGGAAGTTTGTGCCCATTCCGGTAGAGAGTGCAAACGGGAAGTTGGCATAGAGTCCCATGAGCAGTGTTATTAATCCTGATACTAACGAGCACATGATCATTACTGCTTCTTTAGTGATGACAACACCATTGATATCCGTTATGGAATCGGCACCGAAACCGACAATGGCTGCAGGTTGAACTGCGAGTACATAGGACATTGTTGCAAAGGTTGTTAAACCTGCCACAAACTCCAATCCGATGGAACCGCCACGCTGTGATATCTTGAACTTTTTGTCAAGAGCCAGTTGAATACCCTTCATCTACATTACCCATGCGCAAAGAAGCAAACACAAATCCTTTCGTTACTATGATGTTGTTAATACTAAATGCAAACTAACCTATAGCGAGATTGTATGTTGTTAATGAACAACAGCTTCTTTTGCAATCCGATATAGGGTAGAAAAACAGGTATTGAACTATGTCGTCCAATACCTGTTTATTATAACAAATTACACACTAAATTTTCAAGGTTTTTTCACCATTAAAATATATTTGTCGAATTATCCCAGTTTATTTCTTCAAACTTCGTCAATTTACATCATTTTATTTATGAACAACAGCTTTTCTTTTCAGAGCGCTTATTTATTGCTTTTTTTACAAGGCTACGAATCAAGAATAATCCGAATATTATAGATACAATAACCATGTACAGTGGTGCTGCGTGTTCATGTGAGTGTGCTGCAAGGTTATCTATTCCGGTGTAGTTGGTGATGTCGATTATGTAGTCTAAAAGTAGCCCGAATATCATGGCGCAAACTGCGGCAGATGCAAGATAAATTGCGGTAACCTTTTTGCCGAGTGCTTTTCCAATTATGGCAAGCGAAGCGATATTGGTTATGGGGCCTGCAAAAAGAAATACAAAAGCAGAACCGGGTGATATCCCTTTCATTATGAGGGTAAGGGCAATCGGGATTGATGCCGTGGAACAGATATACATCGGAATACCGATCAAAAGCATGACCAACATGCTAAGTATTGGATTGGTGAAACTGGATAGCCACTGCTCCGGTATAACTGTGCTGATCAGGGCGGCTATCAAAAGTCCAACAACAAAATTAACTGCAATATCGTCTAAAAAGCTGCCGAATGCATAGGTGAATATCGATTTAAATCGGGCTGCGAACGTCGGTTTTATCACGACATCGTTAGTCTCGGAACAACAACCGGATTTTTCTGCCTTTTCAGTCGAACAGCAGGAAGGCTCTATGACCGGCTCGCTTGAACAGCAACTAACCGGTTCGAGATTTTCGCTTGAACAGCAGTTTTGGTTTTCTGTGTTTTCGCTTGAGCAACAGGTAGCCTCTGTACTAGGTTCTCCCGAACAGCAGCTTGCTTCGGTTGCTTTCTCGCTTGAACAGCAGCTTACTTCTGTTGTTTTCTCGCTTGAACAGCAGGTAGACTCTGCGATAGGTTCACCCGAACAGCAACTTGTGGTCTCTTCCTTTTCATTTTGGCAATGGCATTCTGTCGCTACTTCTGCGATATCATTTTTTTTCCCTTTATATAGAAGGTTGGTAACCATGCCGGATATTATTCCGGAAAGGAAAGCTGCAATTGCACGATATGCTGCAAATAATGGCCCCATCATTCCATAGGTAGCAATTATGCTGTCGACACCGGTTTGAGGGGTCGAGGTGAGAAAACTGACGACAGCTCCCTTTGATGCTCCGCTCTTTCCAAGATATAGTGCAGTTGGCACAACTCCACAGGAACAAAGCGGCAACGGAACCCCAAGGACTGAAGCCTTGACAACCGAACCGACATTATTCTTGCCGACATGTTTTAGTATCGTATTTTTGTCGACAAATGCGTGAAGCACGCCGGTGAACAACATACCGATGACAATGTAAAATGACATGTCGACAAATAAATCCCATAAATTCATTAGATAGTTCATGAAATAACCTCCATATGACTCAGATGATTCAGACCGATGGTGAGGATGTCTTCGATATGTTTATCATCTAAGCTGTAATAAATATTGTTTTTTTCTTTTCTGATCTTCACAAGGTTGTGTAGTTTCAACAGTTTAAGTTGATTTGATATGCGTGGCTGCGAAACATTGAGAAGGATCGCAAGATCTTTAACGCATATTTCATTGTGGAGCATGGCGAGAAGGATTTTAATTCGAATAGGCTCACTGAACGCTTTGAAAAAAAATGAAAGGTTTTCGGTTGTGCTCTCGTCGGAAAACAACTCTAGCACGTCACTCGGAGTGTTGCAACATAACGATGGCATGTGTCACCTCACAAAATAACTACATAACAATATAATGATATAGTTATATTATAATGGCGTTTGTTTAAAAAGTCAATAGTTATTGCAAAAAAATATTGTTTGACAGAAGATATACATACTATTATAATGAAAGTATAAAATATTTCTCATGCTTTTATGTCGTTATTATAATGAAAGGGATTTTTTTTGATGAAAAAATTATCAATTCTTTTATCTTTGTTGCTATGTATATCTTTTGTCGGATGTGTGGACGAAGATGGCTCGCCGGAGGAACCTCCGATTACTGAAAAACCGGTCATTTATCTCTATCCGGAGCAAGAGACAGAAGTTTCGGTCAAACTTGATTACAGGGGAGAGCTGTTATTCACATATCCTCAATATGACGACGGTTGGGATGTGACTGCATATCCTGACGGAGCAATTGTCAGTGATGGAAGAGAATACTCCTATTTGTTTTGGGATGGATATGATGAAATTGAGTATGACATGAGCGAAGGATTTGTCGTAAAAGGGGAGGATACGGAACTCTTTTTGGTCGAGACGTTGCAATATTTGGGATTGACGCCAAAAGAGTATAACGAGTTTATTGTATATTGGTTGCCACGAATGGTGGACAACAACTATAATTTGATTACATTTCAGCAGGAACAGTACACCGATAATGCTCGGTTAACCATCGATCCCACTCCGGATAGTGTTCTGCGGGTGTTTATGGTATTCAAAGGTCTTGATGAAAGCGCAACTATTCAACAGCAACAGCTACAATCATTCGAGCGCGAAGGTTTTGCTGTAGTTGAATGGGGCGGAAAAGAACTGAAATAAATTGTATTTGTATGATTAGATAAAAAGTGGACGGAGGGATAATCCGTCCGCTTTTTCGTTGTGTCACTGCGTTTATAGGTCTTTTTTGCATATTAAGGCTAAAAATAGCCGTCAAATTTTCTTTTTTTATTGTTTGGTATCAACTTTAATAATGAGTACGTTAATTTTTAATCAATTTTACGACCACAACATTTTGTGTGACATAATCACATAGAATACCTGTATTAGCGTGTTTGTAAAGACAATAGCTGAAAAGCAGCTGAATTTAACATTAATTTAACACAAGAATAAATGCACAAAAAAATCTTTGATTTCACAGTGTTGAGATACATATTATATAATTTGTGTGCTTATTTTTTTGACAATTTGCCATGGCTAACTCAAAAAACGGTGTAATTTTTTGGATTAAAAAACGCACAAAAATGCACTTTATGCATATGATGATGGTGAAATGTCACAAAGATACTATCAAAAATGAAGAAATTTATGATTACATAGTGACAAGTCGCAAAAAATAGTGTATAATACTAAGTATTGAGACACACGCTCTTTTACAAACTACCATATTAGGAGGGGAAATCTATGTTATGGAAAAAAAGGGGCATCGGTAAAAAGAAAATTGTGGAGCGCATAGTCAGCTTGGTTCTGGCGGCTATAGTGGTTACTTCCGCAATTCCGTTCCAGTCGTTTGCACAGGAACTTCCCGATGGCACAACAGCAAGTTCACAGCCGGCAGATCCGGCACATGCAAATTCTACACCCGCAAGCTCGGAACCTGCGAGTTCTACGCCCGCAAGTTCAGAACCTGCAAGCTCGACGCCTGCGAGTTCTACTCCCGCAAGCTCAGAACCTGCGAGTAGTTCGACACCCGCAAGTTCGGAACCTGCAAGCTCGACACCTGCGAGTTCTTCATCCGCAAGTTCGTCGTCTTCGAGTTCGGAATCGGCCGATTCTTCGTCGGCAGACTCTTCATCTTCAAGCTCGACACCTGCGATTATAGCCGGTGCAGCAACGGCAGGAGTCGGTGGACCTATGCTGCTCAATTTGCCGAGTGGCGCACCTGTTACAGATCCTGATGAAGCTCCGGTTTCACAGAAGACGTTTAAAGTTACCTTTGAATTAAACAATGGTAGTCCCGATGAAGAATATGATTTCACCGAGGGTACATCCGTTTTATATCCGGGCAGTTCTAATCCGACCAAGACCGATCATGTCTTTGACGGATGGGATCCTGCACTTACTACCTTTGCTTATGATTCTTCCGACGGCGCAGCAAATGAATACACTACAACCGCGCAGTGGATACCTATCACACAGTCTGTCACCGTTACGGTTAAATATGTTGCACAGGATGGTGTTACAGAACTCGCCAATCCTTTTATAGCACAGGTAGATAAAGGTTATACTTTCTCTGAGGCGGAGGCTGTTGCCATTCCGACCTTTACCGACTATACCTACCAAGAGTCAAAAATAACTGTTGGTGCAACTCCGGAAGCAGTATATAATTTAGATGCTAATAATAAAGTACTTAACGGTTTGCAAGCAACCGACAAAATTATCATTAACGTAATATACAAAGCCGAAGATAATGTAAAATATCAAGTTATACATAATTATGGTTTGTATGATGATAAAGGTGTCTTTACATTAGATAGCACAGTATCGGACACAGAGGCTTCGGTCGGTTACGGTGCTTTGGTGACACCAATAGCAAAACCAAATGCCGATTACACACTTGCAACCACCATCGTACCCACCGCTATCAACGATAGAACAAATACCCAGATTATCAATCTTTATTACGACCGAGCAGTCAAAAGTGTCACCTTCGATTCAAAAGGTGGAAGCTATGTCGAGCCGATCAGCGGGAAATGGGGCACAAAGTTCACATTACCGGAAGGTAATGATGCTCCGACACGCGACGGCTATACCTTTGAAGGTTGGGCACTTTCAACCGACCCGACGATTAAAGTAACAGGCGATCAAACGATACCTGCGACCGGCGCAAGCTATGTTGCGCTTTGGAAAGGTGAACCTGTTCAGTACACTGTTGTCTATTGGCTGGAAAAAGAAAACCTTTCTACCGATAATGGTTTGAGTATAAAAGGCAATGCATTGGGAGCTGATGTTGCTAACTACGACTTCCACTCGTCCGACGCTACAAAAACCGCGCTCGCAGGAACAAAAATTTCTGATGTTTTTGATACCGCCCCGAGTGGTCTCACCCATGCAGAATACGCATGGCAGGACAGCGACGTGGAAATCGCAGGTGATGGTTCAACAATCATCAATGTGTACTATACAAGATTAGTGTACACCTTTAAATTCCCGTTCAGCAAGTCTTGGTTGCTCCTTGACGGCACACTGTATCATGGCAACAATATTCCATCTGGATACCAAACAACTCGATATACTGAGTTGCTTGCAGATGATTCTGTGGCTAAATTCGGCACCTACACCATGCAGGTTAAGCTGGGTGACAACATTGAGCAGACCTGGCCGACCAGAACCGGTTTTGAATTCTCGGGTGTTACATTCGAGATGGGTGATAACTACTTCCAGTGGAGATATCCCTCCAATATTGCCGGCACGTTCAAGAATGTAGGCACCGGACTTCGTGAGATCGAAGTGTCGGAGGGCATGTTGCCGACCAACTGGTCTACCGACTTAACGGTTACATTCAGCGAAGCCGCAAATGAACAAAACGACCTTTCACGTTTAGTATACTACTACGAAGCGACCGATGCAGAGATCGCAACTTATACTGCATATAGCGGAGGCGTTCCGACATCGGCGCAGATGCTTGCCAGAGTCCCGAGTAGCACTTATTATACTGTTGGCAGCGGTCTTCCGACCGGCGAAGTTGATGGCAATTATAACGGTACTCCCTTTGTCGTCAGCCCTGAAAAAACCCAAAATATGCTTTATAGTGGTACTACTTTTGGCCCGAAGGCCTTGCTTGGTTTCACCTCGGTCAGAGAAGAGGGTGACGGATACAGCAGCTTCTATCTTTCCAAATACCTCACTGCTGATCAGAGTGTTGGCGGTGCCACACGTTACGGCAACTTCTATTATGTCAGAGAACGTAATAACTTCAAATACAATCCGACAGGCGGTGAATTGGTAGTCGGCGGAAATACATATATTTCGACCGATCCATATACCATCACCGGTGTAAAATATCAAGAGCCTTTCAGCTACAATGATGGCACTAATGACGTCTTGATGGCCGGTCTTTTAGCCGACACTGTCGAACCCACCAAAGATGGCTTCACCTTTGTTGGTTGGTATATCGATGAAGCGGGGATGAACAAGTTTGACCCGCTGGCTGGCGGCACAATGCCGAATGCCGAAATGATGGTCTATGCAAAATGGGAACCGAACACATATGAAGTTGAACTTCAACCGAACAATGCTGTTCAAAATAATGAAAAACTAACCATCGACAACGACACAGCATTCGTTTATGATAAAGTTACAAACACATACACACCTCTCACAGAACCGGAAGGCAAAGTTTTCCTCGGCTGGTATGAAGTACTCTATGACAATACCGGCAAAGAAACAGGTGTTGCAGAGTTCCCGTTTGTCTTTGGAACAGCACCAAACCGTGATATCGTCCTCCGAGCTCTTTGGGTAGAAGAGGGCACCTCATACACCATCGTTCATGTGAGTGGTGCAAACAGTTTCAGCGAAACAACAGTTTTGGGCAGCACAGGTGATCCAATTGAATTTGCCGCCAAAACCTCGGATCAGCTTACCGACCTTGCCAGTAATCCTGCTATCGGTTGGCCGCAGGGAGTGTATACTGTATCAAGTGTATCTGCAGTGGTTACCTCAAATGGCGCAGCCGGTGCCGCAACTACGGTGACCGACACCGATAATGACGGAGATTATGATTACACCGTTGCAAAAGGCTCAAATGTCATAACACTCAACTATTTGGTAAACGTTCCGCAGTACAACTATACTGTAAAGCATGTTGATGAATCCGGCGCAGAAATTATTAAAGATACTACAACCGGAGCCACATACCAAGAAACCGGCAAAACACCGAACACTTTCATGCAGTTTAGAAGTATTGCAATACCGAACTACTCCACCTCTGAAACCACCAAAACAGTCAACATGGTGCAAGAAGCGGTGCAAGATCAAGCAACAGGCGCACTCAACGTACTGGTAACTTTCACCTATAAAGCAGTACCGCAGGTGACATATGAAATTCGTTATCTGTATCAGAATCAAGATGCAAGCGGAAACGCTTTAACTACCTACAAACATGATGTAACCAGAAATGAAATCGTTAGCGTTTATCCCGGCGTTGTTACAATAACACCTACCGCTGCAAATCTACTTTCTGATTATGTATTGAACTCGGGTAACGTATACACAAAAACAGTCGGTAGCGGCACAGTTTTCTATGTTTACTACGACCTGAAACCTTTTGTTGATCTGACTGCAACTCCTTACACCGGTGTGTATGATGCAGATCTTAATGACCGACTAACCTCTGTTGTTGCAACTGCCGGTGCTACACTTTCATACACCTATGTAAATGAAGCAGGCACTTCGGTAACAACAGCCGACAGATCTACCATCGAAAAGATTGTTGATGTTAACCTTTCCGGCAAAAGCGATTACTATCCGGTTACCATCACCGCAACCCACCCCGATCACCGCTCCAAAACAATAACCGTTGAGCCGAAAATCACCAAGGCAACCCTTATATTTGTCGCCGATGACATCAACGACGTTGTTTACGGAAAGGTACTCAATGCCGCAGGTGAGTTGGAGCCGTACGATAGAGCTGGTAATCTTATATCAACCGGCTACTCATTCAAAACTGGAAATGGACTGCTATCCGGCACAGGCAATCAAGACACCGTTCAAAATCTTGGATTGACCATTTCTTACAGCACTAATGCAACAAACACATCGCTTCCCGCAGATGGCCCTTATGAAGCAAATATTCGTGTTGATTTACCTGCCGGAGTGACAGAACTCAGAAACTACAAAATCAAAGAAAATAGCGGCAAACTGCGCATCATCAACAGCACAGGACTGACCATTCAGGCCGATCCTTATGTCGGAGATTATGACTCAGACGCACATGATCCGATTACTGCACAAAGAGCATACATTGATGCACAACCGGTGGCTCTATCAGAAGTAACTCTATCATACGAATATCGCTTTACTAACACCGATCCTTGGACAGCTGTCAATAGTTTTGATGAGCTTCCTGAAGTCACCAATGTTTGGGACGCAACCGGAAATAACAAAGGCCTGAGAATTAGAATCACTGCCTCAAAACCCGGTTACCAAAATGAGGTCATTAAAGTATCACCCACCATCAACGAAGTAGATCTTGCAATATCAGTCGATCAAATAAACGATATCAACTATCAAGATCCGATACCGACCTTTGGTTACACAGTTGATCCCCAGAACGGCTTCAAGGGCAACGATGAAGGCTTGGTTGATGTGACCCTGTCAACATCTTATGACCCGACCGATGCCCAAAATAAAGATGCAGGCACATATACTGTCGCTCTGGCTGTAGACGAAAAAGCCGGCACAGTGCCCGCAAACCTGCTTGACAACTATAACCTAATATTGTCAAACGGTGAATTTGAAGTTCTTCCTTTAGAGCTGATTTTGACACCAAACACCCTTACCGTTCCATACTTCTCGGCGGTTCCGTCGCTGACAGGCGCATACACCATCACAGGATTCGCACAGGGTGAAGACGCAACAACACTCGGCATTACCGATACAGACGTTCCGCTTCTTACCGATTATGTTCAAGGAAGTCCGGTAGGAACAAGTTATCGAGTATACCTCGACGATGCAAACAATAATCAAGCACTGGCAGACCTTAACACTTTGGCAGACCCCAACTACACCTTCACGGTAAGAGAGGGCGCAATCAATGTTTCACCGCTTCCCTTGACACTTACCCCAACACTTCAATCTGTTGAGTACGGCGATGCACTTATCCTCGCAAATCTCTTCACACTGACCGGATTCGCTCCGGGTGAGAGCATTATAAACTACGGCATCACAGGTGCAGACGTTGTTCTGAATAGCTCCTATGCTGTAGGCGATGATGCGGGGCTATACGGTGGTTCTATCACAGTTGACCCATCAAGCAGAGCAGTCATCAGCGCAAAAGCAAGCAACTACACCGTGAACTATGAGAGCGCACCGCTGAACGTAACCCAAGCAGCGTTCACCGTCACGGCTTCCAGTTTCACAAGAACAGCAGGAACTGCAAACCCTGCGCTGACCTACTTCAACACAGCACTCAAACTTGGCGAAACTCCGGCAGGCATCGGCGTACCGGTAACACTTGCAACAACAGCAGATGAAACCTCAATAGCAGGTGTATATCCGATCACAGCGGCAGGCCCTGCCACAACAACAAACTATATC
>CAYJJX010000022.1:0-29093 GCA_964370605.1 uncultured Oscillospiraceae bacterium | reverse complement strand
AAAGGTTCCACAGTTTCATTTCGCGATGTTTATTATCAAACCACCAGCGGTGCATCCGCTGCAACAGCTACACGAGGCGGTGTCAATCCGAGCGCAGTAGGTTCCGGCGCAAAAGTTTCAGGCATTGATTTGATGATGAATCAATCCAGTTTTACGGCAACCGGTAGTGCTTTGGATATGGCGATCGCCGGTGAGGGCTTTTTTATGGTATCTGACCCAGACGGCAACACCTTTTATACAAGGGCAGGACTCCTAAAGTTTGACGAAATAGGAAATCTCGTGGACAACAACGGTAACTTTGTACTCGGTATTTCTGGCGATCCGCTCGGACGTCAACCTTCCGACGAAAAGATTCAAATCCAACTTCCCTCAGTCAATCCCTCAGCTTCCGAGGCAGAAGAGATTATCAACGGAAAGACCTTCAGCTTTACCACCTCAAATGCAACTACCGACAGCAATGTAACGCTTAACTTTGCCTCCTCCTCGCAGCTTCCGGGTGGTCAACCGGCAACGGCAGAAATTACCACAAGTGGCGTATTGCTTACACTTAACGCAAATGAGACCTTCACCGACATCACCGATTTCAACACAAAAATAAATGCGGCAATCACCGAGGCAAACGGTGGTGTTGAACATCCGGCTGGCGTGTTTACCGTTTCCCACACCATCATTCCCGATCCTTTCGCAGGTGGCGGACTGACCGGTGAAGAGATTGCAAGCAGTGACTTCTCGGTAACACTCGGCAAGTTTGACGGAATACCGTCAGAGGGACTGTTTGGCAGAGGAAGTATGCAGGTTCAGACGGTCAGCTCCAATTACAGCGGCACCGGTGCTCTTGGAACACCGACCATTGCATATTCCAACACCCCGACACAGGCATTTACCATCACGGTCAACGTCGGCGGCACCGATTATATCGGAACTGTTGACAGCAACATGACCTTGGGCGGCGCGGTACTCTTGAAAAACGGAGACGAATATATCCAGATTTCGCATCCGGGATTTGATCAGCTTGGCACATTGGGTCTTGCAGATCCCGCGACCGAGGCATTTGATCCGACCGACGCAAACGGCGGTGACTGGGATGCGGCACAATTTGCTCATGCAACTGCACCGACGATAACGTCAACACCTTCCATGCCCCCGACGGCGCTCGGACTTTCGCTCAAACCCATTCAGCTAACCGGCGGAACAGAGGGCGGCCCTCAAACCATTGCAGATCTTAGCTCACTTGCTATTGGTCCGGACGGAACAATCGAAGGTATGCATTCGGTGCTCGGACTCATGCAGCTTGGCAGAATCACCATCGCAACCTTTTCTAACCCACAGGGTCTCTTGCAGAGCGGAAACACATATTTCCAAGAGACTTCAAACAGTGGCGAAGCCCAACTGAACACAGCGGGAATGGGCGGTTCCGGTGCTTTGGCGGCAGGCTCGCTGGAAATGTCCAACGTCGACCTGTCAAAGGAATTCTCCGATATGATCGTCACCCAACGTGGATTCCAGGCAAACAGCAGGATCATCACCGTCTCGGACGAGATGCTGACAGAGCTTGTTAACCTGAAGCGATAGTATAAAATAGGAGACATGGGGCTGTAGCGAACAGCCACAGCCCCGACTCCGAACAGACAAGGAATGTTATATGATACCGCTAACCAAGCAGAATGATGAGCTGTTGCTCATAAATCCCGATCAGATTGAGCTGGTCACTGCCACACCTGACACTACGATAAAGATGCTTTCCGGCAAATATTATATAGTAAAAGAGTCGCCGGAGGAGTTGAGAAAAATGGTTATAGAGTTTCGTAAAGAAGTTTTTAAAGATAGCATTTCCGGTTCATTATTTCAAGACCGTTAGATTATAGATAAAAGTTGAGACATGCAAGCAGAAAGGAACGACATAGGTTATGGATATTGTATCAATTATCGGAACGCTGTTGGCACCGGCGCTAATCATATTCGGAATCGGATTTTCTATGGATCCAATCAGTTATGATATTACGAAGGTGCTCAGCTTTATTGACCCACCGAGTATTGCGATTACCATTGGTGGTACCATTGCTTGTCTGCTGTTGTCCTTTCCTGCCAACGTATATGCCAAGATACCGAAGCATCTTAAGATTATGTACAAGCCGCAGAAATATAATCCCATGGATTATATCGACAGCATCGTCGACTTTGCAAAAGAGGCAAGGAGCAAAGGTCTGTTGTCGCTAGAAGATAAACTCAACCAGACCAAAGATCCGTTCCTCAAGAACAGCCTGATGTTGGTGGTCGACAGTGTCGATCCCGAGAAGGTGAAAGAACTGCTTGACAGTGAACTGCAATATCTCGACGATCGTCATGCAAGAGACAGAGCGTTCTATGAAAAAGGTGCGGCATTCGCACCGGCATTCGGTATGATCGGAACGCTGGTTGGACTTGTGAACATGCTTCAAAACCTCGGAAATCCCGACGACCTTGGCCCGAACATGGCGGTTGCTATGCTGACCACCTTCTACGGAAGCTGTGTTGCAAATATCTTTTTTCTTCCGATCGCTACAAAACTTGCGGTTCGACATGAAGAAGAGTATCTTTGCAAGATGCTGATTTGTGAGGGCGTGCAGGCCATTCAAGCGGGTGAAAATCCGAAGTTCATCGGCGAAAAGTTGATGTTGTTGCTCCCGGCAAATGCGGGCAAAAAAGGCGGCAAGAAATCTAAGGCCGCGGCTGAGGCACCGGCAGAGTAACATTGTTTTAGCAGTTCGATTCGCATAATATATGAATTGCGGTTTGATAATTTGATAAAATAAGGTAAACGGCTAAAATAGTAAATTCAAGTTTTACAGCGTCATTCGTGAAAAAAACGAGATACACAGAAAGGATTCTATTAAGATGGCGAGAAGAAAGAGAGACGAAGGCGGAGGCGGTAGCGATTGGCTGGCGACCTACGGCGATCTTGTGACACTTCTTCTGTGTTTCTTTGTCCTGTTGTATGCCTCTTCTACCATCGATGTCGAAAAGTATGAGATGATCGTGGAATCATTTAACCGAAGAGGGGAAGAAACACCCCAGGTTGTTCTGACTCCGGACGGTGAGGGTGAAGACCTTGGAGAGAACCAGGGGGAGGGCACAATCACTCAAGAAGACATGATAAACCCCGATACCACGAACCAGTTACCTCAGACGATGGAAGCGTTATATGAATATCTGCAACAGTATGTTCAGGAAAATGAGCTTGAGGGAAGCGTGCATATAGAAAAGCAGGACGATCTTGTGTTTGTTCGATTCAATGACAACATCTTTTTCGAGCCGGATCGAGCGGTGCTGTTGGAAAGCGCTATTCCGATTCTTGACACCGTATCAGACGCACTGGTGTCGGTAGACAGTCAGATTCAAAATATTCGTGTAAATGGCTATACAGCACAGGTGGACGGGCCGTCAAGTATTAACGATCGAGAACTGTCTTCCTCTCGTGCCAATGCGGTGGCAGCGGTATTTGACGAGGCGGGAATAGAGCCCAAAAAGACTATAGCGATAGGTTATGGTAAAAACTATCCGATAGCGGACAACTCGACCGAAGAAGGTCGAGCACAAAATAGGCGTGTTGAGCTGATGATTATTGGCAACGGCTTTGATCCGTCCGACCCAGAGGCGCTCGCGGCGATAGCGGAACAGGGACTTGATCCGGCGTTCTACTACGACCCCGAGACACCGTCCGATTTTGGTGAATAGTCGGTGGATAACATGAATGAAGTTTGGTATTACGAAAACGAAGGGAGGTTGATGCGGCTTTGGCAGAGGTTCTTTCTCAAAAGCAGATTGATGAGCTGTTAAAAGGAATCGACAGTGGTGAGATTGAAGAAACAACGGCAGACAATACTGTCGATGGGCGAAAGGTAAAAGAATATGACTTTCGTTCACCGAAGAAATTCACAAAAGAGCAGTTAAGGTTGATTGACAATCTCCATGAAAATCTCGGACGGCAACTATCTTCATATTTTTCCGGAATATTGAGGATATTCAGTGAGGTGAAGGTCTTACAGGTCGAGGAACAACGCTACAACGAGTTTAACAACGCGTTACCCGACAACACTATACTTGGAATTATCGAGTTGAAACCGGAAAACGAAGACCTTGACGAGATGACCACCATGATGGAGTTTTCGACAGGAGTAAGCTACACTATCATCGATAGATTGCTCGGTGGTAACGGCGGTGGAGGAGAAGAGGATCGGGACTTTACCGAGATAGAGCTCAACATCATGCGAAATGTCATATCGAAAATGACATTTTATATTCAGGAAGCATGGGGGACTTTGCTCCCGACGACTGCAAGAGTTGCTTCAATGGAGACCAACCCAAGATTGCTTCAACTATTCTCACCGGAGGATATTGTAGTTATCGTTCTGTTGGAACTCAAGGTTGGAGAGACACTCTCGAACATTTCAATATGTCTACCTGCAGCAGCCCTTGGCGAGATGATGGGTGAATTTGTACCGAAATATATGAGAAGCGGCACAAAGTCAAAGATCGTTGAAGAGCGCGAGGTTCATCGAAAAGAAAATATCGAACACGTTTTGAACTCGGCAGACCTTGATATGAGGGTGGTATTCGATACTCTAGAGTTAGAGCTTGGTGATGTTTTAAGATTACAACCCGATGATGTAATAAAGCTTAAAAAACCGCTGAGTGGTGATGTAGACATAATTATCGATAACAAACCTTATTTCCAAGGCACACTGGGTTTGAGTAAAGATCAAAAAGCAGTACGAATTAACAAAGTATATCAGTAAGGAATGAATGTATGGCAGAACTAAAAACGATGACACCAATGGAGCTTGATGCCATTGGCGAGGTAATGAACATTAGTATGGGCAGTGCTGCTACCGCCGTATCCACTATGCTGGACAAGCAGACTATTATCACAACGCCGACCGTTGAAATCCACACAATGGCTGAGGTGGATTATACCGAGTTCGAGCCTGCGATGATCGTGAAGATCACGTATGTTGAGGGCGTTTCCGGCTCAAATGTCATGGTGTTTAAACAAAGTGATATGCAGCTTATACTAAATCAGCTGATGGGCATTGAGGATCCGCCCGACGAGGCATTCGAGTTCGATGAACTCAGCATCAGTGCCGCTTGTGAAGTGATGAATCAGATGATGGGGGCATCATCAACCGCACTGTCAGATTTTCTGAATAAGCGTATCGACATTTCGCCGCCGGTGGCAACTGTCATGGACGAAGAGAACACCTTTAAAGGTGCACTGAACCTGCCGGAAGACGAGACGGTCGTCACAATCAATTTCAACCTTGAGATTGTCGGAATTACGAACAGTCAGTTTATAAGTGTAATGACAGCTGATCTTGCAAAGGAAATTGTTTCTCAGTTCCTCGGTGATGGTGATACAATAATTGCTCCCGATGCACCTGCGGCGGCTCCGGTGCCGGAAGCACCGGCAGGACAACCTCAACCGGTCTATCCGTTGGAGCACCAGCAGTCAGGCTATATGCCGCCGCCCGCACAAGCGGTTCAACATGCAACGCAGCCTGCCGCACCGAGAGCTACAGCACCGCCGCCTCCGCAAAATATACATCCGGCTCAGTTCCCGGTATTTGACATGCCGAATGCGATGGAGGTGCCGTCCGGAAACATTAACCTTCTGATGAATGTCCCGCTCACCGTTACGGTCGAGATTGGCAGGGCAAAACGCAAGATAAAAGATATAACAGAGTTTGCACACGGTACCGTCATTGAACTTGAAAAACAGGCGGGAGCACCGGTAGATATAATGGTAAACGGTCAACTTAT
This sequence comes from uncultured Oscillospiraceae bacterium, assembly GCA_964370605.1. GTDB lineage: Bacteria > Bacillota > Clostridia > Oscillospirales > Ruminococcaceae > CAYJBH01. The sequence goes on along the minus strand of CAYJJX010000022.1, from coordinate 23,297 downwards.
GGCGCGAGGTGATGTGGTTGTTATCGATGACAACTTCGGTGTCCGAGTTACCGAGATACTAAACGTGCAAAACGTAATTAATAATCTTAATAACGAAAGATAGGAGTAAAATTATGGACAAGAAGATTATGGTTGTTGACGATGCAGCTTTTATGCGTATGATGATCAAAGACACTCTGACAAAAAATGGTTACACAAACATTGTTGAAGCCGCAGACGGTCAGATTGCTATTGACACATTCAGGGCGGAGAAACCGGATCTGGCTATCATGGATATTACCATGCCAAACGTTGATGGTCTTCAGGCATTGCAGGCGATCAAAAAGGAATTTCCCGATGCCAAGATCGTCATGTGTAGCGCAATGGGTCAAGAGTCGATGGTTGTTGACGCCATACGTTTTGGTGCGCTCGACTTTATCGTAAAACCCTTCAAACCGGACAGAATTTTGCAAACTATTGCAAAGGTATTCGGCTAATACATTTTATAAAGAGGTATAATAGAATCAGTGCTTGAAATAATCGCCATGATTTTGGTTTTGGCAGGTGTGTGTGTGCTTGCATTTTATGCAACAAGACTCATTGCTAAATCATATCAATATCAAAGCTCCGGCAATAATATCGTGTTGCGAGACAGGGTTATGTTGTCGGCCGACAAATATCTGTTGGTGGTGAGCGTTGCGGACAAAACTTTGTTTTTGGCCGTTACGAAAGATAGGGTAGAGGTTTTGAGTGAGCTTGACGCAGAGCAACTTTCCGACCCACCGGAGCAAATCCGAGGTGTCGATTTCTCGTCTATTCTGAAAAATACCGCTCTTTCAAAATTCGCAGTGAAAAAAGAGGACAAGGGTGAATGACGGTAAAAGATAGAATAAAGCTGCTGTCCGAGAATGGGCTGTTGCGGCGCACCGCAATATCTTTATCGGTCACACTTCTCCTAATATCGGCGACTGTGATCACTGCGTTTGCCTCAGAACCGGGAATCAGCATTGATCTTACGACGGCATCGGAAGGGGACAACACGCTCGGCACACTTGAAGTTTTGATGTTGCTGTTGTCGTTGTCGTTGCTTCCATCCATGATAATAATGATGAGCTGTTTTACACGCATCATTATCGTGCTGTCCTTTACAAGAACGGCGCTCGGCACCCAGCAGTCACCTCCAAACATGGTGCTGACAGGGCTTGCGCTGTTTTTGACAATATTTATCATGCAACCGGTAATTCAGCAGATCGAAGAGGTTGCATACATTCCGTACACCGAAAACGAGATCACATCGCAGGAAGCGCTGGAAGCGGCACAACTACCGCTCAAGGAATTTATGCTCAAAAATATCAACCCTCCCGATCTCGATCTTTTTTTGGATATTTCCAATACCGAGTTGCCGCCGGACTTTGACATCAACGACAATAATTCACTCATGGAGCTTGGGCTCGAGATAATCGTACCGTCCTTTATAACCAGTGAGCTAAAGCGTGCATTTACCATCGGTTTCTTAATATTTATTCCATTTTTGATAATTGATATGGTGGTGGCATCCACACTTATGTCAATGGGAATGATGATGTTGCCGCCGGCGATGATATCTTTGCCGTTTAAGTTACTCGTATTTGTTTTAGTAGATGGTTGGGGGTTGCTACTTGAGATGCTAGTCAGCGGTTTCAGACTATAAGATTCCCAAAAGAGGAAGGGTAGAACGTTTGTTAGATCAATCACAGATTCTTGATATTTTGCGTGAAGCGATGATGGTGGCGTTTCGGCTGGCAATACCGATGTTGCTTGTGAGTCTCGCTGTCGGTCTTATCATTGCAATATTTCAAGCGGCCACGCAGATTCATGAACAGACATTGACCTTTGTCCCCAAACTCGTTGTTATAGCACTTTTTCTCCTTCTCGGCGCATCCTATATGACGAACACGTTGCTTGAGTTTATCCGCAGCCTGTTTGAAATAATGGCAACTATGTGACGGCGCCGATATGTTTACGTTAGCTTATGATAATATGCTCGCAATGTTGCTCGTCTTTGTCAGGGTTGGAGGCGTACTCTTTACAAATCCAATAATATCAAGGCGGCAGGTTCCGATGACACTTCGTGTAGCGCTGGGACTAATAATAGCGATACTCGTCTATCCGACGATAGATGCAGCGGCAATCGACAGCACTCAGGACATAATATTTGTCGTAATACTCCTCAAAGAGTTGCTGATAGGTCTGTTTTTTTCGTTGATATTTTCTTTGTTTTATTACATGCTTTACTTCGCCGGTGACTTCATGGACGTGCTGTTTGGCTTATCCATGGCAAAGTCTTTCGATCCATCGACCAATATACAAGCGTCGGTTTCCAGCCAGTATCTAAACCTGTTTTTTTCACTCTATTTCTTTGCAACGAATGCACATCTCACAGTGATTGAACTGGCAGTCAAATCATATGAGTTTTTACCTATTGGCGTTGAATTCAATATTGAAATGGCGCCGTTTCTGCTATCCACGTTCACGGCAGTGGTAGAACTGATTTTTAGATTGGCAATGCCGTTCATGGTTTCGATAATGTTGCTTGAAGTTTTACTTGGAGTGTTGATGAAGTTGGTGCCGCAAATGCACCTAATGGTTATCAATATACATATGAAGATACTGCTCGGAATGTTTTTGTTGATAGCAATGGCGGGTCCGATATCGTTGTTTGTCGATAACTATTTGTCCGTTGCACTCGATACCATATATGCCGGTATTATTGAAATAGCAAGCTAAAAAAAGGAAGACATTTAATGGCGGGTGAAAAAACCGAAAAGGCGACAGGCCGAAAGCGAAACCAGGAACGAAAGCAAGGCAATGTATTTCAAAGCCGTGATGTCGTTATGATATTTTCTCTTCTTGTCATGTTCACCGTATTGCAATTCTTTGCCCCGCAGATGATGTTTTCGATAGAATCTACATTGATGAATTTTATCGATAAAGGCGCAACTACTATCAGAATTACCCCCGACATGCTAGGCGGTCTGATAATTGAAATCATAGTTGCAGTGGTGTATGCTGTAATCCCTCTTCTGCTTTTCAGCATGCTTGCTACGGTGATTGCAACAGCGGCACAGACCAAGATGCTTTTTACATGGAGTGCAATCGGTTTTAAGTTTAGCAAACTTAATCCAATAAGCGGTCTGAAAAACATGGTTTCCCTTCGCTCCTTTGTGGAACTGGCAAAAAACATTATAAAGCTTGTGATACTTGGCGCAGTTGCTTATTTTACTCTCGGCGACAACATCATGCAGATTCCCGGACTAACTGAAATGCCGGTCAGTCAATCGCTCGCATTTTTCGCCGATCTTGTGATGGATCTTGTATATACTCTCGGAATAATATTTGTTTTTGTGGCAATAGCCGATTATTTCTATCAGCGTTACGACTATGAAAAGAAGCTCAGAATGAGCAAAGACGATATTAAAGAGGAATACAAACAGACCGAGGGTGACCCAAAGATAAAAGGCAAACGTCGGCAAAAACAGACCGAAATGGCACAGCGCAGAATGATGCAAGCGGTGCCGAGTGCCGATGTAATCATACGAAACCCCACCCATTATGCGGTGGCGATATCATACAACGCAAAGGAACATGCGGCACCGATCGTGGTTGCAAAAGGAGCCGACTACCTTGCACTAAAGATTATTGCGACAGCGGAAGAACATGACGTAGTAATTACCGAGAACAAGCCGCTCGCACGCTCCCTCTACGAATCGGTGGAGCTGGAGCACCCAATACCGGAATCGTTCTATGTAGCGGTCGCAGAGGTGCTGGCATTTGTCTACAGCGTAAAGAAAAAGAACTTCATGTAGGTTCGATAACAAGAAAGGAATTATTATCTAGTGAGAGGCTCCGGAGTTGTTTCAGCTTTTATCATTGTCATAATAATGCTGATTATAATACCTATCCCTGCTTTTTTGCTGGATATGCTGTTTATAATCAACATCTCATTGGCATTTATAGTTTTGCTGACCACCATGACCATCAAGGAGTCGCTTGAATTCTCGATATTTCCGTCACTACTGCTTGTTACCACGCTATTTAGATTGGGCCTCAATGTTCGTTCTACAACACTGATTTTGACCGAAAACGGATATGCCGGTCAGGTGGTTCAAACCTTCGGTGACTTCGTTATTCGTGGAAATCCCGTGGTCGGTATTATCATATTCTTCATCATTGTGTTGGTGCAGTTTATCGTTATCACAAAAGGTTCCGAGCGTGTTGCAGAGGTTGCAGCAAGGTTTACCCTCGATGCAATGCCCGGAAAGCAGATGGCGATTGATGCCGACCTTTCCAGCGGTCTCATCGACGAACAACAAGCGATGACACGTCGTGCCAACATTCAGCGTGAAGCCGACTTTTTCGGATCGATGGACGGTGCTTCAAAGTTTGTAAAGGGCGATGCGATTATCTCTATCCTCGTCACATTCATCAACCTTATCGGTGGCGTCATAATGGGATTTATGAACGGCGTTGGCGATTTCGAGACCATCATGAATATCTACACTACCTCGACGGTCGGTGATGGTCTTGTGTCCCAGATTCCGGCACTGCTTATTTCAGTTTCCACCGGTATGATGGTCACAAGAAGTGCCTCGGAAAATAACATTAACGACGACTTTTCCAAACAGTTCTTGTCTCAGCCACGGGTACTCATCATGGCAGGTATTGCAATCGGAGTCTTGGTTTTGCTTCCGGGCTTTCCAACGTTTCAAATCCTTATAACGTCGGCGGTGCTTATAACACTGGGAATACTACTCCGTCAAAGAGAAAAAAATGGTGTCACCATTGACGGAAAACGATCGCCGGAAGAGCCGGTACAAGAGATTGCGAGTGAGGCGCAGTACTATAAAAATATCGAAAATGTCTATGGTTTGCTCGCGGTAGAACCAATCGAGATGGAGTTTGGTTATAGCCTGATTCCTCTTGTAGTTGAGAGCATGGGAGGAACTTTTGTTGACCGAGTGGTCATGTTCCGAAAACAATTTGCCACCGATATGGGAATTGTAGTGCCGTCAGTCTATCTCAAGGATAGCGGACAGATAAATCCTAATCAGTATGTCATCAAGCTCAAGGGTGAACAGGTCGCGCAGGGAGACGTGCTGATTGATCATTTCCTTGCACTGGCACCTCCCGAGGGCGGGACTGCTATTGATGGTATAGACACGGTAGACCCGGCGTTCGGACTGCCGGCAAAATGGGTGAGCAATGACAAAAAGGTCAAGGCAGAAGTGGCAGGGTACACGCTAATCGACCCGACCAGCGTCATGGTAACTCACCTGTCTGAGGTGGTGAAACGCCATTCGCATGAGCTGTTGACACGCCAAGAGGTGAACAACATACTCACCAACCTCAAAAAGACCAACGAGAACCTTGTCAATGACATTATTCCGAATGTAGTTACACTGAACGATCTGCAAAAAGTTATGGGCAACCTGTTGCAGGAAGGTGTTCCGATTCGGGACGTTGAGACGATACTCGAGACACTTTCCGACTATGCTCCAACCGTTAAAGACCCCGACATGCTGACCGAATATGTTCGGCAGTCACTCAAGCGCACCATTTCTCATCGGTTTGCCGATGCAGGACAGCTCAAGGTGATAAGTATCGACAATACTATCGAGCAGACCATCATGGCGGCAGTGAAAAAGGTGGATCAACAGAGTTACTTGACGTTGGAGCCGGATGTTATACAAAATATTGTCAATGCCTCGGTGAACGAGCTGAACAAGGTAAAAGACATTGTGCAGCAGCCGATTGTTATCACTTCACCTGTCGTGAGAATATACTATAAAAAGCTTATAGATCAGTTTTATCCGGGCGTGACGGTGCTTTCCTTCAACGAGATAGATCAGACCATGCAGATACAGGCTCTTGCTAATATATCTATGGCAAGCTAGCGATACTAATATTTCGGGCAAAATGATTGTAGCACAAATCGATAGAAAGGAGTAAGCGTTAGATGGCAAAGTTTGAAAAACCCACCTCGGAATTGATGCAGCAGCTGTTTGCACAGTATCACGTCAATAAAGACGTCAATCTGCGCAACGAAATTGTGATGTCGTACAGTTATATCGCAAAGGCAGTTGCAGGTCAAATGCGTGGTGTTGCTTCAAACTATGCACAGATGGAAGACATTGTAAATCAGGGCATAATAACGCTTATTGAATGTGTCGATCGCTTTGATGAGAGCAAAAACGTGAAGTTTGAGGCGTATGCGTTCATGAGGGTGAAACACTCCATCATTGACTATATGCGTCAACAAGACTTTTTGCCACGGCGACTGCGTCAAACCGCAAAAGAGGTTAGGGAGGCAGAGAATGAGCTTGGCAACAAGCTGATGCGAGAGCCAACCGTTGCCGAGGTGGCACAGCACATGAACATCAGTGACAGCCAACTCACCAAGATTTATGCCGAGCTTTCCAAGGCATCACTCATCTCGCTCGATGAACTCTATCATAAAGACAAAGAGGATTCACAAGACATTCCGGACGAGAACTCAGGGCATCTGGACGCAGGCCTGTTTCGAGAAGAGCAAAGAGACGAGTTGATCGCGGCAATCGAGACACTTTCGGAGCGAGAGCGTACGATAATTTCACTCTATTATTTTGAACGGCTGAAACTGCAAGAGATAGCTAAGGTGTTGTCGGTGTCGGAGTCAAGGATAAGTCAGCTACATGTGCGTGCCCTTTTTAAGCTCCGAAGCAAACTGGAAGAAAATATGGAATAGTGTGCTCAAACAAATCATGGGCACCGAACGATAAATAAAAAACGGATTTAACGATAAAAAGGATTTTACTGCCGAAAGGCAAAGACGACAGCAATGCAAAGGAAAGGCCAAAAGTTATAAAACAAGTTTTTTAACACTAAGTTTTGTTCCTTTCAAACGCAAGACGTTTGAATTTCGCCACTAAAGTGGCAAAACCGGACAAAACCTTAAGAAAGGAAAGGTCAAAAACATGTTAAAAGGGTTTTACACCGCCGCCTCCGGTATTTTTATGCAGCAGAGGACGTTGAACACGCTCTCTAACAACATAACAAATGCCAGCACCCCGGGTGCAAGGAGCGCAAGATTGGTGAGCACGACATTCGAGCAGGAAATGACGAGACGTCTTGATGGAGGTGGCTCCGAGGTCATTGGCTCACAGTCACCAATCAGGATCGTTGACACTGTTTATACTGATTATGATTCAAGTTTTTTGGAGGAAACAGGTCGTCCGTTTGATTTTGCGATAGCAGGAGAGGGCTTTTTCTCGATCGCACAAGGTGAACAGATCGGCTATACTCGAAACGGCAACTTTGATATCGATGAAGAAGGCTTTTTGGAACTTCGAGGAGTCGGGCGAGTTTTGGGTGAAAATGGCGAGATATATCTCGGCACCAGTGATTTCACTGTTCGGGACGACGGTACGGTATTTGATTCGCTTGGTAACGAGGTCGACAAGCTTCGTCTGCGCGTTCCTGCCGACTTTGATGATTTCCAGCAGATGACGAACGGACTTTTTATTAATAATAATGAAGAAGGTGCTGTCGATAATATCAACGGAATGCCGTTTTCAGTCATGCAGGGGCATTATGAGCGTTCCAACATCGACATGAACCGTGAGTATACTTTGTTGATGGAGGCACAGCGTAACTTCCAGTCATGCAGTGCGGCGCTTCAGATGATAGACAGCATTAATCAAAAGACCGTCTCACAGATAGCATCACTATAATTAGCGCCACGAACGATAGACAGGAAAGGATAGTATAATGAATATTGCTTTTTATACCGGCGTATCGGGAATGATCGCATATCAAAACAATTTAAATTCCATTTCAAACAATATGGCAAACATCAGCACTACCGGTTACAAAAAGACGACGAATCAGTTCGTTGATCTACTATATTCAAAGATCGATACAAACGTTGAAGGGGAGCACCTTGTCGGACATGGTGTCAAAACCGATTACAACGATCTTCTTTTCAGCCAAGGAACACTGAATTTTACAAACAACAATACCGATTTCGCTATCGTGGGAGAAGGATTCTTTGCCTTGGAGCAACCGGACGGCTCGACCGCATACACGCGAGACGGCAGTTTTACCATAAGCATGGAGGGCGACGCCCCGTATCTGGTCGATAACGGTGGACGATATATTTTGGATGGCTCGGGGGAGCGTATCGAGCTTGAGTTTTTGCCGAACACCAACACCGTTGACATGTCGCAGGTTGCACAGATTGTCGGTATTTACAGTTTTACCAACCCCTATGGTCTGACTCCGATAGGAAATAACGCGTACGTTGTCAGCGACAATTCGGGCGAGGCAGAGGGTGGTTCACTGGACAGTGGTGGTATTGGACAAAACGAGATTATCCAGAGTGCCCTTGAGTTCTCAAACGTCGATATGGCGGACGAGATGGTCAACATGATGTTGACGCAAAAAGGATTTACACTAAGTTCAAAGATCGTGCAAACGGCCGATCAACTTCAGGAGATAATAAATAACCTGCGCTAATTTTGGCGCATTGACAGAAAGGAATAATAAAAACTATGTCTTCATTAAGCAGTTATGACGATCTGACCCAGATACAGCTGGATGCCCTGCGTGAAATAGGCAATATCGGAAGCGGAAATGCCGCAACCGCACTGTCGAACATGCTCGATAAACCGATCAACATTCAGGTGCCAACCATACAGATATTGGACTATACCGAGGTGAGTATGCGTCTGGGTGGCCCTGAAAAAGAGATGATCGGTATGCTCATCACGTTGACCAAAGACGTGGAAGGAATGATGCTCTTTCTGATGGAACGCGAATTTGCACATGTAACGGTAAACATACTACTCGGACAAGATATCAGCGATTATTCTGAACTTGACGAGATGGGTCAATCGATGCTTCGTGAAATCGGAAATATTATGGCGGCTTCATACATCAATGCGATTGCCATGTTCACAAACCTAACAATCGATATTTCACCGCCTGCGCTGACTGAAGATATGGTAGGTTCAATTTTGAGCGTTCCAGCAATTCACTTTGCAAATATCAGTGATAGTATTATCTTTATTGAGGATGCATTTGAGGTCGGTGACAGTGCTTCAGACAACAGCATTCTTTTGATACCCGAGGTAGAATCGCTGGATAAAATAATCAAAAGTTTGGGCATGTAATAGTTTTGGTAGAGTATTTGATCATTCGGTCAAAGATATAGTACATAAATGTACAGATTGGATAGGCGGTTATGGGAAAAACTATAGTAGTCGGAATAGCGGATTTGAATGTGGTAAAAAACGATGATCTAATTATTACATATGCACTTGGCTCCTGTGTCGGAATTTGTCTGCATGACCCGGTACGTAAAATAGCGGGATTGTCTCATATAATGTTGCCTGATTCAAGGTCGGCAGGAAATGCAAACCAACCGCATAAATATGCAGACAGTGCCATTCCTGCACTGATTAAAAAGATGGAGGCGGCAGGAGCAATGCGCAGTTCACTCAAGGCCAAGATCGCCGGTGGCGCAAAAATGTTTGCTACGACAGGCAACAGCGACATCGCAAATATCGGAGAACGTAACGTTGCAGCGGTAAAACAGACACTGGCAGCCTTGAGAATACCAATAATCGTTGCAGACACCGGTGAGAATTTCGGTCGAACGCAAACGTTCGATCCCCAGACGGGCTTGATGAAGATTAAATCTGCCAACAAGGGAGAATGGGTATTATAAGCACGGTTTCGATCAATATACATAGTGTGTTGATATGAGAGTGACGGAATGACAAAAAAGAAAGGTGGTGCCAACATGGAAAACGCCGTACAGACTGAACAGGAGGTTTTTGAGTCCGCGCTAACAGAAAAACTGCTAAATAAGCACTGTGTGGTGGAAAGACACGATTCGGTTACCGCTTCATTGCATATTGACCTGCAAGGTTTACTTGAAGGCTATGATGAGGGTGATCACGATCAAGTCATACAGCACGTGTTTGAGCTTCCTGCAAATCAGTATGCAGAGGTGATGACTAAACGTGGCATCAAGAACGGTGTAAATGAATCATTAATCTCCGGAATGTTGGAAAACAAGCTTTTTGATCAGCCGATGGTGGTGGCAAAGGGCACACTTGCCGTAGATGGTGTAGATGGTTATATAGTGGAACATTTCGAGCGAGAGCGTGAGATTAAACCACAGGTGCTGGAAAACGGAGACACCGATCATAAAGAACTTGGGATTATTCTTGACGTAGAAAAAGGCACTATTATTGCAGACATATTTGCTCCCACCGAACCGGTTTCCGGTTTAGGTGTCAGCGGCGAAGAGTTGAAAGGCAGACAAGGAAAGCCGGCGAGTGTTCCGATGGGAGAAAACACCTCGATCACTGCCGACGGAAAACATTTGGTTGCAAGTACCTGCGGGAATCTGGTGTTTAAAAACGGCAAGTTTAATGTTGAACAGAGCGTTACAATTAATGGCAACGTTGACAGTGCAATCGGAAATATTGAATTTTCCGGTGATATAATAATTAACGGCGACGTGTATTTCGGATATACCGTCAGCTCGAAAAAGAGCATAAAAATCTCCGGCTCTGTCGAGGGCGCGAACCTCTTTGCAGATGGTAGCATAGTGGTCGGATACGGTATCAACGGGCAACAAAAAGGAACTGTGTCGGCCAAGGGCGATATCACCGCGATGTTTATCGAAAATTGCGAAATGTACTCTGAGGGGACAATTAGCGCACAGGTCATTGTCAACTGTCACGCATCGGCAGAAAAAGAAATACTTGTCACGAGCGGAAAGGGAGTTATAACCGGCGGTGAAGTCACGGCTGTAAAAAAGATTGAGGCTAAGGTAGTCGGTGCCGAGATTAACATTCCGACGACACTCCGCCTTGGAATGACACATCGATTGATACAGACGATTCAAGATCTTGAGAAGAACATCAAGGAGATTGTCGAAGAGGACGAACTGATTGCAAAAAACATTCAGTATCTTGAACTGCTGGAGACAAGGGGAGAGATTACCTCCGATCGCAAAGAGCTACTTTTGAAGCTCAGGACAAAAAAACCTACCATGAAGATGATGCTGAAACGGTTGCAGGCGACCCTTGCGCAGAAGGTGGAGAGCGCACATAATGTCGGCTTTTGTCGAATCGAAATTTCGCAGACTCTTCATCCACCGGTGCGGGTGCACTTTGGAAGCGTCGCAGCCAGAACCATCGAGGAAACATATGGAAAATGCTCCATTTCTCTTGGTGAAGACGGTGAGGTTAAGGTAGGGATGTAGATGGACAAACAGTATGTATTCATAGTCAATCCGGTTGCGGGAAAACGTGATTCCAGCCTTATTCTTGTACCTAAGCTATTAGAGTTTATCAAAGAGCAGGGGATAGACGGAAAAATCGAGATGACTTCTGCACCAAGAGATGCAGAAAAAATTGCGAAAAGTTATATAGAAACCAGCAGAAATTTGCGCCTTATCAGCTGTGGAGGAGACGGAACGCTCAATGAAGTTACCTCGGCGGCGCAAGGGTTCAATCACGTTGATGTATGTCAAATACCATGTGGTTCCGGCAATGACTTTGTCAAGAGTATCGGTGCAAAGCAGGATTTTTTAGACCTAAAACGAAATGTGATCGACGGCTGTCCTAAAGCGGTCGATCTACTGATGTTTGAATACACCCATGAAGGCAAGAGTTTGCAGAGGTCGGGCGTAGCAATCTGCTCTGTTGGTTTTGATGCCGATATAGCCATGAACATACCGAAATATCGTCGCCTGAAATTGCTTGGCGGCAAGATGGCGTATAACATGTCAATCATAGAACGCCTAACAAAACCGCTTCTACGCTTATATCGCGTAGAAGCAAACGACGAAGTGTTTGAAGAAGAGATGCTGCTCGTAACTGTTGCAAATAGCCGCTACTACGGTGGCGGTTTCTGTGCGGCACCGAGGGCGGTAATCGATGACGGTATATTAGAATTGCTCATTGTGAAGAACGTTGCGCTTTCGCGTTTGCTAGCCGTTATTGGACAGTATAAACGCGGAGATCATTTTAGAGGGGAGACTATTGCATCGGAACTTCGCGATGTGATGGAGGCTCGACGTGTGAAAAATGTCGAGATTTCGGCGCCAAAACCTTTCATTGCGAATTTTGACGGAGAATGCATAATAGCAGACCGTTTGAGCATCAAGGTACAGGAAAAGGCAGTGAATTTTGTGATACCGCAAGGGATTTAGAAGAAGGTAATAGCTTGAAAGAAAAGTTGAAAACAGTATATGTTTGCACCGGCTGTGGTGAGAGTTCTCCCCGCTGGGTGGGGAGGTGCACTTCGTGTGGTGAGTGGAACACAATGGTGGAAGATGTCGTACGGGAAAGTAAGGGAGATCGACCGAAAAGACAAAGCGGCGGTGTTGCTCAGACACATCTTTTGAGCGAGGTGGACGAGAATAAAGGAAGTCATGCAAGGGTAACAACCGGCATCTCAGAGCTTGACAGGGTGTTTGGTGGCGGTATTGTAATTGGTGCCTTGATGCTTCTCTCGGGTGAGCCGGGAGCGGGAAAATCGACCTTGCTCTTGCAGATATGTGACAATATTTCAAAGGGCGGCACCGTTCTCTATGTTTCGGGTGAGGAGTCGGTTCGGCAGATAAAGCTGCGTGCAAAGCGTCTTGGAATTAAGGGTGATAACATCCTGCTTGCAACCGAAACTTCGATTGAAGAGATATGTGCGCTCATCGATAGCTCGAAGCCGGTCATGGCTGTGATCGATTCAATTCAGACTATGCAGAGCGAGAATATCAATTCGTCGGCCGGAAGTGTCACGCAGGTCAAGGAATGCACTTCCCAACTTTTGTTTGCGGCGAAAAGCAATGAAATACCGATATTTGTGGTCGGGCATGTGAATAAAGATGGGGCGATTGCAGGTCCTAAGGTCATGGAACATACCGTAGATACCGTTTTATATTTTGAGGGCGACAAGACACTGCCGTACCGTATTCTCCGCGCCGCTAAAAACCGATACGGCTCTACAAACGAGATCGGATTGTTTGACATGACTTCATATGGCCTGAAGGAAGTCACAAATCCATCCTTGACACTTCTTGAGGGTCGGCCGATTGGAATCGGTGGAAGCTGTGTGGTTTGTACTATGGAAGGTTCGCGACCTATTTTTGCCGAGGTTCAGGCACTCGTGGTCAAGAGTAGCTATGCTACGCCTCGGCGAACTACATCGGGCTTTGATTATAACAGAGCAAATCTTCTGCTTGCAATATTGGAAAAGCGTGGAGGATATCCATTTGGTGCACTTGACGTATATGTCAATGTAATCGGTGGAATTCAACTCGATGAGACGGCGGGAGATCTTGCGGTGGCGATGGCGATACTGTCAGGGCTTAACGACAAGCCGGTAGACGAGCGGACACTTTTTGTTGGAGAGATAGGTCTTGGCGGCGAAATTCGAGCCGTTTCACATATCGAGCAACGCATGACCGAAGCGGCACGTCTTGGTTTTTCTCGTGTAGTAATGCCGAAACAAAATGCAAAAAAACTCTCGAAAGAATTGTGCGAGCAGATAAAAGTGGTTTCGGTAGATTCTCTTTCTGACGCAGTTAAACTTCTGTAACAGCAGCATAGGTCGAATGGTTAAGTGTTTCAACGCACAATTTGCACGTCTTAATAAATTTCATATCATAATCTCCTTTTGTTTTTCATATGCTTTTACAGAAAACAAAAGGAGGTTTTGCTATGTGGCAAAGACAGGAATATGACCGACCCGACGATGTGCTTTTTGCACGCCCGACCAATCGCGCGATAAAGAGTGGAATGCTCTATGAAGATGAAAAGCCGTCGGTCAAAAGATCAGAGCAGGAGGGGAGTTCGAAGCGAGATCGAACACCTTTTACAGCCATAAAGCTTCAGTCAATCATATGTTGTGTCGTGCTGGCCTTGACGGTTGCAGTTAAAATTTTCATGCCGGAATTTTTTGCACAGCTTGGAGCGGAGTATGCAAGACTTATGTCGTTTACCCTGTCTGAGCAGGAACAGCAAACAGCATTCGCTCTGACCGATGAGGCACTCGCGATACTTGGTGATGAACCGCAAGCCGATATGGACGATGCCCAAGAAGTCCCCTCGGTAGATAGTGCAGTACAAGAAGGGGCAGAGGAAGAGGCGTCACAACTCTCGACATCTGACGACACATCACAGGAACAGGAAACACAGGCATTATCGGAAGATGCACCGGTGCAAACAGATCAGCAGACAACGAATGCGCAAGGTGCTCCGGACGTTGTGACAGAACAGTTTGCGCTAGTAGATGAACAGTATACATTAAGCATACCGATCGTGCCGCCGATGCAAAATGGTAGTTTGACCAGTGGATTTGGTGTACGAGTCAGTCCCATAAACGGCGAAGAGGAATTTCATAGCGGGATAGACCTTGTAGCACCGCAAGGGAGTGAGATAGTGGCGGTTGCCGATGGAATTGTTGAAGTGTCGGGGTTTGACAGCATAGGTGGGCATTATGTCAAGATACTGCATGACAATGGATTTGAAAGTGGTTATTATCATCTCGACAGTCGATCGGTTGAGATCGGTGAAGCGATAAAGGCAGGGGAGACACTTGGGATAATAGGCACGACAGGCCAGTCGACCGGCGTCCACCTGCATATGACCTTTACCCTTGATGGAATGAAGGTCGATCCGCTCTTTGCCTATCCGGAGGGCACCTTTGAATAGTGCGGTACTGTTCCTTGCCGTCATGTATGTCGGGTTGTTAATTGGCGGAATATCGGTGCGCTTTGGGCTATATGCGGTGTTGTTACATGAACTGGGACATATAGTCGTTTACATTATTATGCTGCGGCGTCTTCCTCCGCTTCTTGCCGGAATTGGGGGACTTTCTATCGAGCTTCCCTGTCTTTCGCGGGGACGCTCGATAGTGCTTTTGTCGTCCGGAGTGGCAATGAACCTGATTGCGATGATTTGCAGTTGGGCGTCGGGCTTGGTGAGTCCGAGCTATGACGGGTATTTTTTTATGGTAGCAAACGCCGCGATTGCCCTGTTTAACATAGTGCCGCTACCTTTCTCGGACGGTGGACGGTTATTGTCGTTGTTAGTAAACGTTCGTTATCTTGATATTGTCGAACATGTTTATGCCGTGTTTACAGCACTGCTCTGTGTTGGACTTTTAGTAATGACACTTTTTTCCGGTTCGGTGGTATTGCAAATTTCACTTTTAGGGGTTATAATAACAATAGTTGTGAAAATGATAAGGAATTGATAATTTATGATATCAAGAGAGCTGGAGCGAATACTACCAAGGGTGCAAAAACCGGCACGATATATAGGCGGAGAGCGTCTTTCGGTCATCAAGGATTTTGAAGATGCAAAAGTGAATTTTGCCTTTTGTTTCCCCGACACATATGAAATCGGAATGTCACACCTCGGTTTGAAAGTTTTATATGAAATAATGAATAACGAAGAGGGAATATGGTGTCAACGTGTGTTTATGCCGCTTGACGACATGTGCGAACAGCTGAAAAACGAAGGGCTGAAACTCTTTTCGCTGGAGGGAAAAAATCCTCTTGATGAGTTTGATATAGTGGGGTTCACGCTACAATCGGAGTTGACCTACACCAACATTCTTGCCATGCTGTCCATGGGGGATATACCTCTTTATGCCAAAGATCGACAGGAGCATCATCCGCTTGTAGTTGCCGGCGGTCCATGTGCCTGCAATCCGGAACCCCTTGCCGACTTTTTTGATCTGTTTATACTCGGTGAGGGAGAGAGGATAAATGTGCAGCTTTGCAACATACTCAGCGAAGCAAAAGAAAAAGGTCTGTCAAAGCAGGAGACCCTCAAACAAATGTCACAACTCGACGGGATATATGTTCCGTCGCTCTATGAGGTGGAGTATAACGACGACAACACCGTGAAGCAGGTGGTTGCACTCGAGGGCGCACCGCTCCCCATCTCCAAGACATGGATCAAGGATTTTTCAGACTTTGCACCACCGACAAACTTTACCGTTCCGATGATCGGTGCGGTGCATGACCGTGCACAGATTGAGATACTCAGGGGTTGTGTCAGAGGATGTCGTTTTTGTCAGGCGGGATATATTTATCGCCCCTTTCGAGAGCGTGGCGTTGCCGATCTATGTCGTGCTGCGCGTGAGATATGTGACAGCACCGGCTATGACGAGATTTCACTGACTTCGCTTTCCAGTAGTGACCACACAGAACTTGAACAGCTGCTCGACGGTCTGCTTGACTGGACCCAGCAGGAGCGAATCAACCTATCGCTGCCGTCACTACGTGTCGATAATTTCAGTCCGGAGCTCGCAGAGCGCATCAGCAGGGTGCGTAGGAGTGGGCTGACATTTGCCCCCGAGGCGGGAACCCAGCGTCTGCGTGATGTAATAAATAAAAATGTGACGGAGGAAGAGCTTCGTGACACTGTCATGACCGCATTTGGGAGTGGTTATAGTTCCGTTAAACTGTATTTTATGATGGGGCTTCCGACCGAGACCGATGAAGACATTGTAGGAATAGCACAGCTTGCCCATAAAGTTATCGAGTGGTTTCATCAAACCCCTAATCGCCCAAAAGGCAAAGGAGTGACGGTGTCGGTCAGCGTCGCGTGTTTTGTTCCTAAACCTAACACGCCGTTTGAAATTGTAGCGCAAGACAGTTATGATGAGCTAAGGCGCAAACAAAAACTTTTGCTTTCGGCGGTTAAGACAAGGAAAATATCGGTCAGCTATCATGATGCCGATGTTTCTATGTTGGAGGCAAGCATCGCAAGAGGAGATCGACGATTGTCGGCCGTGATAAAGACTGCCTTTGAACTTGGCTGTCGCATGGACGGTTGGCAAGAACATTTTAATTATGAACTTTGGAAAGAGGCGTTCGAAAAAAATGGTGTTTCTCCTGAGTTTTATGCCTCAAGAGAGAGGGGAGAGACAGAGGTTTTGCCATGGCAACACCTTGATTATGGTGTCGACCGAGACTTTTTCAGAAGAGAGTATCAAAAAGCTATTGAGGAAGAGACGACACAGCCGTGTAACAAAGAGTGTGCCGCTTGTGGCATAAACAAAGATGTCGAGGGGGTGAACTGTGTTTGTAATTAGAGCGAGATTCGTCAAGACGGACGAATGTGCATACATATCTCATCTCGACCTACAGCGTGTTATGTCGAGAGCACTGCGCCAGAGTGGACTTCCGGTCCAATATTCGCAGGGGTTCAATCCGCACATATATATGACCTTTGCACTACCTCTGTCGCTGACCCATCAGTCGGTCTGTGATGCGGTGGATTTCAAGAGTGAACAACCGCCGAGCCGTGACTGGCTGGCGGCTATAAACGCGTGTCTTCCGAAAGGTATCGAGCTTTTCTCGATATACATTGCGGCAAGGAAACCTGCCGACATCGGCTTTGCACAATATGAAATCAGTGCAAGAAAGGACGATGAGGCGCTAAAAAATGCCGTATCTCAATATAATGATCAAGACACGGCAGAGGTTATTAAAAAGACAAAACGCAAAGAGTTGACGATAGATTTAAAAGAACATGTGCAGGCAATGTGTGTGGAAGATTCGAGAGTCACTATCACACTTCCGGCGGGTGATCTGACACTCAGTCCGACACTTCTTACCGATTATCTCGGACGTTTTGGTGTTGAAGTCGGCGACCTTGCGGTGGTGAGGACTGCAATACTCGACAAGTCAAAGTCAGAGTGGTTATAATACTTTGTGGGGTCTGAATTTGAGAGCGTCGGCCGAGATTAGCCGATAATCAATGTCGCCAAGTCTGCCGCAAAATGCCTCTTTGATTGTATGAGAGTGCAGATGACCATAGTAGCAACGGCGCACACCGTACTGTGTCATGATTTCGATCATCTGGTCGCTGCGTTCGTTTCGAAAGATAGGAGGGTAGTGCAAAAACACTATTTTTTCCAGATCTTTGGCGGCGTTCAGTGAGGCGGTAAGACGGCCTGCCTCACGGGATACCAGTTTCTGGTCAAACTCTTCGCCCCGCTCGAAAAGCCAACTTCGAGTGCCGCAAATGGCGACCTCGCCGACGATATGGCAGTTGTTGTGCAGAAAGTTTAAGCTGTGCAGTTGGTGCTCTTGCACAAACTCCGACATCTTTTTGGCGGTAGTCCACCAATAGTCATGGTTGCCCTTCAAAATAACCTTTTGCCCCGGCAGATTCTCAAGGAATTTAAAGTCGGTGAGGGCATCCTCAATCTTCATAGCCCATGAAACGTCCCCCGGGATCACTACGGTATCCTCGGGGGAGATTATTCTGTTCCAGTTTTGCTCAAGCAACTCAACATACCCCTCCCAGCCGGAAAAAATATCCATCGGCTTTTTTTTGTCGAGTGATAGGTGCAGATCGGCAATGGTAAAGATTGACATGGCTATGCTTATTCCTTTGATAATCGATAGATTTCATAGAGGGTTTTGTGTATTTTATGCATGTGATCCAAAGCTATGACTAAGTTTGAAAAACATAATGTTTTTCAATTTAAACCATTATATGGTTGCATCAGAGGTGCTAAGCTATACAAATTCGAATACGCTTGCCTTGACATCATCGATCGATATGGCCGGCGTGCTATCGGCGATGGGTTTCATCAGATCTTGAATTACGGTAGGTATCGGAGAAGCGGGGAATGAATCGCACAGCATCGACAGTGCAGTGTCATCGCCTACCGACAAACCTTTATGGAATGCCAAGACGATATCACTCGGGAATTTGTATGGGCTAGCGGTAGAGAGAACTACAATTTGATTTGAAGAGTTGCCACTCTCGTGCCATTGTTTTGCAACCGCAGTTGCGACTGCGGTGTGTGGGTCGCAAAGATAATTGTAGCGCTCTTGGGTGGAAGATATCGTTTTTAGTGCAGTCTCGTCGTCGGCAAAGCCAGCGAAAAAAGTTGCTTGCAGCAGTTCTAAAATATCGCTTGAAACCTTGAATGTTCCGGTTGATTTCAGATCGTCCATCAAGCTTTTTACATAGTTGCAGTCGCCGCTGACATGAAAGAGAAGTCGTTCAAGGTTGGAAGAGATGATTATGTCCATCGATGGCGAGTTTGTCTTATGAAATTCTCGGTGAGTGTCATAAACACCGGTGTTGAAAAAGTCAGTAAGTATGCGGTTTTTGTTGGAGGCGCAGATCAGTTTTCCGATTGGCAGTCCCATCATTTTTGCATAGTACCCTGCAAGGATATCTCCAAAGTTACCGGTGGGAACCACAAAATCGACCGTTTCACCCGAACGAATTGTTCCTTCACTCAACATCTCGGCATAGCTACTGAAATAGTAACAAATTTGTGGCACCAATCGACCGAAGTTGATGGAGTTGGCACTGGACAGTTCAACATCTTTTTCCGCTAGCAATCGTTTTATTTCAGAGTCGGCAAAGACCTCTTTGACAGCGGTTTGGATGTTGTCAAAATTACCATGCACGCCAAAAACACGAAGGTTATCTCCTTTTGCTCTCGTCATCTGTCGACGTTGAACGAGGCTGACTCCGTCTTGTGGGAACATGGCGATGACTTTGATACCCGGCAGGTCGGAAAAGCCGTATAGCGCGGCAGAGCCTGTGTCACCTGAGGTGGCGACAAGAATGAGGTTGGTTTTATTATATCCGCGCATGCGTTTTGCCTCACACAAAAGTCGTGGCAAAATCTGCAGCGCATAGTCTTTGAATGCAAATGTAGGGCCATGCCATAGCTCGAGAAAGGAAAGGCGATCACTGACCCTTGTCAGGTGCCCGGCCTTGTTGTTGAAGCGCTCTTTCATATAGACGGTTTCAGAAGTGGTGGTAATAAATTTGCTATCGAAGTCGGTCAGGAACAGGCGAAGAACCTCCGAGGCAATGTGGCTGTACGGTTTGTGACAGAGCGTCTCGACATCAAGGCTCGGGAATTCGGTCGGGACAAAAAGACCGCCGTCCTCACACAGCCCCGCAATTATCGCCTCGGCACTGTCATAAAGTTTTTCACTTCCTCTTGTTGAATGGTACTTCATCCTGTGTGTCTCCTTGTAGTTATTCAAATGCACTCTCTAATATTTTGCAACTCATCATTTCATCATCATAGCTGACCAGTGCAACATCGAACCTGATTACTCTTTCCAATAGATTGTGTTGGCGTAAAAACACGATAGCCGCAGCGCGGATTTTTTTGCGTTTCTGTATCGTGATGATCTCTTCGATAGGAATGCTTGTCGCTATGTGTCTCGCCTTAACCTCTACCACCGCGACGACTTCACCGTTGTCGACGACAATATCAATTTCGCCCAGTCGTGTTCGAAAGTTGCGGCTCAGGACAGAATATCCGTTTTTTATATAATGGTCGGTGACAAACTGCTCTGCTTGATCTCCGAGTTGTTTTTTCTTTGTCATTGGTTTAGTATTTTTTTAAGAAAGGATCGGCGATAAAAATCCTGTATGCCGTGTTCCTTGATCTTTTCGTAGTGCAAAGCTGTGCCGTATCCTTTGTGTTTAGCCAGCATATACTGTGGAAATTCGCTGTCAAGTTTTTTCATATAACGATCGCGCGTTACTTTTGCAAGTATGGATGCGGCGGCAATTGCGGCACTTTTTGCATCGCCCTTGACCACTGAATGAGCCTCAAACGGCAATTCAGGACAACGATTGCCGTCGATCAATACTATATCGGGAATTATAGATAGTCCTTCTGCCGCTTGCTTCATGCCGAGCATGGTAGCATTCAAAATATTTATTTCATCAATGGTGTGATTATCGACAAGCACGATGTTGTACGCAACAGCGCTTGAAATGATCTGCTCAAAGAGCTCTTCTCGTTTTTTTTCTGACAGCTTTTTGCTATCCTTGACCTCAAGATCGACCGAATAGTCGAGTGATACTGCGGCAACGCATACAGGACCACAAAGTGGGCCTCGACCAGCCTCGTCCACTCCGACTAAGGTCAGCGAGTCAGCGCCGTTTTCAATATCAAAATCATACAGGGGGTTGTTCAAGCGTAATCCTCCCAAACTTTGCGGCACGAAACTCATCGATAACCATTATGGCAGTACGTTCCAGATCCACCTCGCCTCCACGGATAAGCATACCGCGTCGACGACCAATCTCCTCAAGAAGTTCATACATCGGAAGATCGAGTGATTCGCTTGGAAGCTTGAAACGCTCGCAAAGGGTGTTGTTGCCGAGAGGAGCCAGTTCGAACAATAGGTTTGCGGCAAGCTCTTCTTTGCCGATGATGTCATCGTTGATAGATCCTATAAATGCAAGGTTTGCCGCCACCGTGTTGTTTTCAAACTTTGGCCAAAGCAGTCCCGGAACATCGACAAGATCAAAGCCTTTGAGCGATATTCGTTGCAATCCTCTTGTGACGCCAGGTTTGTCTGCCGCACGGGCTTTCGCGCTCTTGCACAGCATGTTTATTAATGTTGATTTTCCGACATTTGGTATTCCGCAAACTAAAAGAGAGATACTCATGCCACCTATGCCTTTCGCCTCACGGCGCTTTGTTATTTCGGCAGTTACGGCGTTGACGGCGTTTAAGATTGTTTTTGATGCCGAAGGGTTTTTAGATGAGACTGCAACTGCAGTTTCGTTTTTTCCGAGATGTCGAAGCCAACGATCGGTAGAAGCCTTGTCGGCAAGATCGGCCTTGTTAAGCACATATAACTTCGGTTTTGATGCGATAAGCTGCAATAGCTTTGGATTGCAGCTTGATTCCGGTATTCGAGCATCTAAAAGCACGATGGCGGCATCAATGCTCGGCAGAATTTTTTCAACGGCACGAAAAGTTTTCGTCATGTGCCCCGGAAACCATTGAATGTTCATTTTATTCTGCCTCCTGTTCAATGAATCCAAAACGATAGAATGGCCAGATTCGAAATACAGCTTCTCCCATAACACTACGCTCATCCACCTCGCCGATGATAAAACTTCGGCTGTCGTTTGAGTTTTCACGATTATCGCCCATTACAAATATAGAACCTTCGCTGACGGTAAATGGGTATCCGATATCATCCAGATGTGTAGTTTTACCTAATATGTATGGTTCATCTATAACCTCGCCATTTACGGTGACTGCCGCTGTAACAGGGTCTATATCGATAACGTCACCGCCGAGGGCGATAATGCGCTTGACCAGCGGCTTTCCGGTTCCGGAAAAACTATCAAGCACCACAACATCGCCACGCTCCGGGGTGTAGGCTACACTACGGATAATCAGACGATCGCCTTCCAGAAAGTTTGGTTCCATCGAGGCACCTTGGACAACAACCAGTCGGAAGAAGAATAGAAAGATGAAAATTATGGCTACAGCGCAAAAAACCAGCGCATCGATCCATTCAAAGAAATCCCTGTTGGCTTTTGAGGGCGTATTCATCGGCTATAACATCCTTTCAAGGGGCGAATAAAAAAATCGGCTAAATAGCAAAACTCCCACCACACCTCATCACCTTATCCGGCGAAATGGTATGATGGGCAACGAATTGCAGAAAAACTATTTTGAACTCTTGTGTCTGATCTGCTCCTTGACCTTTGCAGATTTACCGGTACGCTCACGCAGGTAAAACAGCTTGGCACGACGAACCTTACCGAAACGAACGACGGTAACGCTTTCGACGAATGGGGAGTGGATCGGGAACACACGCTCGACACCGACACCATAAGATGTACGACGGACGGTAAATGTCTCGTTGATGTCGCCATGTTTTTTAGCGATTACAGTACCTTCAAAAGCCTGTACACGCTCGCGCTCACCCTCTTTAATACGAACGTTGACACGAACTGTGTCACCGACGGAAAAAGCTGGGAGTTCCGACTTTTTGTGATCTTGGGTAATAAGTTTGATTGCGTCCATAAGAATAAATTCCTCCGTTAGACAGTTGCGACATTCATACATTACAGGGGTAACGAGAGGACTGTCGATATAATGGTTGCGTTCCATTACTAAACTTTGTATTCATGATGAATATACAATAAAGTAGCAAACGGTGCTTTGATATAATATCACATTTTAAAGAAAAATGCAAGTGCTTTTGTAAATATTTTCAATATAGAAGAATAAAAAGTAAATTTTGGTTGTAGGCTTCATGGCGGGGAGGAGGTTTTACATAATGAAGAGAGTAGGCTGATCAAAACGAATGATCTTTCTAACAGCAGTATATTATATATAGCAGAATAGCAGATGGTTTGAAAATAGATTTTAAGAAAAAATGAAAAAAGGTATTGACAAATAGCGAATCGTGTTGTATTATATTATTCGTACCTTGACGGGAGTTTAGCTCAGCTGGGAGA
>CAYJJX010000021.1:0-29164 GCA_964370605.1 uncultured Oscillospiraceae bacterium | reverse complement strand
TTGCTGTTAAAATGCAAAAACGCTGAAAAACCTTGATTTTTCAGCGTTTTTTGGCGTCCCCGAGACGATTTGAACGTCCGGCCTACTGCTTAGGAGGCAGTTGCTCTATCCAACTGAGCTACGGAGACATATTTAATTTTGACTAACACCTTGAGGGACGAGTGGTTAGTTATAACGTAACCTTAGGAGGGGTTTATTATATCCATTTAACTAAGAGGGCAATTCGATTTTGTGTCCACTACCGCTAGCTAGGACTGCATTAAGATAGGTATACGCTTAATCTAGCTGGGTTATCGTAAAAAACTTGGTGTCCATCAACTTTTTTATTATATCATAAAAAATGATTCATGACAAGATTTAGTAATAACTTTGCAAAAACAAAACCTAACACTCATATTTGTTTGTTTTCGGCTGCGGGGGCACCTGCAAATCCAATGCACTGCCAATCACATTCAAATCGTTTTTTTCATTGATTCCGATCACTCAGTATGATATAATGAACACGCTATACCTGTATTTTCACTGAATAAAGCAAAAACTAACTTTCAGTTACTACCTTATGTTTGTATTCTATGGTAGTATAATGTCGAAAGCAATATATTACATTACTGTTTAGAAAGGAATAGATAGTATTATGAAAAAGTTTTTTGCATTATTTTTGGTTTTCGCGATGTTGTTCTCGGTCGGTTGTGGTTCAAGTGAATCACCTTTAGCGGGCGTTGCTACCGGTGGTTCAGGCGACATGATTGACGGTACTCCCGGTTCTGTCACATTGACAAACAACACCGCATACACCTTCGTTGAGCTCTATTCAACCGCATCTACCAGCACCGAATTTGGTGCCGAACTACTCGGCGGCACCCGTATTGACCCTGCAACCTCAGTCTCGCTGGATCTTGGCAACATAAATCTCACTCAAGATCTTTGGATTGTTGACAATGACGGCGACTCATATTCATTTTTTGCGATGCAGCTTACAGACGGCGGAACACTCTCAATAGAACTGGTTGAAAGCGGCGGCGGTGTTGCACCTGTCGCAAATTTATACGATACTTCCGGCCAGATGGTTCAAAGCATTACCGGCACGCTGGTAGCCAACGCCGATGCCGACGCAACCGGCTACAACTCAAACGGCAGTTATAGCTTTGTTATGAACAACAACTCCGACTACGATATTTATTCAGTTCATGTTGGCATTGCTAACGCATCGTCCGCCTTCGACCTTGACCTGTTGCCAGAAATACTTCCGGCAAATACAAGCTTAGAAATCAAGGGTTTTGCAAGTCAAGGCGACTGGTTGAATACCGAATGGACGCTTTATATTACAGACGTAGACGGCGACACCAGCGCATCTTTCGACTACTTCAATCCATGGACTGTTAGTGCAGTCGATGTAACATGGGACGGCAACTCCGGCGGATATGTCACGCAATTTATCTACTAAAAACCAATCATATTCAGCTATGAGGAATTGATAATCATATGGATAACTTAGACAATCTGAATAGCTATTGTTATGGTCCGGTCACCTTAAATGAGGTGACCAACCATAGCGATTTACTAGACCTCACAGTACAAGGTTCTAATCTACGAAGCCATCACGCAGTGTATACCGACTGTGTCTATCACCAGATTGATAAAGACACCGAAGGCGAGCGTTTTTTGCTTGTGGAGGAAAAAAGTGCCGGAGATATCATCGCAATGCGGAAGCACAGTTGCATGTTGACTCTGTCCCAAATCACCTCCAGTCTCGAAAAACTCATCGGACGCTGGCAGAGTGAAGGACGACATTTTTATATTCATTATGGAGACAAGGCAAACAAAGAATATCTTGTTGTTGCCGGAAATCTTCACTTTGATTAGAGGCCAAATCATCAACACTGCCGAGCGGGGTATTTTCAATGTATTGATGCGGCAAAGATAAGCACAAGACACTTCGGAGGATTTTTGAGGTCAGCATTAAATAGCTTTATTGAAACTTTTTGGGGCGACACTTTTTCACTGAAAGGTAAAATCTTCAACACATTGGCACTGGCAGGTTTTGTCATCGGCCTTGTTACCGCTATAGTTTCTTTGTTTACTAACCACATCATAAATGAGGTGATACTGAATCTTGTCATCATGCTTTTTTCCCTCGTAATCACCTTTGTTCATCTCAAGACTAAAAACTATAATCTTTGCAGCATTATAACCATTTTCGTGGTGTTCCTCATTGGATTTCCTGCAATTTTCTTCAGTTCAGATGGCTATACCGGAGGTATGCCGTCTTTTTTTGTGTTTGCAATCGTTTTTACCGTCTATCTAATCAGTGGCAAAGCAATGTACATTCTTGTCGCTCTACAATATATTGTGTTCACCGGCATCTGTTTTATGGCATATCATGATCCCGATATTATAGCAAGCTATCGAGGTGACTATGACCGCTTGCTCGACATTGTCAGCAGTTACATAATGGTCAGCCTTATACTTGGTGTGACGATGTTTGTCCAGTTCCGCTTGCACATAAATCAGCAACGTCAACTGGAACTCGCGCGGGCGGAAGCGGAGCGCGCAAACAAAGCCAAAAGCGCATTCCTTGCAAACATGAGTCATGAAATACGCACTCCTATCGGTATTATACTCGGCACAAACGAAGTCATTGCACGCGACGGACATTCTCGTCAAATCAGGGAGCATGCAGCAAAAATCAAGAGTGCAGGCGAGCTGCTCGATGCAATTGTCAATAATGTCCTTGACTTTGTTAAGATTGAGGCTGGAAAAACAGTTCTCACTCCCGATGTATACAAACTGTCTTCGCTCCTCAACGAAATTGAACAGTATGGCAAAACCCTCAGCCGCAAAAACGACCTTGCATTTTCACTTTTCACCGATATAGAGATGAATGATTATCTCGTCGGTGATGCACTGGCGATAAAGCAGGTACTGTTAAACATCATCAACAACGCTGTCAAATACACCGAAAAAGGCGCTGTCTCGTTGCAGGTCAAGCAAACAGCGCACGAAAACCCTGATGAAATAACTTTGAATTTTATTATCTCTGACACCGGCATAGGCATCGGGCAAGAAGAGGTTGATGAGATATTCGACTCATTCAAACGAATCGACCGAAACAGTGGGCGTTATGTTGAGGGTGTCGGGCTGGGATTATCCATCGTAAAACAACTTTTGACACTTATGAATGGCGATATTGAGGTGGTCAGCATACTCGGACAAGGTAGCGACTTCAAGGTTTATATCCCCCAAATCATAGCTCCGACTCCGACACTACAAACAAAGGTCTCACAAACATTTATCGCACCATCTATTCGACTGCTTGTCATTGACGACAATGCCGAAAACCTGCTATTGATCAAAGCACTGCTCGAACGAACTGCAATGCGTATTGATACCGCACAAACACCGGAGCAATGTTTTGAATTGCTTGAGCAAAATTGCTATGACGCTCTTTTGATGGACTATATGATGCCGGAGATGGACGGAATTGAACTGCTTGCCAAAATCAAAAGCACCTTTGAGCTAACCGCACCGGTTGTGGCGGTGACTGCAAATGCTGTGTCCGGAACAAAAGAACATCTTTTGCAAAACGGTTTCACCGATTATCTGACTAAACCTGTTTCGTGGGAAACGTTGGAATCGACTATTCTTCAATTTATTCCGGCCGAAAAGTGCCGAATGATTGATCTTGAAATGCCTGCACTTAAAGGGAACGCTTTTAAAAACATCATTGCTTTTCGAGAACAATTGGACGAACTGGGTATTGATTGTGATAGTGCTATCCATTCTGCCGGAAACAACTATGAAATTTTTTGCAAAAGCACTTTAATATATCTTGCGCACTTTCAAAAGGACTTTGACTCTGCAAAAAATATGTTTGCCCAAAAGGACTTCGAAAGCCTCTATTTTGTTGTTCATTCCCTCAAGAGCAGGGCAAAAGGCATCGGTGCATATCGTTTACACAATTGCGCCGAAGAGCTCGAACCTCTTTTCAAACTGAAAAAGCACGATGAAATTGAGGCTAGGATTCCCTTCTTGCTGTTCTTATGGAACAACACAAAAATCGCTCTTGACCTAATCAAAGAAGATCTTACTAGTGAAACAGGAGACATACCGGTATGACATGTATATACAAACACCGAATACTGATAGTCGATGACGACATTTCTGTTTTTGAACATGCCACTACACTGCTGTCGAGTGAATATGAGGTCTCGTATTCTCCTTCCGGTGCGCAGGCGGTCGACTATTTCAACGAGGGCAACCATGCGGACCTCATTTTGATGGACATCATGATGCCGAACATGGATGGCTATGTTGCCATGGAAGCAATAAGGCAGATAAGCGCTTGTCGCTCTATCCCTGTCATATTTTTAACCGGTGCAAACGAGCCATCATATGAACTCAAAGCCCTAAAATCCGGTGCAAAAGATTTCATTTCAAAACCATTTGACTCAATGGTGTTTCTTGCTCGAATTGAGCTTTGCATCGCCGCCGAAAACCCTGTTTCGTATGAACTCGTGGCCGAGATTGCAAAAGATCTTTCTGCCACCGAACTTTTAATCTTGAAATACATAGCAAAAGGGCACTCAAACGAAGACATATCTAAAGAGTTGCACTATTCATATGGTTATATAAAGCAGCTGGTGTCAAAGATATTCGAAAAACTTGCCATCACAAGCCGCAAGGAATTGAAGCAGTTTTGCAGATAAAACGTGACGCTGTAATATAGTCGATTAGGACGAAGGCTTTGCGTTTCCCAAACTATAGTTATTACGACACCCAATTGTCGAGCAGAGATTTCGCCTATCAAGGCGACGAAGCAACGACTATATAAACAAAACAACAAGGCATCCGATATACTTTTGACATATCGGATGCCTTGTTGTTATTTTTGAACCACATACTATTCGCACAACAATGAACATTATGGAAACTTTGTTTAGTAAGACGTCAAGCGCAGAAAGCTTGCCAATTCCGATTGATAAAACACCGTTAAGCAAAACTATAGCTGGACGAACTGTATGGTTTTATTGTGTTTTGATTTACGATACCCTAGATTTGATCAAGCTCTTGCTGTGCTTTTTGCAGAGCCGCCTCGGCACGAGAGATTGCTGCCTCATTTTCTGCAGAATATTGGGGCTGTGCCGGATCTGAATTTGTCTGAGCCGGTTGATGTTTATCTTTCTTTTGTTTCATTTTCTCGCTGAGCTTGATGCCGCCAAATGCCGCTCCAACGCCCGCCGCAACACCGGCAGCCGCAACACCGGCTCCAAGTGCAACACCGCCCATGCTGGAAGCCGAACCTGCATCAACACCTGCCATCGTTGCCGCCGAACCCGCCTCTGTACCTGCTACTGCCGCCGCGGCACCAACCGTCGCACCTGTAGCCGTAGACTGCGTTCCCGACTCTACACCTGCTGCATAAGCCTTACCGGCTACACCGGCACCCGCCGCAACACCTCCGGCAAAGCCTTCGCCTGCCGCGTCGGAAATCGCAACCGGATTTTTATAGAAATCTCTCGAATGCGCTTTGGTTCCCTCGGCTCGTGAAACGTTTTTCGTCTCGGTGCCGGTATATTCTTCAATAATTTCGCCGAGCATGGTTCCGGCAATACCCAGAATTTCTGCCACTTCACCCACTTTGGATGCGCTTTGCGTCAACGAAAGTCTTGCCTTTTCGAGAAGCTCGTCCTGTCCGAGCTGTGTAGATGCAGAGCTGACACGCTCCGCCAGGGTTATCAGCTGGGTAGAGACTTTTTGCATCTCTTCCGTCTGCTGCTTTATAAGTTTAAAAGAAATTTTGTATCCTGACATATGACAGCCGTTCCTTTCAATTGTTGAATGGTCGTTGCTCCGGTTTTTCGACTAACGCATCGTGTTTCCGGACAGTTTTGGCAGATCATCTGCCGCAGATTTAACCTGTTGAATATTTCGCTCATAGTTGTCCGCTGTTTCATTCAGCGAAGCAATGGTAAGTTTCAATGATTCTATATATTCGCTACAAGTTGTTTTCGCCTTTGTAAAAGTAGTCGTATACTGTTCTGCCGCCGCTCCTGTCCAGATGGGTTTGAGCTTTTTCAGTTCGTCATCTGCCTGACTGATGAGCGTGACATATGTTTTTTGAATTTTTTCCATTTCGGAGGCATATTTTCTTAACTCCGCAGGACTAACCCGCAATTCTTGGTTTGAAGCCATGGTCTATCCTTCCCTTTCGATCAATATTACTATAACTTTCCGAGAACCCCTTATCCCCTTCCGAGCATAGAACGAACCGCATCGGCCGCCGAAGTCTCAGCCTTGGAATAGGTAGTGCCGATAGTTCTAAGATTTGTTGCCGCCTCATCGATGACGACTGCCATATTTTCAAGGTCAGGAGAATGTTTGTGAAATGTTTCGAGATAGCTGGTTGCCGCCTGGCCCTGCCATTTTGTGGTGAGCTGTTCCATAACCTCTTTGAGTTTGCTGTGGTTTGAAACCATGGCGACACTAATATTTTCAAGCTCTGTTGCCGACTGATTCATCTTTTGCAAATTAGCGGTTTTGCTTGCCATATTCAAGTCCTTTCTGTGTTGCGATATATGATGTAATCTTACCTGTTACTCAAATCTGAAATTTGAAACAGGTGCCCGTGTCTTTTGAAAAGCCTGTGCCGCAGGCACACCGTAGTCCTTCGCCTTTCACTGTCAGTCTTTAGCTGTAATTCGACTTCGGTTTCGACGCGCCTCGTTATGGTTATAATCAAACCAAACTAAACACCTGCCGCACGGGAAGCATTTTCCTCTTCCATCTTGCGAAGTGTCTCTGCCGATGTTGCGATATACTGTGATATAGACCTCAAGTTCTTCGACTCAAGTTCCAGCGCTTCCATTTTGGTATGTAAAAATTGTTGGAATTGTTTCGAACTGTCTCCTGTCCAGCCTGCCGCTACGTTATCAATAATTTCCTGTAAGAGTTTGCAACTCTTGGTATTCAGCTCGGTGGCCGCCGCTTCAATCTCTTTCTGTTGTGCCATCGTCTGCTGATAATTAAAGGTATATGTTGCCATATGTAGTTCCTTCCTTCTATATTATTTCATTGAGCTTCCGCTAAACGACAACGTTCTGCCCGACTCGGTCGCTGTCTTTTCCGACTGCTCATAAATACCCGCGAGCTCATTGAGTGTCTTTTGATAGCTCGTCATGTTTTGCAAGAGTTGCTCACCACTGGTTTTCATTGAAGAAGCCATCGCTCTCACACGATCAGACGAACTCCCCTGCCAAGCATTTCTCAAACTATTTATCTCACGCAGATAGGCATCAAGGCTCTGGGTTATCTGCTGTGAGGCTGATGCTATCTCCTCGCTTGCGGCTATAAAGGCTTTAGTCTCTATCTTAATGTCTCCGCCTGCCATAACTGTACCCTTTCATATCTACAACTTATACTATATTATGCATTTGCACGGCGTCTATCTCAACGACCTCACCCTGCTTAAAATATTACTTTCGGAAGAATCGAAATTTTGTGCCATCTCCTGAAGAAGGCTACAATTTTCTTCAAGCTGCCCCACCATCTCTTCCATCGCTTCATGGTCACGCTGATACGATTCCATAAACGGTGTTTTTGCCTCAGATGTCCATTGTTTATCCAGTGCCATGATAGCATCGGAAAACTTTTGCACGCCTGTCGCAATGTTGGAAACTTCGGTCTGCATACGGCTGACCGCCGCTGTGATTTTTTGGGAATCAATATTGCTGGTATCTGCTGCCATTGTCCATTCTCCTTTCTAAACGTTTTATATTAAAATTATTGTATCGCCACTTTTGACATCCACTGCCGACAGGACTTCATCGTTGCTCAAAAGACCACCGAGGTCTTTTGAGCAGAAGAGCACCTGTGACAGGTCGCTGAAAATTTCTCTACCTTCTACCAGTGAGATTTGTTTTACAAAGTCGCCTTTAACCCTGCCGACGCTCATGTTGCTGTCGACGGAAAACTCATATGTCTTTGCACTTCCCGGCACCTGAACGTCCAGATAAATCTTAGCCATAGTGTTCACCATTCCTTTCGGTTGTTATTGCTATATGTTTTCGGTCGCCACTTGATCCAGCGGTGTTACCAGTTTGACCAGAGTGTTCTCGTCATCTCCGGGGTCCGCTGTATACCCGCTACCTGCAGGAAGCTGGCGAGCGGCATCAGAAGCCGACATCTCAAAGCTGAGAGCCCCTTGCTGATCAAACATGCCGCCAAGGTGTGTTCCTGTGTTGTGACCCGACCAAGTACGCATCAAATCGAAACGTGCATTGTCGAAATAGTCGTCCGGTTGCATTACCGCAAACAGGTTGATTTTGTGTTCCTTGCCTTTTTCAAGAGCAACCTCTAAGAACTCGTTCATCTGAACTCGTGTGCTATATACCGATTGCATGAATAGGTTCATGTCACCAATCATCAGAACTATACGTTGCTCGCCGCTCATTGCCGCTTTGACGTCGTTGCCACTTTCTCTTGCATCGTTGACAATGCCGTTGCGTCGTGTGAACTCACTTACTAGTGTGGATTCCATCAATCCGAACAGTTCTTCATCGGTATGGCAAACGCTATCAAACAGTCCTAGTTTTTCGAGTTCACCGTCAACCATGTCAAACAGGAACATTTTGCAACCCTTTGTCTTCAGCTGAAGTGCCATCGACTTCATGAGCTGTTTTCTTCCTGTGTCTGCAAAGCCGCTGACGGTATAGCAGAAAACTTTGTCAAGGTCTACAGCAAACAGTTCGTGCGTCTCGGTGCCAATACCGATTGCAAGGCTGTTTTTATCCAGTGCCTTTACTTCATCACTGCCTACAAAACTCTCGCAGCTGACACCTTCGACCTTTACACCAAGTTTCTTCACGCCCTTTTCGCTCTTCATGTCGGCAAACTTTTTGCGGAGCATCTGGGCTGTGCTTGCGCCTGCGTCTTCCTTGATGCAAAGTGCTACTTGGAACTCGATCGGTTGCGGTGCCTTGATAAGACCACGACCCGGAGTGCGATCGTCCGGAAGAATTTCACTGCGTGTGCCAAGTACCGACTCATATTCAAACTTATCGGTCATCTGCAGTGCAATGCCGTTAGTGAAGTTTTGTCTCATGCGACCACGGATATCGCCGGTATTGTTGAGACTGAGCACGATAAAGATACCATAACTTGCCGCCTCACGACTAAGCTGAACCAGTATATCTTCATAACGATCATAGCTATCCGCAAATGCGACATAGTTGTCGATAAAGAACAGGATCGCCGGGCAGTCGTCCGCTTGGGTGATATAATCACGATAAGAACCGATTCCCATTTGGCTGAACTTGTTCTTACGCTCTGAAAGGGTGTTGCGAAGAAGGTCAAAGACCTGCTCGATCTTCTCGTCCTCTCCCTCGAACATTACGCCACCGACCTGCGGAAGGTCGCCGAATACCGTCATTGTTCTGCTGGAGAAGTCGGCAATATAAATATTGATTTCTTGTGCACTGTAACGTGTAACCGCACTGTATATCAATGTTTGGAGCAGTGTGGTCTTGCCGCTACCGCCACTGCCGCAAACCAGCAGATGGCCGTCACGAATAAAGTCTACGCTGACCGCAAACTGGCTTTGAGTCTCGGGGCTGTCGGCGAAACCGACCGGAAGAATAAGCGAGAATCCGGCAGGACGCTTGACATCTTCAAGCTGTTCGAGATAGACATGTGTCGGAAGCGGATCCAGCCATATCTGACGAAGCTCGGCAATGGAATTCTCTTTTGCCACCGAGTTCAGATGCTTTACGATGGCGTCCAGCTGGGTAAGCTTTGCAATGTTGTCGCTCTTTTTCTTTTTCTTCTTTTTCGGTACCGCATTTTTACCGATGAGGTTGATGAGCTCCACCTTTGAGTTTTTGTCGTCGGTAAATGGAATTTCCGGTTGATATTCTGCGCCCGACCAACCGCTTTGGAACTCGTCAAAAATTTCATCGTTACCGACCTGGAAGTATCCACGACCGGTGCCGGTGATAAACGCCGCATCGGGGCGCTTGAGCATTTCGTTCGAATCCTGTTTATCCGCAACGCGCAAACAGAGACGGAAACGTGTATTGGACCATATCTCGTCGTCCACGACACCGGACGGTTTTTGGGTTGCGAGAATTAGATTTACACCGAGCGAACGACCGACACGAGCGGCGGAAACAAGTGCTCGTACAAACTCCGGCTGTTCTTTTTTCAGCTCTGCAAACTCGTCGGCAATGATGAGCAGATGTGGCATCGGCTCGTTTGCAACACCGGAACGGAAAAGTTCGATGTAGGCATCAATGTGCTTGACCTTGTAGTCGTTGAATACTTTTTGACGGTGCTTGATTTCGGCATTGATGGAAAGCAAGGCACGATCGGTGGCATTACCGCCGAGGTTGGTGATAACACCTGCAAGGTGTGGCAGTCCTATGAAGCTTTGTGCCATGCCGCCACCCTTATAGTCGATAAGAATAAAGGCAACCTCATGTGGATGATAGTTGACGGCAAGAGATAGAATATAGCTCTGCAACGTTTCCGACTTACCGGAACCGGTGGTACCTGCAACAAGTCCGTGAGGGCCGTGATATTTTTCATGGATATCGAGGTATAGCGGTGTGCTTCCCGACTTGTAACCTACCATCGCCTTCATGCTCTCGTATGTGCGATTTTCCAGCCACTTTTTCATGACCTCAAGGTCATCAACGTTGGAGGTTTTATACATATCGAGGAAGGTGAGCATTTCCGGAATAGCAGCAGACGAATTTAGTTCACGCACTCTGAAACCGGACAGCTTGCGAGTATATTCGTTCATGGTGGCAATCGGGAGTGTGTTGAATATAACACCTGCACGCTCTTCAAATGTACCGGAAGTGCTGTAAAAACCTGCGTAGTCGTCATCGCTTCGAATAATCGCACTACACGCAGCCGGCAACTTATCGGTGGAACTGACCGGGAATATTACGGTAATTCCGAGCTCAGCGGTCGGAGACAACAGATATTTAGCCATCGGCTCGTTTTCGATAAGCGAGATGTCACCGATCACTACAACATAGTGTGGAAGAATCTTCTCCTCAACCTTTTTGCCCTTATATTTTTCAAGACGATCACGAACGACGGTGGACAGGAAGTAGAGCACGTCACCGACACTGTTCTTGTCGTTTGCAATCATGCGGACACTGCCGTCCGGTGCCCAGGTATGTGGAATGTAACGAGTGTGATCCCACGCGTCCAGCTCATTCATCGGATAGATAAATGCGGTGCGCAGTTCGGTATAAGGATGCAGGGCGGTCAGCTGGGCTGTGATAACTCTGATAATGTTCAAAGCTTTTGAGCGATCTTTGCTGACAACACCGACCATCATGTTGCTATCCAGCGACAGATCGGAGGGAACATCGCTGATCAAGAACATTTTTTGTTTGATGTCCTCAAGATTATCGTTGAGCGGATCATATGCGACCATACCCTGATCTTTCGGAATCTGGATATTGTTGAAGGACGGTATGTTACAATTTCCGAGTGTGACATGCAAGAAGTCATCATGAACACTGCTCTTCTCCCACAATCTCGGGCTATCGGAAAGAGCAAAGCTCACCGCTTCCTGTGCTGTCGGGAGCATGGTATAAAGAACTCTCTTATTGTAGGCAATCTTTTCCGCAATCTGCGCTGTCATCTTGTCGAGATATGCGTTGTAGCTCTCGACCCTATGCGCCTCGGTATTTTCCGCCTCTTCACGGTTGTATTTAATATTGAGCACCGCCCAACCACCACCGATCGCCGCCGCGCCGAGCGACATGACCAGTGCGCTTGCGATATTCGAGCCACCGCCGCTGAGCATTGTGCCGGCAAGCATCGGAATCACCATGGTGAAAGAGGGGCCGAGTGTCATGAACAACGGCTGCTGTTTTTGTGTCGATTTCGAGGGAGCACGCTCAATACTGAACGTCTCTTTGTCGATGATCTCAACCTTACGCGGTGTGCGCAAAAAGTATTGTTCTTCTGCCGCCGCCGCTTGTGTTTCCTCTGAAAAATCGGACGCCTCCAACTTAATCTTCTTGATACGCTGTTCGTTCACCTTGCAATTGCCTTTAGGGTTGTTGATGGCGAGAACGTTGTCAAGGTAAACCACTTTAAGACCGACAATGTAAATAACATCGCCGTACAGTAGCGGTTGCTTTTCAAGTAGCAATCTGCCGTTGACAAAAGTGCCGTTGACACTGTTGCGGTCGGTAATATATACTGTGTCTCCGCTTTTGCTGATCTCTGCATGTGTCGGAGAACAAAAGTTATTGGAATACACCACGACATTCTCGGATGCGTTGCTACCGATGCTGACCGCACCGATGCTTCCAAGATCGAGGAAATACTTATCAAACGATGTGTTGCCCGCATCGGCAGAATCGACGGTCAAGGAAAAAACAACGTCGGTGCCTTTCACGGTACAGTTGAGCAATTTGCCCGGTTCCAATACTGTTTCTTGAACCTCGACTTCATTGATCGTGATTATGTACTGATCCGATTGGGTAAGTGTCCAAACTCCGCTCCAAACCTCCAGCGGCAACACAATATCTTGCGGCAAACCGCTGACAGAGGGTCGAATTTCTATCGGGTGCGATTTGTTATCGACGGCTGGGAGATAAATCTCCTGAAAACCGTTTTCGAAAACAGTGGTCAACAATAAATTGTTCATCCGGTTATCCTTTCAACTAAAACTTCTATTTGCTGCTGCGCTTAAAACACCTTTGAGACATTCATCTGTGTTCTATGAACCAAACACAAATTCTCCCTCATATTCCATGTCGACTATAGTATTCTCGTCAACAATGCTCAACATTGAATTATAGGTGTCTGACTCGATTACGACATAGCTGCCGTCGGTATACCACGTTCCGTCAAATTCAAGATAACTCGGTGAAACCCCGCTGGCGGTTCCGTCTTCACTCAACTCGATATACACACTGGAATCTAGTGAATGAGTAAAACGTCCGGCCGAGCCACTTGCGCCTATTATGCTAAACACAATAATAAGTACAACAACACCCGCCGCTATCGCAGCAGTCATGATCAGTTTCTTGCGATCGTTTTTCAGTTCGTCGACAAAGGCATTGATCTTTTCTTGAATATTCACTCCTTGTTTCGGTGCTGCAAAGGTGCTACCTGTTGCTACAACAGGTGCGCTCGGTGCGGCCGTGGCGGCAGAGCGAACATCGGCTGCAATTCTGGCCTTTTCGATTTCTGCTTGCTTGCGGCGCTCCTCTTCCTCCTGCTGAATTCGCACAGCATCTTCCTGTGCTTTCCTCTTGCGCTCTTCTACCTCGGCTTCAAGTCGGCGAACCTCCTCTTCGGCGGCAAGGCGTGCCGCTTCTTTTTCGGCGGCTACTCTTTGTTCTTCCTGTTGTGCAAGTTGTTTTTTTCTTGCCGACACAAATAATGCCGAAGTATTGTCGCTGGAAGGTGCTCCTTGATTGTTGTTTTGGTTGTCGCTCATATCTAAACCGTTCCTTTCTGCACATTTTGTGCGGTTCAGCCGTAGTTCCGAGTCGTTTTGCCCGAGTGACCAAATCCCACGAAACCACATGTTTGAAGTTGATTTTTCAAACGTATAACTATAAGTATTCCGATTAGCTACATTATATCACTGTCGTATTTTGTAACATAGTAACTAAAAGTTAGATATTGCATTTATATCTTTAAAGGTGCAAAGATATCTTTTCAATTATTTAATCGTTTTGATGACTGCTAGCTCGCAACCATAAAGCGAATAGCAAAAATAGCGGCAAAACACTGAATCGGTGTGTTTTGCCGCTATTGAAATACATTTGCTTTATATTATAACCAGTCGCCCCTCTACCCTTGAACCTTTGCAGATTCCTGAGCTCAGTCCTTCCTCCAGCACATTCATGCAAGAAGCGGCAAGCATTTTGGGTTTTCCGTGCTGTTCCACATCTTCCGGATCAAGTGACAAAAACTCTGTCATGTTTGCAAGATGATATCCTTGCAACGCAACGCTGTAAACCTCGCTGTCATTGATCGGAACATCATCAAGCGAAAGTTCAATAAATTGCTTTGCCTCTTTGTCAAAGATTACCTTCAAGCCATAAGAAAATTGATAAAATTCGGTGTGTCCCAAAAAGGCTTCATCGCGAAAAATATGCAAAAGCACCAATTTGAGCTGTTCGCCCGTGACCCGAATTTGTTTTATCACATCGTTGTAAGGAAACGCTTCTGCAAGATCGCACATTCTAACAATCGGCCCGAGTGTCTCCACTCGCAAACTGCCGGAACCTATCATCACAATGTCGGCGCCGAACATTTCGCGATACACATCACAGATAAGATTTCCCATGCTGGTCTCTTCGGTACGGCTTGGGTGGGTTACCGGAGAGGAAAGTCGCGTCAGTATTCTTCCGTACTTCTTATCGACGACACTTTGATAATTGGCTATGATATCCTCGAGCGGATAATCTCTGGGACAATTATCTTCCGTGATCGGTATCGTGCGCCATGTGTATCTGTTGATAGAATTTGTGTCGGTGTCGACAACAATATCAAATCTGCCGATCTGGTCTGTACCAACACCTGCCTGAACAATCAAGATGTCATTCACCTTCTCGGGTTGTTCCAGCAGTGTATGAGAGTGCCCTCCGATTATCACATCGACACCCCATTCCGGCCGAAGTTTTGCGGCAAGCTCCTTGTCATCCTCGAACCCAATATGAGTCAACAGCACGGTAAAATCTATGTCCAGTGTATTGTAGGTATCACAGATTTTGCCGACCTCGTCCGCCGCCTCACCGACGTCCAGAAAAGTGGATATAACAAGGTCACTTTTAGTCTGCGCCAACACCTCTTCGGTAATGATGGCGATGAACAGTATCTTCATTCCACCGATTTCGACGATATAATGATCTCGAAACAGCCTTGTCATGTTCGTTCTTATGAATAGGTTTGCATTTATAATCGGAAATTTAGAACACTTTTCCAAAAACAGCAGATGCGGAACACCGTAGTCAACCTCATGGTTTCCAACCGCAACTACGTCCGGCGCTATGAGGTTCATTATCTCGATAGTAGAGATGCCTTTAAACTCGGAGTCAATCACCGAACCTCGAAACATGTCTCCGGCAATGGCGTAGATTACATTTTCTTCCTCATTTCTAACCTTGTTTATGTATCCCGACAACATAGAGACGCCGCCAATCAATTTTTCATCGACCGTTTCCGCTATAAAGTCCCCATGTAAATCGTTGGAATGTAACAATGTTAACTTTTTCAGTTTACTCATAAACTACCTCCGACATACTATTATTTAATTAACAGTGAAACCAGCTTTTCCTTGAACAGCTTTGCATCAATCTTTCGCACCACCTCGGCGTTGATCTTGTCGTAGTCCATACCTACCGCCTCATAGGTTATGTTCGAATCCGCAAAGATAACCTGACCGTATGTGGCCGCCTCGGTTGTGCAACAATAGCAGTTACACTTTGCCGTTTCAAGCACTATTTCATCCCATAGCGCCACTCCCATAGCTACTGCATCCGGAAGGTCCACGACATGTTTACCGTTCGGTTTTGAGAGATTGTATTTTAGCAGTTCCGAGGTGCAATCTACAACAAATTTCCCGACATTGTTTGCACTCGACAGCATTGACAACTCTTCCTTGCCGAGTGCCGACTCACCGAGACAAAGATCAAAACCGATAATGGTAATCGGAATGCCGCTGTCTAACATAATTTTATAACTTTCGGCATCGATGTATACATTAAACTCCGCTACCGGCGTTGCGTTCCCCGCTCCAAAACCGCTTGTCCCCATCGACCAGATTTTTTTCACCCGCCTCATGGTTTGCGGATCGCGAAGAATAGCCAGTGCTATGTTGCTGGCCGGACCGAGTGCTACGATCTCCACCTCATCCGGATATGCCCTCACCGTCTCCAAGATAAAATCGACCGCATGTTTTGAGTTAGCCGACGTCGTGGGATGTATCAAATCTTTGTCTCCCATTCCATCTTTTCCATGCACGCTGACCGTCTCTACCTTTTCACGGAAAATCGGCTTTGAAACACCGGGATACACCTCTGTGCTATCACCGCATATCTCGCGTGTCATCAGCACGTTTTGGGTTGCCATATCAAGCGATATGTTTCCACATAGTGTGGTGATTCCAACCACCTGAACATCTTCGCTCAAAAGACCAATCATAACAGCGACCGCATCGTCGCTCGCAGTGTCTGTATCGATAATAAACTTTCTCATTGCTACTCCTCGACTTTTTGTTGTGCTTTGTGGGTAAAACTATAATATCACCGCAACACAAAAAAAGAAATGTGCCGAGTGGCACATTTCTAAGGCTGTCAAAAAACCATTAACTCCTAATATATTTTTTTCTTGTATCCGTTTTCAAACTTTTTTATAATAGCGTTCATGTCATCGACACTCTGTTGTTCCTCAAAACAATACATCACACCTTCCGGCCTTAGTTCTTCGATCAATACGTCGATATCGTCCGTCACCGTGTTCACCTGAATACACTTGCCTGCATCTTGAATTTTTTTAAGCGTAGGTATCCAGTGTGCCGCAGTAGGCTGACCCGCACCATATACCCACTGCACTCCGGCTAGATTTGGTATTTCAAGGATACGATCAAGATGCTTTAGCGCACCCGGTCCGTCCAGATGAAAAATACTGTTGCCCTTTAGCCAGTCCAGTTCCTGTAGTAGTTCCGGCAAAATAAACTCATCAAACATATCGGTAGAAAGCATACAAATAATATCTGCGCTTGTCACATACCATTTTTCCGGATGCCAAATCCCCATCCAGTTGCTGCTACCCTCAAGGTTGGTTTTTGTTATGTTATACAACTCATCAAACTGATATTGAAATGCCGGAAGAAGTTCAAATACCGCCTGTTTCACCCGTTCCGGCTCGTCGTATAAATCAATACAGACATTTTCAGGGCCTCGCAGCGATACCACACCATCTGCGCCGGGATGAAGGTCTGTTATGCCGACAAAATAGTCGCCTTTTGCATCTGCTACAACGTCTTTTGTTATCTGCAACATCTTTTTCCACCACTCATTTTCGGTAGAAAAATTGAGTTTAGGATAATTGTCCCAATCGTCTACAAATGGCACACTATAACTTGTTGTTTCTTCAAAGACAATATCGGCGCCAAACGAAGCGCCAAAAACATCGGGACCTAGGTTTGGGCAGTACTGCGGAAATGCCTCGGCGCCAAAGACGGTATTTTCCATCTTACTGCGCGCACTCTTTATTATATACTCGCTGTCCAACCATGCTTGTTCTTTTGAAGCGGGTGGTGCAATATCGGCTAAATTCCCACTCTTTTGAGCAGTGATATTGATTATGGGACGATCGCTGTTTTCTCTTGCCCAAAATTCACGATATCTCTTTTGTATCGTAGACCAGTTGTCAATATATTTCATGTGTTCGGTCATTCCCTTCTCGGTGTTTTCAATTCTTATACGTTACACGGAATTATTTATACGCAAATTAATAGGCTTTTTCGCTCTCCTCTCGAGTAATCTCTACCGCACGTTTAACCTTCTCTATATTCCCATGCAGGTCATATATATCACGGAAAATGAACTCTGCTTTGCAGTTATTTGCCCGAAGAATATCCACCGACTTCTTGATGTATTTACGGAACTCGACTTCGTCAAAGTTCTTTTCGATGCCAATGAAATTCGGAGACGGTTTTCTTGAATAAATAATATTACGGTCTGCTAATCTCGGGGCAATGTAAGCTTCATCACACCAAGCCGATACCGACACTTTACGAAGGTTTGCTATCTGATCCACACCGCCTTCCCAAAAATCGCTGACCGGCTCACAACAGCCATAATAAACCAACCCGAATTCTTCCGCAACCCTTTTTGTTTCCGGAATCACGAATTCTCGATACATGGCAAGCGAAAGTCCGACCGACTCCTGCGAATTGAGATGCCCCCAGGTGTCAATACTACGAACCTTTCCGGCAAAATCTTTTTGCGGAAGCTCGTTGTTAAAGCAGTAGCTACCGCTTCCAAGATAATTATTTCTATTATTCAGTTGTAGACAACCGACCTCTTCTTGATAGCGCAGAAGCCGAATGGAATCATCCGCGATAAATTTCATCAATCGATGGAATTCATCCGGTTCATCAATCATTGCGCAAAACATATTCTCTGTACCCATAAGTTCAACCGCCTGCTGAGTAAGCGTCATGCACCAGTTGTTTGTAATATTTATCGGCACTATTGGAAGAATATCGCCAAAAATTTCCTCCAGCTCTTTTTTCTCTTGCTCAATCTTTTGTGGATGGTATAAAAATTCGCTGAACGAAAGCTTTTGGAAATCATCCTCGATAATTTCGATCACCGGCTCGATATGAAAACCGATGCCGTCCGAAGCATATATCTTTTTTCTCCCGACACCGTAGCGTTGGGATTCAACTTCAAATTCAAGAGGGTAATAATCGGGAATAACCTTGTCATCATCCAGCAAATCTACAATGACAATATTTTTCAAAAGCTGATTTTCCGCCTTTCGTGCAAGCGGCGACTCACACACAAGCGAAGGGCAAATTTTATCCCAAAACGAAATATCCTCCATCAACACCATCGGACGCTCACCCGCTAGTGAATTATGGGCATACCACAACCGCTCTCGTTCGGAATTAATATCTCGTTTGGCAAGCTCTGCCTGCTTCTTTGCAAGTTCGCGTAGATGCTGTCTTTCTTTTTCGGGAATCATAGTGTAGACCGTTCCTTTCTGGGTGTCGTGAAAACATTTATATGCATTATATCGGATAATTAATCAAATGTATATACCTACACCAAATATTCGTACTATTTTTTCTATAATAATCGAAATTTTGCATTTTCGATTGCTTCTTAGCCATCAGATTCTTGACAATTCTTGCCCTTTTCCGATATACTTTTAAATATAAAGTGCAACACGGAGAAAAAGTCATGAAAATTTTGAATTTTGGATCGCTCAACATCGACCATGTCTATTCGCTAGAGCGATTTGCACAGGTTGGAGAAACAATGCATTCTTTGTCCTACGACAAGTTTGTCGGCGGAAAAGGACTTAATCAATCAATTGCTATTGCAAGAGCAGGAAAACCTGTATTTCATGCCGGAAAAATAGGCAGTGACGGAAAGATCTTGATCGACTGTCTTCGCGCAGACAATATCAATGTTGACTTTGTATCATCAGATAAAAACCATCCCAGCGGCCACGCGATTATCCAAGTGACAAATGCGGGCGATAATTTTATTATCCTACATTCCGGCTCAAATGGCACCATCACAAAAGAAGAGGTGGACGAAACCCTTTCACATTTTGAAAGCGGCGACTTTCTGGTTCTTCAAAACGAGATCGGTCAAATGAGCTACATTATGGAGTCGGCCAAAAAGATCGGTATGACAATTGTTTTCAATCCGGCACCAATGGATGACTCGGTGCTAAAGTACCCTCTTGAACTTGTCGATATTTTTATAGTCAACGAGGTCGAAGGTGGTCTCTTGACACAAAAAACCGACCCGAACGAAATTGTCGAGTCGGCGGCAAAAGCATTTCCAAACAGCCGCTTTGCACTA
Organism: uncultured Oscillospiraceae bacterium; assembly: GCA_964370605.1. Lineage (GTDB taxonomy): Bacteria > Bacillota > Clostridia > Oscillospirales > Ruminococcaceae > CAYJBH01. The sequence goes on along the minus strand of CAYJJX010000021.1, from coordinate 9,575 downwards.
ACACTTGGCAAGGATGGAGTTATATACAAAGACAGCGAACATAATATAGCTTGTCCTGCGGCAAATGTTGGCAAAGTTGTTGACACCACCGCCGCCGGAGATACTTTTGTCGGTTATCTCGTCGCAGGTCTTGCCGACGGCATGAAAATCGAAAATGTTCTCAACCGTTGCATGAAGGCGTGCGGCATATGTGTCACCCGAAAAGGTGCGTCTCCTACCATCCCAACAGTGACCGAGTTGACCGAGTAGTTCATCGTATTTTGCGATGTTGCCAAAATGCAGCCGCTCTTTTTGCTAACTCAAAATATCCGTTACCGGCCGGTATCACAAATATCGGAATTGAGGAAAAGAGATAAACCGGTGCTACCTCCCAAATGCAAACAAATAATATTATACCGACCGTCCAAATTTCAAAAAATTTGATATGATTAATCTGCTTGAATCCAAGCGTTACCGATAACATCAATCCTACTATCAGCATTAACCTGAAAGCGACCAGTATATTATTTGTGTTTGACGAGAGTGCTACACCATAGTTTTCTCCGCTCCAAGCCATCACTTGTTTTGACATAATAAACATATAAAGTTCACTCGGAGTCCTCGACCGAATCCTTTTTATAAGTTCTTGTTTTGCCGCCTCGCTTCTTTCGTCGGTAGTCTCTATGCCTACCGACATCTGATAATCTTCTTCACTGAAAGTTCCGGTTTCGGAGAAACCCATCATCATCCAGTGATAGTAAGGCAGTGAGGCGTTGTCTCGTTGCGCCGAATTGAAAATATTCAGTGACGTATAAGCGATGTTGACCAAAATCAAAGTCGCAACAAAACTCGCGAGTACCACCGCGATTCTCGTCGCACTTTCTTTAAGTTTATACTTGAGTAGAAAAAAGATAACCGCCGCAACCAATCCAATGGCAAATATTCCTTCCACCGAATTTGCAACAGCGGCAGTAAAGCCGAGAAATGCAGAAAAAACAAGGCGACATTTGCCCTCACCTTTGCTCAGAGCAAACGCAAATAAAAACATTCCCAAAAAGAAAACCGACAAAACATGTGGATAGATGAAAATGTTGCAGGTATAATAACTGACATGACATAAAAGCATAAATAAAGTAAGATACGCAAATTTATGAGAAAACAACAGTTTTGCGGCATGTGTGATCATGCAAATACCAAGGGCTGTCAAAAAACAGTTGAAAACACTTGTCCATAGCGGAGAAACCGCTACACCGGAACCTAACAACATAAAAATTCTATTAACAAAGGAATAAACCACCGTCGAGAACAACTGATGCGGATAGTTTAAATAGTATTCAAGACTTAGGGTAAAGCGTCCATTTTCATTCAACTCTTTTATGGCTGTGTAAATTGCCTCATAGTCTCCTTTGCTCGGCACAAAAACATTTTGCACGGCAACAAACACCATGAATCCTAATGCGATAATGCATGCAATCGACACAACCAGATTAAATTGCTTCTCAAAAAATTCGTTGCAATATCTATACACTAAAAATGCTATAACCGGAATCAGCAGTACAAATAGAATGGATAGCGGATTTTGACCTATTATCTGTGGAATAACAAATATCCCGATATTTGCAAGCAAAACGATGTAAAAGATATTAAATACGATGGTCAGCTGTTTACTCCCCGGCACAACTCCTCCTTACATAAATTCAACCGATAAATTGACATGGTCACAAATCATTTGTTTCTATTTTATACCATCTCTCGCTAAAATTCAATATAAGGTTGCAACTATTAGCTATGCAATCTTTTTTTTTGCAATCGGTCAATGCCTACTCACTCCCTTATCACAGACACGGCCGAATGCATTGTATACGACCTCTGCTAGCGCAAAAATAATTGATCCGGAAGAGCTGTTGTAACATTGTGCTAAAAAACCGAACCAATGACAAATGTTTTGATGTTTATGCATTATTGTTCAAGCTTTAATGCGCAGAAATCTTGATTTATTGCCATATATATGTTAATATAATATATATGTATATTGAACAGGGTTATTATTCAGTGTAGCCTATTTTATCTTGGCAACAAAGTCAATCCAACCTCAATTTGCAGCTTGTCGATCTGCATCGAATTATGCGAATCGGATATTTTCCAACCTACTCAAGGAGGTTTCACCATATATGAACAACGACATCATAACTGTGACGTTTATAATTTCTATTATTGTAATGTTCATTTACCAATTTTCGGCCTTATCCTATGCATCGAGTCTATTGGTAGGCGGAGTGAAAAACAAGTGGATATTCGGAGCCTTAGCGCTTGTAAACAGCTCACTGTTTGCTTTAGTGCAGTATTTGAATGTGCCGGTGTATGTAGTAATCATATTCTTCTTAATCGCTTTTATTATTGAGTTCAAGTTGATTTCTAAAACAGATTTTATACAGGTATTCTGTGGTGCATCAATATTTGTACTGCATCTATCGGCTCTGACAACTCCTATCTTCGTCATATTTTCCAACATATATAAAATTCCACCTGCCGAAATTGCAAGAGGAACCTATTATGACCACGTAATTGTAATCATCGTATGCGTATTTTTAACTTTCGCCCACGAGCTCGTCAAAAAGCACATTGACAACACTTCCATCCAGAGAGTGACTGTAAAAAGCAGACATTCTATTCTACTTCTTGCCTCAGTTTCGCTTGTGGTTATTCTGCAGATTTCCCACATCAAGGCAATATTCGGTGAGGATTTTTACCCTGAGCAAATCCTGCTATCAATCACTATATCCCTTGCGTCATTGCTCATTTTCTATCTCTTCTTTTTATATGCAATTAATTTGATCGATGCCAGCATGTATAAAAGATATTCCGACAAAGTCAAAGGCGAGCAAAAGATAATTTCCGAAAAGAAAGAAACCTTAATAACGAAAATTGAGCGAGATAACCTCACCGGGGTTTTCAATCGCGGATATATTATGAGCGCGCTCGAAAAAATGTGCAGCGAAGAAAGCGAGCTCGTTAATTTCTACGTTTTGTTTATCGATATTAATGCTCTGAAATACACAAATGATACATATGGCCACAGTGCCGGAGATAGGCTAATCATAAAAATCACTCACTCAATTCTGAACACTGTGCGTGAGCATGACATTGTGGCACGTATAGGAGGAGACGAATTTTTGGTAATCCTCGCAGAACCGCAAGTCGAAAGTTGTGAAGGTATTGTAGACAGGATCACTCAGAATATCGCACGTGAAAACGAAACGGAAGAGTTTTTAGTTTCTGCCTCCATCGGCTGGATTTGCGTTGACGAGCAAACAAAAAAACAAGGAGTGCGACATATTTTGTCTGTGGCAGATGAAAACATGCGGGAAAACAAGGCGCTGTTTTACAACAAGAGGGGAGGATCAACTGTATGATATTATCATTATCCATCCTGTTGGCTTTATCGTTTATTGTCTATCATTTCACTTTTTTCTCATACTGTGCATATATTTTCAATACAAACAGGTTTCCGAAAATAGCCGGTGTGGTCTGCGGTGTAATCAACCTCTCGATTTGGTTTATCTACTTGTTTTTCCTGCCGATTGAACTGGAACCACTTGCTATATTTTTGTGTTTTATTATATTGGTACTAGAAACAAAAGTAGTATTTAAAGCAACATTAATTCAAATGCTGTTTATCGCAGTTACTTTCACTATCAACCTATTTGCAAAACGTTTGGCAGTATTAGCTTTGGGAGCAATATATTACGATGATATTATCACGCATGTAATGGGCGACCTTACGCTCAGTCTGGTAGCTTCTATAACGTGTTTTACCGCCTCAGTTTTCACAATCGGATTTGCAAGAAAGTCTATACCCCGAAACTCACTGGACACCATTCTATCTGACAACAAAAACCTTGCGTTTTTAACAACGGCATACTTAATCCTTTTCGTAACGTTATTTGCATTTTTGCTGACAATAGGGCTTGAAGAGAGCCATAATTTCTTGTTTTTCTATGTTATTCTAGGCCTAATAACAATAAGTGCTTTTGCTGTATTTATCATATTTGCATATAACCTTGCAGAGCTTAGAATACAGACCGAAACGTACAAAAGGCTGAGTAAAAAAAATACGGAAGATTTAAAGCAGATCAAAAGTTTAGAGCAAGTTGCAATCAAAGATGCACTTACCTATCTATACACAAGAGATTATGCAGATGAACTAGTTCGCAAAATGATTGATGACAACCACCACTTTTTTGTTGCATTCGTCGATATAGACGGCCTTAAAATTGTTAATGATGAATATGGTCATGAAGAAGGCGACTTCTACATCAAAACCGTTGCTGAAATCCTCCAGGACTACTTTATAACCGAGTCGGTGTGTAGATACGGTGGAGATGAAATGGTAGTCATAGGAACATGCAATGTTGAAGATGAAATAACAAAAAGACTGATTCAGACCTATAAGGCAGTTGCCAACATCCCCAAACTGTATAGCAAACCATATTCGACTTCAATCAGCTACGGTGTGGCATTCAAACACCCATACGAAGTAATTGAGGCGGCAGAGCTAATTTCTATCGCCGATTCTCGTATGTATGAATTAAAAAAGAGTAACAAGAAACACCGCAAGGTTATTTCGGTGCAACCCTAAAAAAGCTTATAAACAATCACCTATCCATTATGTTTGACGAATTTATTGTGCAATTATCAGTATGGCAAGCAAAAAAGCAGTGATAAAAAACATTTGTAGCCATTTTGTAGCCACTAAAAAATAATGCCACCGGACTAAAAGCCGGTGGCATTATTTTTATAAGTGTGGTTTAATATACGAACATCAAGATTCAAATAGTGAATTTAGTGATAATAATGAAACGAGAAAAACCACTGATATTATTTTCGTGTACCTTTTGAGTACCTTTCGCGTTTTTGAAATGCCACAAACCCTTTATTTATGCGGGTTTACAGACTTTCCACTCCTACTCCCACTCAATAGTTGCAGGCGGCTTACTCGTAATATCGTAAACAATTCTGTTCACGTGTTTGACCTCGTTTACGATTCGTACGCTGATACGGTCGAGGATATCATACGGGATTCTCGCCCAATCTGCTGTCATGAAATCGGTGGTTGTCACTCCGCGCAAGGCGATTGTATAATCATATGTTCTGAAATCCCCCATTACTCCAACCGACCGTACGTCTGTTATGACTGCGAAATACTGGTTGATGGAACGCTCGATTCCGGAATTTGCTATCTCTTCACGGAAAATGGCATCCGCCTCTCGTAAAATTTCAAGTTTTTCCTCGGTAACCTCGCCTATCACGCGGATTCCAAGACCCGGTCCCGGGAACGGTTGACGCCAAACAAGGTGTTCCGGAAGCCCGAGCTCTATGCCCATTCTCCTGACTTCATCTTTGAAAAGCAACCGCAATGGCTCAATTAGATCTTCAAAGTCCACGACATCCGGCAAGCCTCCGACATTGTGATGTGATTTTATCACAGCTGAATCGCCATGGCCGCTCTCGATAACGTCTGGGTAGATTGTCCCTTGTACCAAAAAATCAACCTTGCCAATCTTCTTTGCCTCGTCCTCAAACACACGGATAAACTCCTCGCCTATCCCCTTGCGCTTGTCTTCCGGATCGCTTACTCCTTTCAATCGGGTCAAGAATCGATCCTTTGCATTGGCTCGCACAAATTTCGACTCGAAAAAGCCGTCAAAAACCGCCTCTACTTCATCACCCTCATTTTTGCGCATCAAGCCGTGATCTACAAATACACAGGTGAGTTGTTTTCCGATTGCTCGCGACACAAGCGCCGCGACAACGCTGGAATCTACTCCTCCCGAAAGTGCGCAGAGTGCTTTCTTATCGCCGACCTTCTGTCGTATTTCAGCAATCTGATCCTCTATATAGCCTTTCATCGTCCAGTCACCTGCACACCCACAAACCTCATAAACAAAGTTGCGGATCATGGTGCTGCCTTTTGGAGTATGGTTCACCTCCGGGTGAAACTGAACGCCATAGAATCCACGCAATTCATCCTCGATCAGTGCACTCGGACAGGTTGCTGTGCTACCTACTTTTTTGAATCCGTCCGGCAAATCGGTGACAAAATCGGTATGGCTCATCCAGCATATTTCGGTGCTATCGACATTTTTAAGAAGTTTGCTCGCTCCCTCAAATCTCACTTTCGTCTTGCCGTATTCGCTCTTGTCCCCGGCACTTCCAACGTTTCCACCAAGCGTGATTGCCATAAGTTGACAGCCATAACAAATGCCCAAAATCGGTATTCCAAGCTCGAATATGGCGGGGTCGCATTTCGGCGATTTCTCATCATAAACGCTGTTTGGACCGCCTGTAAATATTATTCCTTTGGGATTTTTCGCCTTTATCTCGTCCAGCGACTTACTCCACGGCATAATCTCACAGTAAACATTCTCTTCACGCACTCGTCGAGCAATCAGTTGATTGTATTGACCCCCGAAATCCAAAACTATTATTGTTTCATGTTTCATTTTATGACCATTTCCTCTTCTCGATGTTTTTCCGGTTTCGCTGCATAGTGATGAAATTTCAGCGTATTCCTCTTAAAAGGAACAAAGACTCATTCCAACTAAAGTTGAGTTGAAAATTCATTTTCAAACTTCGTCCTTTTCCCTCGGTGCTATTCAATGTCACTCACGGTGTAGTTGCTCTCTTCTTTAGTGATAGAGATATCGTGAGGATGACTCTCCACAAGTCCTGCGCCGGTAATCTTGACCAATCTTCCGTTTCGTTTGAGCGCTTCGACGGTTGTGGTGCCACAGTAACCCATACCGCTACGAAGACCGCCGACCAGACTATATACTATATCGGAGAGAACTCCACGATAAGGTACTCGTCCCTCGACACCCTCGGCAACAAATTTTTTCGTATCGGCTTGGAAGTAGCGATCGCTGCTTCCGCTCTTCATCGCCGCCGAACTGCCCATGCCACGATATGTCTTAAAGTTTCTGCCCTTATAGATTACTCGCTCGCCGGGACTTTCTTCACTTCCTGCAAAGAGTGAGCCTATCATGATGCAATCAGCTCCTGCGGCGATCGCTTTTGTTATGTCGCCGGAGAACTTTACGCCACCGTCTGCCACCACGGAAACACCTGTGCCGTCTGCCGCGTCTGCGACATCCATAATTGCGGTTATTTGCGGAACACCGACGCCAGCGACCACACGGGTAGTACAGATAGAACCGGGACCGATACCGACTTTTATTATATTGGCACCGGCATCAATCAGCGCTTTAGCACCCTCTGCGGTTGCAATGTTGCCTGCCATAACCGGAATATCGGGGAAATTCTCCTTTAATAGTTTTACGGTGCTCACGACGTTTCGAGAATGTGCGTGTGCGGTATCTATCGACAAAAGATCGACTCCTGCATCGACAAGCGCTCTTGCCCTTTCCAGCAGATCGCCTGTGATTCCGATTGCGGCACCGCAAAGAAGACGTCCACTGGAATCTTTCGCCGAATTGGGGTACTGTATGCTCTTCTCAATGTCTTTAATAGTAATAAGACCTTTGAGCACACCACCCTCATCAATGATAGGAAGCTTTTCAATCTTGCGACTTTTCAGTATTTTTTCTGCCTCATCCATCGAAATTCCGGGGCGCGCCGTTACCAGGTTCTCTTTGGTCATGACCTCATGTATCAAACGTGACATATCCGTCTCAAAACGCATATCACGGTTTGTCAAGATGCCGACAAGATGACGACCTTCATCCACAATCGGAACGCCTGATATGCGGTAGCGCTGCATTAATATCTCGGCATCGCCAACCGTATCTTCCGGCGAAAGATAGAACGGATTTGTTATGATTCCATGCTCACTGCGCTTGACCTTGTCTACTTCAAGCGCTTCCTGTTCAATGGTCATGTTCTTATGTATGATACCGATACCGCCCTCTCTTGCCATTGCAATGGCAAGGCGGCTCTCTGTTACAGTATCCATCGAGGCACTCATGAGCGGCACATTCAGACGAATTGTCTCGGTCAGTTGCACCGAAGTATCCACATCCTTGCCAATCACCTCCGAATAATTCGGCACCAGCAAAACATCGTCAAATGTTAATGCTTCTCTCATCACCTTATCTCTATACATAACAAATTCACCGTTCCTTTCCGTTCAACTTTTATTGCATTAAATTAAACATTCTAATTATACAGATAACACATTCCGTATTTGTACATTTATCCTTATAGTGTTAAATTGTCCCGCAACGTTTCCGTGCGGGACAATTTGATTTTTTATTAGTTAGTTAACGTTGCTAACAACACCGGAACCTACTGTACGTCCACCCTCACGGATAGCAAAACGCAGACCTTCTTCGATAGCGATCGGAGTGATGAGCTCAACTTCGATTGTTACGTTGTCGCCAGGCATACACATCTCTGTGCCAGCCGGAAGAGCAACCACGCCGGTAACGTCTGTTGTTCTGAAGTAGAACTGCGGACGATAGTTGTTGAAGAACGGAGTATGACGGCCGCCTTCATCCTTTTTCAGGATGTAAACCTGTCCACTGAACTTTGTGTGCGGCTTGATGCTGCCGGGCTTACAAAGAACTTGTCCACGCTCGATGTCATCACGCTGTACACCGCGGAGCAGTGCGCCCACGTTATCGCCAGCTTGTGCAAAGTCAAGCAACTTGCGGAACATTTCAAGACCTGTAACTGTTGTCTTGCGGGTTTCTTCTGCAAGACCAACGATTTCAACCTCTTCACCGACGTTGATTGTACCACGCTCGCAACGTCCTGTTGCAACGGTACCACGACCTGTGATGGTGAAAACGTCTTCAACCGGCATCAAGAACGGCAGATCAGACTTACGCTCCGGAGTCGGGATGAAGCTGTCAACAGCGTCCATCAGCTCTTTGATGGGAGCATATTCAGCAGCTGTGGCATCTTGGGAATCACACTCCAGTGCAACCAGAGCAGAACCTTTGATGATCGGGGTCTCAGCACCCGGGAAATCGTAGTCGGAGAGGAGCTCACGGATTTCGTCCTCAACCAGCTCAAGCAGAAGCTCGTCATCAACCTGGTCAACTTTGTTCATGAAAACAACGATGTGCGGAACACCAACCTGGCGAGAGAGTAGAATGTGCTCACGAGTCTGAGGCATTGGGCCGTCAGCAGCAGAAACAACTAGGATAGCTCCGTCCATCTGTGCAGCACCGGTGATCATGTTCTTAACATAGTCAGCATGTCCCGGGCAGTCAACGTGTGCGTAGTGACGAACGTCGGTCTCGTACTCAACGTGTGCGGTGTTGATAGTAATACCGCGCTCACGCTCTTCCGGAGCCTTGTCGATCATGTCGTATGCTTCGTATTTTGCCTTGCCTTGGAAAGCAAGAACTTTTGTGATGGCAGCGGTAAGTGAAGTTTTACCGTGGTCAACGTGACCGATGGTGCCGATGTTGATATGAGGCTTATTGCGCTCAAATTTAGCTTTTCCCATTTTTAATATCCTTCCTTTTTCTTAAAATTAAAACAGCTTATCAATTTAAAGATATTTTACTATTTTTTTGATTAAAAATCAAGTGTTTTTTAATCTTTTTTTTGCACGACCACTCATAATG
>CAYJJX010000020.1:0-49933 GCA_964370605.1 uncultured Oscillospiraceae bacterium | reverse complement strand
TATTGATGTTGCGAAACCCTATGAAATAGACACTGCATCTTTGGGAAACTGATCTACAAACAAAATATCTACCAACCCCGAACAGAGAAGCACCCCCGCTTCTCTGTTTTTTATGCAAAACATGAAGAAATCCTTAAAGTGATATAGGAACGGTGATTTTTGACATGATGTAGATAGGTTTGATATATATGTTGGAACTGAGGAAAGTTTTAGTTTGTACTATGGTGAAACTTATAGCCTCGACACAAAAAAACAGTTCGTTCCAGTGGTGCTTTAGGCGGTTTTTATTTACAACATAGTCGTTGTATGGTATAATAACAAAATAATAATTATGTAAAGAGTGTTTAAAATGTGTGCAATAGAGATAAAAGAATTCAGCAAAAAATACGGTGATTTTTTTGCCGTGAAAAATCTGTCCCTTTCTATCCCGCAAGGCAAAATTGTCGGCTTTGTGGGTAAAAATGGTGCCGGAAAGAGCACAACTTTGCGCAGTATGTTTAACATGATTAACATCACAGGCGGAAGCATATCAATATTGGGACTGGATAGCCAAAAAGACACTAAAGAGATCAAAAAAAGGGCGGCATATGTTCCAAGCGAAGCTTCGTTTTATGAAAATATAACCGGTAAAAAATTGTTGGACTTTGTGAGAGGTTTTACAAATACATCCAAGGAAGAAATAGAGAACCTTGCGAAATATTTCGAGTTGGATTTGGATAAGAAAATAGAAGAACTGAGCTTTGGAAACAGAAAAAAACTCTCGCTACTCCAAGGACTCATTAAAAACGCCGATGTTATAGTTTTTGATGAGCCTACGAATGGACTCGACCCGCTGATGCAAAACAAGTTTTTTGAAGTGCTGTTGAAGGAAAAAGAAAAAGGCAAAACAGTCTTTCTTTCAAGCCATAATCTCGGTGAAATAGAAAAATATTGCGATAAGGTAGCTATAATCAAAGACGGCAAACTTGTCGACTATTTTGATATGCAGGACGTGAAGATAAAGCATAAACAGGTTGTGACATATGAGACGGCGGACGGTACTAGTGAAAGTTATGAAGTCGAGGGCGACATCAACGACCTAGTCTCAAAGCTTGCCGGCATGAAACTAAAGAGTCTCGAGATAAAAAATCGCTCGGTAGAGGATGAATTTATTGAGTACTACAAAGACGAAAAAGAAACGTCGTGAGTGGAATTAAGTTTCAAACTCTGAAAGTTGTCCCTTTTCAGCGAAAAGTTGAGATTTCGCCAATGTGTGGCGAAGCAGGAAAACATCGAGAAAGGAATGGTCATAAAGATGAAAAATCTTGACATTCGTAACGTTTTGAAGATTTGCACATTCAATCTTTTTGTAACAAAGAAAAGTATAATAGGCTGGAGCGTTGCAGTCTTTGGCATAATGTCACTATACATGATTCTTTTTTCCTCTGTTCAGGATATTGCCGTAACAAAAATGGAAGCGATGCCAAAAGAACTGCTGCAGTTTGTCGGAATGGAAGAGCTTTCCGACATGTCTAACTATACCACTTATTATGGAATGATTTATGGTTTGATAGTAGTAGCGGTATCAATTTTTGCTGCAACTTTTTCAGCAGGACTGATAACAAAAGAAGAAAAATCCAAGTCAATTGAATTTCTTAATTCCTTGGCGGTGAGCCGAAATGAGATATTTTTGGCAAAATACCTCACATCGATAATAGCGACCGGAATAGTATTGTCTTGCGCCGTTATTTCTGCAATAATATGTGGGTTTATAAGCGGCGGTGAGACGTTTGACCTTGTGGACATTTTCACATCCGCTAAAATTACAAGTTTTACCGCATTGTTATTTGGCGCCGTAGGCTATAAAGTAGCCGGAATTAACGCGAGTTACGGTTCCGGCACGATTGCAGCGGTGGTAGTGCTGACAAGCTATATGCTCGGATATCTCGGTCAACTGTTAGGAGAGAATGGGGAATTGTTGCTGTATCTGTCACCCTTTATTACTTTAAGTGTAGAAAATACAATTGAGCTGAGCGACAAAACCTTAGCTACATTAACGGTGTATGTCTTTATATATTTAGCGACGTTGATTGCCGGTTGTATAGGTTACAATAAACGCGACCTTAAAATATAATCATCATTGAAAAAAGTCCATCGACTCGGTCGGTGGCTTTTTTTGTGCAATCGGATTAGCGGCATGAAATTTTCGATAGCAATAACATTTTGTGAAACAAAAAGACGCAAAAATTTATAATTATTTAGCCGCTAAAATATTTTGTAAGCGTTTTTAGGCTTGGCATTGTCAGAAAAAATTGTTCTAAACGACGAATAAGAAGCAAACAAACATTTATTGGCAAATCAACTAAAATATTTTATGATTTTGTTGTAAATATGTGCTTGTTTTGGTATAATTAGATATATAATAAATTAACCGACCGGAAAAGGGGGGCGTATGCTAAGAAAAGTATCGTACTGCATAATACCTTTACTGTTTTTTATTATTTGGATAATTATGAACGATGGACTTACCCTGTTCAATATAATTTGTGGAGTAGTGGTCGTGGCTGTAAGTCTGTGCTTAAGCTCGTACCTATTGGGCTTTAACTATATAAAAGTGTTCCATTTGCCGGTTTTGGCGTTTCTAAAATATATGTTCTTTTTGTTAGTCAAAATTTACGCATCCGGCATTAGCGCGACATTTATGATTATAACCGGAAAAATCAATCCGGGATTTGTAAAGCATAGCGTCGATAAAAGAATAAAGAATGTGTATCTTCACAATATTATTGCCTCCTCCATAACCTTGACACCGGGCACTATTACTGTGGACAATAACGAAGGTGAACTCACTGTGCTTGCACTTCATGCCGATGACAGCGACGTTGGTGTGGTTTTTGAGGCGTCGTTGCTTGAAATTGAAGGCATGTTAGAGAATCAAAAACAGTAGGAGCAAAAAATGTTTTTACAGTACGCCATAATCATTTTAATCGTGGCAAGTTTTGCAAGCTGTGTTCGGATTTTGATCGGGCCGTCTTTGTGGGATAGGCTTTTGGGGTGTTCGTTGCTATGCAGTAAAATCATTTTGATAATCATCTTGTATTCACTGGAGCATGAACAGTCATATTACCTTGATGTAAGCCTTGTTATCGCAATGCTAGGTTTCGTAGGCACTACGTCGGTATCCAGATTTTTGCAGAAAAAAAGTAAAACGAGGTAGCACCATGCAGATAATAGGATATGCTTTTATAGTGCTGGGAATTGCGTTCATTTTTATCGGTTTGCTGGGCATATATAAGTTTAAGAATTTTTATGCAAGGCTTTTGGCCGCCGCCGACATTGATACCGTTGGACTGATCACTATTTTGTTAGGTGTAATTATTATTAGCGGCATAAATTCTTTTTCTTTTAAGGTCTTGCTAATAATGGTGTTGATTCTTGTAGTAAACCCTATTGTTTCTTCTTCAATAGCTTCATCGGCATTTTTTTCAGGATACAAGATAAAAGAAAAGGTGAAAGAAGATGACGGTTGATAAGTTGATATTCCTGTTGATGTTAGTCACGGCAATATTCATCGTTGTGAGCGGAAACCTAAAACGAATAATCGTGGCGCTTTCTGCGCTTTCGCTTCTGGCGGCATTCTGCTATCTGATTTATCATGCGCCGGATGTTGCTATTGCAGAGGCGGTGATCGGCAGTGCGCTTTCTACAATTTTGTATATAGTAGCTCTTAAAAAACATCGCAGTTTTTATCTGTATTTTTCATCAAGGTCACAAGAAAAGATGAGTGATTTTAAGGTGAAGGCACAGATGGATGACGTCGTGTCAAAGCTGAAAGATTATTGTAGCAAAAACGATCTGGAAACACAGTCGGTTTTCACAAATGAAAGCCCCGCAAACATCGCGAAGGAACACCTGTATGATTTGATCCTTGAAAAGGAAAATGACAAAGTAATCATATATGGTTCTGATGCTGAAAAGCACGTGATAGCGATAAAAGAATTGCTTTTAGAAAGTATCGACAAAGAGAAAATTGAATTTAAATCCTCTGACAGCATGGAATTTTACGCCGCCGAAAGAGAGGAAATATTATGAGAAAATCCAGAGTTTTCGGAGTGCTCTTGGCCGGCGGCTGTGCGCTTCTCACGCTGTACCTTTCGAGTGGAATAAAAATCATAGGCGATCAAGAGGTGTTTGGGAGAGTACTTGCAAGCTATTTCTCGGATACCGGTGCAAAAAACTCTGTGGCAGCAATCTATTTGAACTACAGGGTTTTTGATACCATTTTTGAAGCGTTGATGTTGCTTGTGAGCGTTATGGGCGTCATCCACTTTTCACGATACGATCACGAGCCGACACCGAGTTCTCGTAGTAAACTCGCATCACAGTCGACAATTAGCGGATCAAAAAATAGTATAGCGGTGGTAGTGCCATTGATAATTATGCTGTCGGCATACCTTATCATCAATGGTCACAACACACCGGGCGGAGGTTTTCAAGGCGGTGCGGCACTCTCCTCTGCATTTATATGCGTATATCTTGTGCGGCCTGACAAGATGATAAACTTCTACGCTTATGAAAAGATTGAAAAAATCTTGTTTATTTTTATTGTTTTATTTGCTCTGAGTTTTGCGGCGTCCAATTTATACTATAAGTATAACGAGTTTAATGTTGTTTATTTAGTGGTTATGAACCTGCTGATAGGTTTAAAAGTGTTCTGTGGACTCAGCATCATTTTTTATAGATTCGTACACTATGAAGACACTTGAAAGGTGGAGATATGGATTTTTTAACGGGTGAGAATGTGTCGATTTTATTGTTCTTTATCGGTATTAGCGGAATATTCAGTAGCCGTAGAATGCTCAAAACAATTATTTCTATTACAATCATGGAGGTGGCGGCTGTAACCTTTTATCTGACGATGAATGCCGATCCTTTAGACGTGGCTCCAATCGATGTAGCACTCGCACAGGAAGCACTGTCACATGTGGCAGATCCTTTGCCGCAAGCGCTCATGATTACGGCGATAGTGATTGGTGTTGCAGTCACGGCAATTTCACTTTGTATGTTTATCAATTTATATCATTTGTACGGAAATTCTGATTGGAAACAGATACATAAGATGAGAATGGAGCAAAAATAATGCAGTTGCTTTATTTTGTGGCGGTGCCGATTGCTATTGGAGTTTGTATTTATACAATTCCGAAAATGTTCAACAGGAGCTTAATAATACTGACAGAAATATTGTTGTTTAGCTGGTTTTGTATTACTCTTTTTGAGATTAGTCAAAGCGGTGAGATAAAGAACATATTGGGTGCACAAAACAGTGTGATGGGCATAGTGTTGATTGCCGACAGATTGAAGATTGTACTTGTAGGGCTTTCGATAATTCTCTTTTCGGCTTGTTTTGTCTATACAATGAAAGAGAACTTTTTTGATAAAAAATTTGCAATGCTGTTTTTCATACTCCAAGGTTTGCTGACAGGCGTGTTTTTGAGCGATGATCTATTCAATATTTATGTATTGCTTGAAGTCGCAACCATAGTAGTTTCAATACTCATAATGTTCAAGAAAGACAGGCGATCCATGTATGATGGCATGGTTTACTTGTTGTCACAAATAATATGCATGGTATTCTATCTTTTTGGGGTAGGGTATATGTACAAAATATTTGGCGTTCTCTCGATAGAAAAAATAAAAGAGCTTATGCCGTACGCAGACACGCAGTCGTTGATTTTGCCTTTTGCATTTATTATGACTGCTGTCTGCTTGAAGAGTGCATTTTTTCCGCTGTTTAGCTGGTTGCCATGTGCACATGGAACGCCCAGTGCCCCTTCATCGGTATCGGCGATATTATCAGGTCTTTATGTGAAAAACGGTATCTATCTGTTTTATGTTTTTACAAATCTGTTCGAGGGATCGATAAATTATCATTTGTTTTTTATTTTGATCGGAGCCACAACTGCTATACTAGGCATTGTATTTGCTCTGACACAAACAGATTTAAAGTTGATTTTAGCGTATTCTACCGTGTCGCAAATTGGGATTATAGCCATAGCGCTAAGCGTAGAAAGTGAAATCTCAAACTTTGGCGGCATCTATCACATCATGTGCCACGCAGTATTTAAAGTGTTACTCTTTCTGTCTGCCGGAATGATAATAAAACGATACAACACAAGGGATACGCGAGAAATTTCCGGCGTGTTCAAAACGATGCCGGTTACATCTGTGATAACTCTATTAGGCATATTGGGAATTACCGGTGCGCCTCTTTTTAATGCAAGCATATCAAAATATTTTATGCAATATGGAGTGCATGGCACCTGGATCGAATATTTGTTAATAGCAATAAATGTAGGTACGATTTTAGTTTTTACAAAGTATTCGTTCGTGTTTTTCGGAAGAGGAAGAGCTATTGAAAACGGGATACTTTTGAAAAGGATAGTGATTCTTGCTTTGGGACTCGCATGCCTTGCCGGTGGTGTTTTCGGCACACAGCTAATGCAGTTTATTTTCGATGTGAATTTTGAGATAAACAACATTGCTTATCTGCAAAAATCTATTATTTACATTGTCTCGCTTTTGGTTTGTTTCTTTCTTTACAAATATTGTATCAAAGATAATGCACTGCTCGAGAAACTGGGGAAGGTGTCGCTTAATTTTCAGCAGATAATCATGTCGATGCTGATATTTTTTGCTACAATCAATGTGGTACTGGTACTGGTGTCAGCCTGAGCGGCAAAATGAACAAGTCAACAATTTGGATAATATACTCGTGTTTATACAATCGGTACAAAAAAATAGCGGCGATATGTGAGGGGGTAAAGGTGACTTCAGACAATTATGAAAGGGATCGCAGATGATCATTTTAATAGCAGGAAGTTCGCATACCGGAAAAACGGTTTTAGCCCAAAGGCTCCTCGAAAAGCTATGTTACCCGTATTTGTCCATCGATCATCTGAAGATGGGATTAATACGAAGCAAACAAACAGAGCTTACAGTGAGTGACGATAAGGAGCTAACGCAGTATTTGTGGGGTATTTTAAAAGAAATAATTAAAACAGCTATAGAAAATGATCAAAATTTAATCATCGAGGGTTGTTATATTCCCTTTGACTGGAAAGCCTATTTTTCAAACGATTACCTGCCCAGTATTAAATACCGTTGTCTCGTCATGTCGGCAGATTATATCACCAAACATTTTGATCAGATCTTGCTGCACGCAGATGAAATAGAAAAAAGAATTGATGATACATGGTGCGCTAAAGACAGCTTGATTAAAGATAATGAATACAATTTAAAGCAGTGCAAAAAAAATAATTTAGACTATATTTATATCGAGGATAAATACAGTCTAAATATTGATTGGGCATAAACGGTTTGCCGCCGAAGCAGGTTAAGTATTTCAAATACCTAAGCGTAAAAGGCAGTCCTGCCAGAAATGCTTGGTCTTCATTTTTGTGCTCGGTCGAGCCGGAGTGGTTTTAATTTATAATTGACGGTTTATACTGTCTGCTCTAGCGCCTTGGCAAGTTGGGCCGGACATGATGTGCTTTTTTCGCCGCATTTTACATCTTTGAACTTTGTGACGATGTCAGCCGTTTCCATCCCTATAACGATTCGGCATATTCCGAGCAGATTTCCGGGACAACCGCCTTCGAATTCTACCGATTTGATTTTTGTTCCGTCCAGCTCATAGCTGATTTTTCGCGAGCAAACACCGCTAGTGATAAATTCCATTTTGTTCTCCAGATGATTTCTTGTAATGTCGATTGAGTTTATCACAGGACGATGAATTTGTCAAGCAGTATCGTATTTTGTTTGATTAGCTCGACAAAACGAACCGTTTGCTTTTTTACAGGTAACTTCCGGTGATGCTGTCTTTGTTTTGGGCGATTTCAAACGGTGTTCCGGTCGCGATGATTTTTCCGCCGTCATCGCCACCCAAAGGACCGAGTTCGATGATGAAATCACTTTTTGAAAGCATAGTAGTCTCGTGCTCGATAATGAATACAGAGTTGTTTTGAGCGACGAGCTTTTGTAGCAACACAAATAATTTTTCGCTGTCTGACGGATGAAGTCCGGTTGTTGGCTCATCAAGGAGATAAAGCGTATGTCCGCTCGATCCTTTAGCCAGCTCTTTGGAAAGTTTTAGACGCTGACATTCACCACCGGAGAGTGTGGCAGTAGATTGACCGAGTTTGAGGTACGAAAGACCTACCTCATCAATTGTGCTCAGTTTTTTTATGATTTCTTTATTGCCGTCAAAAAATTGAACATTTTCTAAAACAGTTGCATTTAGCACGTCGGATATGCTTTGTTTTTTGTATGTTACGGATAAGACTTTTTTCTTGAAACGGTGCCCCTTGCATACAGGGCAAACGACCTCGACATCGTCCAGAAACTGCATGTCGAGCGGAATTACTCCAAGGCCCTCACACTTTTCACACCGACCACCCTTGACATTGAATGAAAAGTCAGCAGGTTTGAGCTTTAGGCTTTTTGCCTGCGGCAGCGACGAAAAAAGCTCTCTTATCAGCGTGAAGACTTCACTGTATGTTGCCACATTGCTCCGACTTTGTCTTCCGATGGGGCTTTGGTCGATTTTTATAACGTCACTAACATAGTCAAATCCTTTAATGTTTTCTGCGTGCCTTCTTTTCTCGATCACGTCAAAAACCAGTGAGCTTTTTCCACTGCCGGAAACTCCGGCAAAGGACACCAGTTGCCCTAGTGGGATTTTGATAGATACATTTTTCAGGTTGTTTGCGGTGGCGTTTTGCACCTCGATAAATCCATTTGCACTTGTTTTGATATTTTTGGGATGAGGTTTGGTGTTTGATAAATATTTTGCAGTTATAGACTTTGCGCTCTGTGACACCTCCGCTATGTTTCCGCTTGCAACAATGTTGCCGCCCAGTGAGCCGGCGCCCACACCAAAATCAATTATATAATCACATTCTTTTACAAAATCCATATCATGTTCGATTACAATGACCGTGTTACCCAAATCTCGAAGCCGTTTTAACATGTTCAGCAGTAGCACGGTGTCTTTTGCGTGAAGGCCTGTAGTCGGCTCGTCCAGAATATACAAAACGCCGGTGAGCCCGCTTTCGAGTATGCTTGCCAGCCTCAGTCGCTGACTTTCTCCGCCCGAAAGAGTGTAGACGGGACGATCGATAGACAGATACTCTAGTCCGATTTTTTCGATGCCACCAAGCCTTTTCAAAAGATCGACAAAGACGGTGCTTGAAATGGTTTTTGCAGGCGCTGACAGTGTGTTCAAGGTGTCTGCAAGGTGTTTTGAAAGGTTATGAATAGACAGGGTGCTCACCTGAGTTATGGTTTTGCCGTTCAGGGTGGCATGCCTTGCTTCAAAGCCGAGCCTGGTGCCGTCACATTCGAAACATTGTTGTTCGATAAGAGCAGAGTTCAGCGTGGGATTATTTAGCTTTTTTGTGGCCGATTCGACTATTTTTTTGTCGATGAAATTCATTACGCCTTCGATGTATCCGTCGGCAACTCGTTTCGGCTTTTTGACGTTTGGAAATTTCTGCTTGAACTCATCACAGTCTACCCCGTACAGAAACACGAGTAGTTCCAATTCATTGTAATCTTTGATTTTTTTGCTTGCATCGAAAGTGAATCCGTAATGTTTGCCGCATCGTTCCAGGCTCTTTGCGTAGTGTTCTGCGAAAAGCTCGCCACTCCAGAGATAAAAAGCACCTTCTGCGATACTCTTGTTTCTATCAAGAAGTTTGGAGTAGTCGGCCGAAATTACTGTGCCAAGGCCTTTGCAGGCAGGACAGGCACCTTCGGTTTTGTTGAAGGAGAAACTTGCCATATTGAGATGCTGAAGTTTTGTTTTGCAGTGGGGACAGGTGGTATCGGTGAAGTCGATTTCCTCGTCTTCATCAAAACTGGGCGGTATTTCGCCATTGCAGTTGGGACAAATTCTTGTTGCAAGTTTTGCATACAGAATGCGAAGATAGGTGAGTATCTCGGTATATGTTCCGACAGTTGAGCGAGGGTTTCTAGAGAGCACCCTTTGTCCGACGGAAATTGATGGGGATAGCCCCTCGATACTATCGACTTTTGGTTTGTTAAGTCCGTCGGTTACCATTCCCATTGACTCTAGATATTGGCGCTGACACTCTTTTTGTAAAATGTCCATAGCAAAGCTGCTTTTGCCACTGCCGGAAACTCCGGTCAGGGCAACAAGCTTGAATTTTGGAATATCGACAGATATATCTTTCAGATTGTTTTCTTTTGCACCGATTATTGATATTGATTCAGTTCGCATTTTGCACCTCTCAAAGTCGTTATTTGTCGTTTTTTTTGGAGTTTTTCGGCGCCTGCGAGTATATTATATCATGCAAATGATGATAGCTCAATAGCCAACCACCATAGCCACCAATCATGCTGTATGTGTCAAAACCAATTTCCATCATTTCTATTGCGATTGGTTTGCTTGATATACCGACATAGCAGGAAAACACAATTTTCTTGTTGCGATATTTCTCTAAGGTTTCTTTGCATACAGTTGCAGCAGGAATATTCACTGCACCGGGAATTGGACCTCGGACGAAGTGCGCTTCTTTGCGAACATCAATCAAAACATACTCGCTGTTTGTCATTTTATTCACATCAGATACAGATATCTCTCGAGCCCTGTACATTATATTGTTCCTTTACTAATATTCTATGTAAAAACGTAATTAGCCTTTTTCTATTAACTCTCGTGCCATGTGCACACCCATCACAGATGCCATCATCAGCCCCCTTGTCCAGCCGCTGGAGTCGCCGAGGCAGTGAAGATTTTCAATGTTGGTGCACATATCTCCATCCATTTTTACGCGGTTGCTGTAAAACTTGATTTCCGGAGAATAAAGCAACGTTTCGTATGCCGCAAAGCCGGGCACAACATGATCGACCGCCTGAATAAAGTTTATGATGTTCGTCATTGCCCGATAAGGCATTGCGGAGGTGATATCTCCTGCTACTGCATCGGGGAGTGTCGGTTTCACGTTGGAACGAGACAGTTCTTCCTGCCATGTGCGTTTTCCATCGAGGATGTCGCCATATCGCTGTACTAATATACGTCCCTCTGCAAGCATGTTGGTGAGTTCGGCGACCTTTCTTGCGTATTCGATTGGTTGATCAAAGGGATCGCTGAAGTCATGTGAACATAGTATTGCAAGGTTAGTGTTGCCGGATTTTTGTACCTTGTATGAATGGCCGTTTACCACCGCAAGATCGTTGTCATAGTTTTCTTGGCTTACAAACCCACCCGGGTTTTGACAAAAGGTGCGAACTTTGTTCTTGAAGGGTTGGGGATACCCGATGAGTTTTGATTCATAAAGAACATTGTTTACGTCCTCCATGATTTCGTTGCGAACCTCGACACGAACTCCGATATCTACAGTACCGGCACGATGTTCGATACCAAAATGTCGACACATTTTTTCTAGCCAGTCTGCACCGCGTCGTCCTGTTGCAATAATGATTTTGTCGGCGGTTATAGTGTCACCGTTTTCAAGCTCTACACCGCTGCAACTGTTGTTTTTGATGCAAAGAGATGACACCGAAACACCGAAACGAAGCTCAACGCCATTTTCTTGTAGATAGCTTTGGATTGAAAAATAAATCTCTTGAGCTTTTTCTGTGCCAAGATGGCGGATAGGGCAATCGACGAGCTTTAGTCCGGCTTGAATTGTGCGCTTACGGATTTCTTTTACTTTAGCATCGTTCCCAACCCCCTCAACCTGAAGATCGGCACCAAACTCAAGGTAGATGTTGTCGGTGTATTTGATAAGCTCTGACGCTGAATCTTCGCCGATCAACTCCGGTAGGTCGCCTCCCACCTCTGTGGCAAGAGACAGTTTGCCGTCTGAGAAGGCACCGGCACCGGAAAAACCGGTGGTGATATGACAGTATGGCTTACAGGATACACATACTCCTGTTTTTGACTTCGGACAGCTGCGCTTTTCGATGGGCGCACCCTTTTCCAACATCAATATTTTTCCGTTGTAACCTTTTTTCACCAGTTCTAATGCGGTGAAAATCCCGGCCGGTCCTGCCCCGATTATTATTACATTATACATATTCATTAGTTTGTTCCTCTCAAAAAAAATGCCGTACAGATAGAGCTATGCCACGGTTGGTTGTGGTCGTAGTCTGACTGTATGGCAGTCGGTAGAAACATTCATCCATTATATGAATTTATACGATTTCAAGGGTATTGTATTATACCTTGCTTTCTAAACCGATGGTAGCATACCATATCGAGAGAGATTTGTCAATATGTTTTGCTGACTTTGATGGCAAGAGAGGCCTTTGATTATGAAATATAGCGAAACTCCGAAAAAATGGACTTTGTTTGGTGCAATTTGATGGATTGTGGTTTTCCGCTATAAGTATATTGCTTTTGCCGTTGTTAGTCGGTATAATAGAAACAGGAGCAGCGACCGTTTCACAGGAGTGTGGTTGTTATCTCTATGGTGTTTATAGAATGTCATACGCACGATTATAAGGAGGTGGGTTTCAATGTCAAGAATTGTCACAATCAACAGGCAGTTTGGAAGCGGAGGACGAGAAGTCGGAAAAAGGTTAGCCGATGAATTAGAGTGCGCATATTATGATAAAGAGTTGCTTGACAAGTTGGCTGAAGAGACAGGACTCTCGGCAGATTTCATCGAAAGATTTGACGAAACAACGACACGCAACTATGGTTTTACTTTTGCACGGGCCTTTGTGACCTATGTCCCGACACCGATGGAGCAACTTCAAATCGAACAACATAAGTTGCTGAAAAGCATAGCGCCAAAGGGAGACTCGGTAATTATCGGCAGATGTGCAAATTATATACTTAGTGAATATAATCCGTTCAGAGTTTTTATCTATTCATCAGACATGGATTTCAGGGTGAAACGCTGCTTTGATAAAGTATCGGACGACCACGGAAAACTTTCTGCTTCTGACATGGAGAAGAAGATCGTTTCGATCGATAAAGAACGCAAAAAATATTATGAGTATCAAACAGGTCAAAAATGGTTGGACATGACCAACTATAATCTGTGTATCGACAGCTCGATGGTAGGTGTTAAAAATGCCGTGCAAATCATTCTGAATGCTCTGAGTACCTAGCAGGGCGATTGATCCGGTTTGACAAAGACTCAAGATTGAAAACTGTATAGACTGCAAAGCTTTGACTATTAAGAAAGCTTTGCAGTCTTTTGTGCCGACCGACTTGTTAACTGAGTTTGCGGGTGCGGGTAATTTGGTTTAACGGGCTGTTGCTATTTGTAAGATTCTTTCAATATGGAAACAACATCGTCCTTTGTCATACGCTTTCTGTCGAGTGAAAAAAGTCCACCCATATCAGAAAAAGCATGGTCGGCGTATTGTGGGAACATTTCTTGTGAAATGCCAAAATCACTCATCTTAAGCGTGTCGACGCGACAAGCTTTTTGCAAATCATGTAGAGCGCATACTATGTCGCCGTCACTGTTGCCGAGAGCCCTGGCCATTTCGCTTGTTCGCTCGGGACAAACTTTTGCGAAAAAACCAAAATAGGCGAGCGATAGCATTATCAGCCCCGCACCATGTGGGAGTTCATGATG
The DNA here is from genome assembly GCA_964370605.1 of uncultured Oscillospiraceae bacterium. Taxonomy (GTDB): domain Bacteria; phylum Bacillota; class Clostridia; order Oscillospirales; family Ruminococcaceae; genus CAYJBH01. The sequence continues at coordinate 36,335 of CAYJJX010000020.1, read as the reverse complement.
AAATCCGGACAATGCGTGTTCGATTGAGTGTTCTGATGTGCAAGAGGACAGACTTTCGACAAACCCCGAATATGTGTTTGCAAGGGCCACGTAGGAACGGGCTTCCATATTGTTAGGCTCGTTCACGGCAGTCGCCAAATGTTGCCCAATTAAACTTATTGATTCAAGGGCGAACATATCACTCATAGGAGTGGCGATGTTTGCGATATATCCTTCAAGTGCATGGAAAAGAGCATCAAAACCTTGATATGCTGTCAGATGCGGCGGCACCGAAACCATGAGGGACGGATCTACAATTGACAGTAGCGGAAATGTGCAGTCAAAGTTACCATAACCAATCTTCTCACGGCCGTTAGTGATGACCATCCAAGGGTCTGCCTCGGTACCGGTTCCGGCTGTTGTTGTGATGGCTACCATCGGCAAAGGATCATTTTCAAGCGCTTTGCCTTTGCCGGTACCGCCTGAGATATAATCCCAAAAGTCGCCGCTGTTAGTGCACATGATGGCAATAGCTTTTGCAGCGTCAATCGAAGAACCGCCGCCAAGGCCTACAACGAAGGTGCAGCCGCTCTCGCGAGCGAGAGCCGACGCCTCGCGTACCGATTCTACGTTTGGATTAGGTTCGACCTTATCGTAGAGTATGACTTCATGACCGCCTTTGTCGAGCAGATCGCAAACTTTTTTAACATAGCCAAGTTTAGTGGTGGATGTGCCGCCGGTGACCAAAAGAGCCTTGCCGGTCGGGAGTTTTGACGTTGCAAGATTTTCGAGTGCTCCCTCGCCAAAGTGGATTTTTGTTGGCATATAGTATGTAAAATTCATAATTACAACTGTTCCTTTCCTGTCATTTATCTTTGTTTAATAGTTCATGAAACCTCGCTGCGTTTTATAACGCAAACATATCTCTTGCTGCTGTCATGTTGTCTCTCACCTTGACTCCAAACGGACAGTTTGGTTCGCACTTTCCACACATTACGCAGTCATCGGCATTTGATTTGAGGGAGAGATAATGTTGTCTGACGCTGTCTGGCACATTGTCTTGTTGACGAGCAAGGTCGAGATATTTTGTTACTGCGGCAATGTCTATTTGTGATGGACATGGCTGACAGTGATTACAATACATGCATCGACCGGTCATCACTATGTCTTTACCGCTCGTGAAAACGTGAGAGTACTCAAGTTCTTTTTTTGAAACATCATAGTAGGTTATCGCATGAGCCACCTGTTCAGAATCGTCACAACCAATGATCACAACCTTTACACCACTGCGATCTAGGCAGTACTGTATACACTGCGGTACAGTCATGGCAATACCAAAGGGAGACGATTCGGCACGGAGTAGACTGCCTGCGCCGAGAGCCTTCATAACAGTGATTCCAACGCCGAGGTTTTCACAGGTGCTATACAGTGTTTGCCTAGCTTCGTCTACTGTCCAATTGTCTTCACCGATTCCCTTGTATTCAATTAGAGCCTCGATGTCAGTGTCGGCATGCTCCATGTCATATGCAGGGTTAATGCTGAACATCAATACATCTACCAGACCGCTTTGAACAGCCTTGAGCGCAACCTTGGGGTTGTGTGAGCTCAGTCCAATATGTTTTATGGTGCCGTTCGCCTTGAGTTCTTTAGCAAACTCGATGATTTCGGTGTCGAATACAGAGTGATAATCGTCGTCACTGTCGACGTAATGTATCATTCCAATATCGATATAGTCGGTATCAAACCTCTGTAGCAAATCAGAAAACGATGCTCGTGTTTTCTCGATATCACGGGTGCGGCCATACTGTTCATCTTCAAACACGGTGCACAGATGCCCCTGTATTATGAATTTTTCTCGTCTGCCTTTTAGCGCATTTCCGATTATGTCCCTTGTCGGTGCCTGCGGCATAAAAACATCGATAAAGTTCATTCCGGCTTCTTCGGCTTTGTCGATGATAGCATTTGCCTCTTCTTGCGTCTTGCCGTTGAACCATTCGCCACCAAGGCCGATTTCCGATACTTCTATTCCCGTTCTTCCGAGTACTCTGTATTGCATAACTACCTCCGATTATAGACGTCTTGACTCTTTTGAATTAAAATAGTATAATAATTAACGTTGCAGTAAATATTATACTATTGTAAAATCAGCCAGTCAATAAGGCACTTGTTTAGCAACAAGTGAAAAAAAGGTAACTATTGTGAATAATACAAAATATGAAATCAGTTCAGAGATCGAGGTTACAATCAAAATGATAGGTGGCAAATCAAAGTCGCTGATTCTTTTCATGTTGGCCACAGAGGGAGCGAAAAGATTCAAACATATACTTTGTGACATAAAGCAGATATCTCAAAAAACGCTTACAAATCAACTAAGAGAATTGGAGGCGGATGGTCTAATCACCCGTGCCTGCTTTGCCGAAGTTCCGCCCAGGGTAGAATACTCAATAACAGAAAAAGGGGAAAGCCTTTTGCCTATTCTTGAAATGATGTGTCTTTGGGGCGAGAAAAATATCGACGACAGATTTGTTCTGACAAATCCTCCTTGCTCAGAGCAACAGGAATAGCTGATCTACATTACTGTTTTTATGTCGTATTACGAGTATAATTCCACAGCTCTCATATCGCGGCAATGCGAACTGTCATATTTTTCGATATGGCTAACTGTTTGAAGCATTGGCTTTTGCTGAATTTCATTAGCACCGCAGTTTTAGTGCAATGAAAATTTAGTAGAGTTTGAATTGATAGAACGTTATTATATAATTTCGGCTTGCCAATGGTTAAAGCGTGGTTGCTGAAGATTTTATATATAATGCATGTAAAAGTCCTGTACTTCCTTTATGAAAGTACAGGACTTGGTGAATATGCTGAATGATGTGATTAATGTGAGATGGCATTGACCGGACAGTTGATAAAACAGTCGCCACACTCGTCACAACGATATCGGTCGATCGAGTATTCGCCATCGTCCTCGACGACGGCAAGGAAAGAACATTTTTTCTTACATACGCCGCATGATATACATTTATCTTTGTCGATGGTTAAACCCTTGAAGTTCTCGCAGGAGCCGTTGAATGCAAAATATTCCCGTTGAAGCTTGTTTTCGCGATTAATCTTTTCAAAATCATAGTCAAAGACATCGCCATAACCGTTTGTAATACAAAAAACCACCATTGCATTATATTTTTCATAGTCTTTAATGCAAAAATCAAACAAAGGATTATTTTTTTTCTTTATTTCATCGATAGAAATTTCTTCTACGTTTCCGGTCATTCTCATGGCATATCCGCCCTCGAAGATGGGAAACCCGTTCTCATCGTGCTCGACCTTTGTATTCGCGTTCAGTCCGCAGATTGAAAGTTTGGAGTTGTTTTTCATGTGCTTGTAAAAATCTTTTGTGAACATGGTCATGAAGTAGATGCCATCATCGTCATATGCCCGCAGATGCGCTATCCTTGTCTCGGGGTCACCCTTCTCGTTGACGGTTGCAAAGGTTAAACAACCGATTTTATCAAATTTTTCATAGATTTCTTTGATGGTCATCATAACGTCTCCTATATGTTAGAGTAGTGTTGTCCATTCTTCGCAGTCCCAGACGGTCGTAACAATATCACGATAAAAGTCCGGTTCGTGACAGATCAATAGAATAGCACCCTTATACTCTTTGAGTGCACGCTTCAGCTCTTCTTTTGCATCGGTGTCAAGATGGTTGGTTGGCTCATCGAGGAGCAGGACATTGCTCTCGCTGTTCATCAGCTTGCAAAGGCGCACCTTTGCTTGCTCGCCGCCACTAAGCACCTTCAACATGCTTTCGATGTGCTTGGTAGTCAATCCGCATTTTGCGAGGGAGGCACGCACCTCTCGTTGTGTCAATGAAGGGAACGTGTGCCATATTTCTTCGATGCAGGTGGTGTTGTCGGTATATTTTTTTTCCTGCTCAAAATAACCAACATAAAGATAGTCGCCGAGGTCGCTTTTTCCGCTGATAGGCGGTATTTCGCCGATGATACTTTTCAGGAGAGTGGTCTTTCCGATTCCGTTTGCACCGACCATTGCAATTTTTTGTCCTCGCTCCATCTCGATGTTCAGCGGTCTCGAAAGCGGTCGATCATATCCGATGACAAGGTCTTTTGTCTGAAAGACGAACTTTGCGCTCGCACGCGCCTCAAGAAAACGAAATTCCGGCTTGATTCTCTCTTTGGCAAGTTCAATGACATCCATCTTGTCCAATTTCTTTTGGCGAGACATTGCCATGTTGCGGGTAGATACTCTTGCTTTGTTGCGTGCAACAAAATCTTTTAGTTCGTCGATCTCTTGTTGTTGGCGCTTGTAGGCGGCTTCGAGTTGAGATTTTTTTGCCTCGTATTGCTCCATAAATTTGTAGTAGTCGCCAACATAACGATTCAGTTCGGCATTCTCGACATGATATATGAGATTTACAACCTCATTCAAGAACGGTATGTCATGTGATATGAGAATAAATGCGTTCTCATACTCGATGAGATACCGTTTTAGCCATTCGATATGCTGTTCGTCCAGATAGTTTGTCGGCTCGTCTAGCAATAATATGTCCGGCTTTTCCAAAAGAAGTTTTGCGAGCAGTACCTTGGTGCGTTGACCACCGCTAAGTTCCGTTACGTCTCGATCAAAACCGAGCTCAAATAGCCCGAGCGCTCGGCCAACCTCCTCCACCTTGACATCGACTATATAAAAATCATGTGCCGTGAGAAGGTCTTGTATCTCACCGAGCTCCTCCATCAAAAGCTCAAGCTTTTCTGAGCTTGCCTCACCCATCGCATCGCAGATGGTGTTCATTCTTGCTTCCATATCGAAAAGGGGAGAAAAAGCACCGCTCAGAACGTCGCGTATGCTCTGACCTTTCGATAGGATGGTATGTTGGTCGAGATATCCGACCTTAGAATTTTTGCTCCATTCAATAGTGCCTTCGTCCGGCATTAGGTTTTTTGTTATGATGTTCATAAAGGTGGATTTGCCTTCGCCGTTTGCGCCAACAAGCCCAACATGTTCGCCGCTCAAAAGGCGAAAACTAACATCTTTCAGTATTGCACGATCACCAAAACCGTGATTTAGATCTTTGACTTCCAGTATGCTCATTTGAAACTGATTTCCTTATTTGTTACAGACCTATGTTATATTATCATAAATGAAAATCAGTGTCAAATTTTGTGTTGACATATGAAACAAAATGGTGTACAATGAATACATCAAATAAAATTGATTTGAGGTAAAAAGTGAACGATATACAAAACGAGCAGTATGCGAAAATTTTCAAGGCGCTCTGTGATCCGACGAGAATTGCGGTTGTTAAAATACTTCGGAGTGGTGAACATTGCAACTGTGTTTTGTCTGAACTGCTAGACATAGCCCAATCAAAGCTTTCGTATCACATGAAAATATTGTGTGAAAGTGGCATTGTGACATGCAGACATGCAGGAAAATGGTCACATTACAGGATCAATGACCGGGGGGCTCAGGAAGCAATACGGATCTTTCATGAGCTGACCGATGTCGAGGAAATTGTGTTGCAAAAGGAAGCGTAGAAGAATAGGTTTGCGAATGTCGAACTGAAATGGTGTAAAATTATGAAAGGGAAGTTGAATTATGGACAATAGAATAGATATTAAATGTGACGGAAAACCTAAGGTTGCGTTTGTGTGCAATCACAATTCTTGTCGCAGTCAGATGGCAGAGGCACTAGGGAAACTTCTTGCGAGTGATGTGTTTGAGAGCTATTCAGCGGGAACCGAAATCAAAGACAAAATTAACCCCGATGCTGTGCGCCTTATAAAGGAGCTCTATGACATTGACATGGAAGAGACGCAGTTCAACAAGAAGATAAACGAGATACCGCAACCCGATATAGTTATTTTCATGGGCTGTAACGTCAGCTGTCCTACGCTGAGAGGTCAACATGCTGAAAACTGGGGTCTTGACGACCCGAGCGGCACCGATGATGCAACTTTCAAATCTATTATAAACATTATTCATGAAAATGTACTGTCGCTCAAAGAGCGTTTGAAGTAACTTGTAAAAAAAATCGACCTGTCTTGTGGACGGGTCGATTTTTTGTTATCATGTAAAGTGCTGTAAAATTTTCTAAAAAAAGACACAAAATGGTAAAAACGACTTGAATTTATTTTATTTTGTTATATTATGGTAATATATACCCTGAACGATAGTTCTAAATTATATCGTTGAATAGCGTTAGCAGGGAAGTAGTAGGCATAAAAATACTTGAACTAAAGTATTACATTGTTTGGTAACAGATAAATCGATATATGTGCCTACAGAAAGGGATTTATGAACCGGAAAAATAAAAAATTCAGCGAACTTTATCCTCGGGCACGCTATCTCCTCGGTGGGGTGAGAGGTTCCTACTTGAAAGGTAAAGAGATAGTCGGCACGCTGGAGGAAAGGCAGAGTGGATCGAAAACCATTCCGGATGCCTATGATGTCTGCAATACCGAGACGATCAACTCCGATATCGAGTTGAATATACTAGAAGGAATGTTGCCGCATGATCTTGATGGTAACATGTATATCTGTCAATGTCTTGGCACGCCGAGTGCCTTCATGGTCGGCGATACCAACATAGTCAAACTCGGACTGTCGCAGGGAAAAGCAATGTTAAAAAACCGATTGATGTGGACACCTGCCGCAATAGCTCGGCTTGCGCTGAAAAGATCGAAACATCGCTTTGAGCACATGGGTTTGATGTTTATGTCCCCAGGCATGGGCATATTTTCTTATACCGAGGGTATGTATCTGTTGCCGGACGGCAGGCTGGGCGTCACCAGTGATGTGGACCGACCATGGATAATTGATCGCAAAACACTTTGCGCAAAGACGCCGCTCGGAAAAAGGTCACAGTGGTTGCCGATGATGGCGGGGGCGGCAGGCGATTTGATGGGCAATCTTTTTGCCGGTTACAGCAATTCACACGTCATATACAATGATCCGAACACAGACGAGCTTTTTCTTGTGAACTACCGCTACGCGCAGACCGACTCGCAACACCCATGTAATCTGATGAAATGGGACGGCAAGACCGAGCCGCAGAGCTGGGCGGTGAAAGACGAGGTCGGTGACTTCATTCTGATTAAACAGAGTCTGCATGAACTGGTGTTCACAAGGGACTATATTATTCTTGCCGACACGGCTTTTGTGACCGGCACAGAGATGGTCGCACCATGGATGAATGCACCGCTCCCCGAGGAAAAGACGGTGGTTTACCTCGTGAAGCGTGCCGACCTCATAGCGGAGAATAGCGAGGTAGTAGCTAAACGGGTAGAAATTGATGAGGCGTGCATACACCTTATTGCGGATTATGAGAATCCAAACGGAAATATCAATATATACATGCTCCACACCCCCGCAACCAACACGGCAGAAATTATTCGAAGCTATGATGTGGATTTGCAGGGCAGAAAATATCCCGAACATGTCGTAGGATACGGCACCCTTCCGGTGCTGGATATCTCGAGCATCGGAAAACATGTCGTGAACGGTGAAGAGGGACGAGTACTTGCCTCCTCTTATATTCGAGATGAAAAACTTTGCTGGGGACCGTATATGTACACCTATATGGGCAGGCAGACACGCCCCTTTGACAGGCAAGACCTGTTTGTGATGTTTAAAGGTTTCAAGGCGGAGATGTTACCGAAACGTGTCTTTGATGCTTACAACAAGGTGGAAAACAGAAGAGTTCCGCTTGAAGACATGGTTGCGGGAAAACTCGATGTAAACAATTCAATCGCGCGTATCGACAAAGATCATTTTGCCGTCGCCGATTCCTATGTTTTTCCGGACAAGGTATTGCTTTATACCATTTCCTGCATGGAGTCGAGTGATGCCGATGGGTCAGGATATTTGCTGGCAGGTGTGGTGAGCGATGTTGCGGAAAACAAACTTTCGTCGGGACATGAATACTGGATATTTGAGGCGGACGACCTATCAAAAGGTCCTGTCTGCAAGCTCGGTCACAAGTCGCTCAACAACTCGGTGCTGTTTCATACCGTGTACTTGACAAGTGAACAGGAACGCAGTCTTGACGACAAAGAAGCCGTTTATGATGTGCCGCTTGAAGAGGATTATCCTGTCGAGGAACTGCTGAAATTCTCACCCGAGGTGAAAAAGACGTTTGAAGAGATCATCTATCCCTATTTTGGTGACGACACCGAGAAAAGGCGCAAGGCAGAGCGTATGCTGGAGATTCATTCGACAAGAAGAGTCGATACCCACGCCGGAAAGGAACATTTGATCGGCGAAGAGGTGGTGGTCGATGCGCCGAACCATGCAAAGAGCATGTTTGAGGAAGCAGAAAGAATGTTCAAGACCACCGGCTGGAAAAAGGAGTCGCTCAAAAACGGTGTTTTGGTAGAATCCAAGCCGATAAAAGGTCCGCTTGCCGCTTCGGGGGTGCATGTCACGAGGGCGAGCGGTGTGATCAATCGCAACGCCGATGAGTTTTTTGCCTATATCACCTCACCAAAAGGGTATGCGGTGATCGATCCGGTGAGCGATCCGGACGATCACAAAGCAGAGCCGCTTGAAGTTTATGATTGGAAAGAGGGTGCTCGTTTAGAGGCGGCGGTGGCAAGCACCGATATTCCGATGATGGCACCGTGTGATTTTGTGGTGCTGAATGCGATTGATCCGAGCATCAGAATGTTTGCCTCTAAATCGATTATACATCCTGCCCTGCCGGGTGCAAGTCGATATAGCGCCGCACCGTCTCCGGAAAACGGGCATGAGCGAGCACTCAATACCTTTGTCATAAAGGTGTTGCCCCTGCGCAACAATCGGTGTCGGGTGCTGTGTATAAATTATGCCGACATGGCGGGGAAAACCACCTCGGCGATGAATAATTTGATCAACAAACGATACTTTTTTCAATCGCTCTTCAAACGAATGCGGTCGGTATAACGAAAAATCACCTTGAACTTTTCTTTGTTATGTAATATAATGTTTTGAAAAGTGTAATGGAAAGGGTTTTCAGATGAAGATAAAAAGTATAGAGATCGGCGAAAATAATGTTTTGCTTAAAACTCCGTTCAAAACAGCACTTCGCACCGCTGAATATGTCGAGAGCGTTATTGTAAAGCTGACCACCGACACAGGGCTTGTGGGCTATGGCGAGGCGGTCGGAACCTCTGCCATCACAGGCGAGACCTCACAGAGCATTATCTGTGCCATAAACAAATATATTGCACCGTCTGTAATCGGACTCGATATTGATTGCCTTGACCCTTTGATGCAGCGTTTACATGGTTGCTTGATAAAAAATACCTCCGCAAAAGCGGCGGTGGATATGGCGATCTATGATGTCTATGCACAGAACCTGCAACGACCGCTATATAAGATTTTGGGTGGTGCAAAACGTGAGCTCAAAACCGATATTACCATCAGTGTCAACGATGCCGACGAGATGATTCGTGACAGTGTCAAGGCGGTGGAAGAAGGTTTTGATATTCTAAAATTGAAGGTCGGTAAAGGCAAAGGGCTTGCCGATGCACAAACTGTAAGAGAAATTCGTGCCGCAGTGGGTGACGATGTAGCTATAAGGGTCGATGCAAATCAGGGCTGGACACCAAAACAGGCGGTTCGCCTTATTGCCGCGATGGAAGACATGGGGCTGGACATTGAACTGGTGGAACAACCGGTCAAGGCTCACGATATTGACGGCATGAGGTTTATTACCCGTTCGGTACAGACTGCGATTCTTGCGGATGAAAGCGTGTTCGATGCGGCGCAGGCGATCGAGTTGATAAGGACAGGCGCGGCGGATATTATTAATATTAAGCTGATGAAGACGGGCGGCATATATAACGCGCTAAAGGTTGCGGCAGTCGCACAGTCACTCGGCGTGGAATGTTTGATGGGTTGTATGCTTGAAAGTAGACTGGCTGTCAGTGCCGCCGCACATTTTGCGGCAGGTCTCTCGGTCGTCACGGGGGTCGATCTTGATGGTCCGCTACTTTGCAAGAGTGACCCCTTTGTCGGTGGTCCATCATTTGCAGGTAGCCGTGTTTGTATGTCGGACGATTACGGCATCGGAATACATACCGTGCCGGATTGCTTTTGATTGAAACCTACTGAATAACAGGTTGTTCAAAGGCTATAATTGATATTGTCTACCGATTTTTTGCCTTAAACTAAAATCAAAATGCAAAGGAGTTTTACCAATATAAAAAACCACTTTGTAGCCCCAAAATGGTTTTTGTTAATTTTGTAAAGTCACTATTGAGTTGTTAAGCAGTTACTAATAATGTTTTGATACTTCGGCGGCGATTGCGTTATGCACCAGCGAGCGCAGTCGCACCAATCGTATATTTTCTCTCGTGGGACAAACACGGTTGGTCAAAAGAACGATAAAAAGTCCGCTTGTCGGATCGATCGCTATCGAAGTTCCGGTGAAACCGGTATGGCCGTATGATTGACGGCTCAAAAGATCGCCGAGAAAATTTGTCTCACTTCCTGCAAGATTGAATCCAAGTCCACGTAATTCGTGCCCCTTTCCGGGGGTGCGATTTTTTATCGCCTCTCGCAAGGTTGCTGGGGAAAGATAGGCATCGTTTTCACTTGTTAAACCTCCACGCGCAAGCATCTGCGCAAAAGTTGTCATATCGCCGATATCGCTGAACACCCCCGCGTTTCCGGAGATACCGTTCAGGAATCGTGCGTTTTCATCATGCACGACGCCACAAAGGAAATCTTTTGTGGCAGGGTCAGTCTCGGTCGGCGCTATGTCGCCACTCGGACGATAACTTGTGTTTTTTAAGCGAAGCGGATCAAAGACAATATCCTTTGCCAAAACATCAAGCGGTGCACCGCCAATCTGCTCCAGTATTTTGCCAAGCACTATATAGCCGATGCAACTATAGACCGGCAGTTCACCGATCGGTCGAGACAAAGGCCGGGATAATATTGCTTGAAGCGCCAGCTCTGGTGTGTCGGCAAATTCACTGATGTAGTAATGCGCCGGAAGTCCGCTTGTATGGGTGAGTAGGTGTAGTATTGTTATGTCCGATTTATCACTCGGTGTATCGAAAAAAAAGTTAAGTCGGTCATAAAGACGGAGTTTTCCGTCCTCGATATATCGAAGTGCAATCATGGTAGTGCTGATTATTTTCGAAACACTTGCGATATCAAACACAGTGTCGAGTGTGGCAAGGCCGAACGATTTTTTTAATAGGACTTCGTCTCCTACTCCAATTGAAAGACAGGCAGCGGGGAAGGAGTGGCCGACCTCTTTTTCCAGTATGGCACAAACCTTTTCAAAATCACACACTTTATTTTTCATAGTCGTTTTTTGTTCCTTCTTTAAAATTTTAGTTGATGCACAATAGTTTGATAGTTGTTATAAATCATTATATTACAGCTTTTTTTTGTTGTCAATATTGTGAAATGTTGCAAATCTTCACAAATTTATTACATTTAGATAAATATGCTTGACATAGAATAACATTTAAAGGTATTATTATAGCAGTTTAGTGAAACTGTCGAGGGGAAAAACGGCAGTCACTGATCACGAATTGCGCTTTGTTTGATGCGTAATTGACAAGAATTATTGGAGGAAACAGAATGAAGAAGATTCTATCTTTAGCTCTGGCGGCAGCTCTGTTATTCGGATTGGTTGCATGTAGTGCACCTGCCGAAGAGGCTACCTCGGAAGCTCCCGCAACGGATGCATCCACTTCGGAAGCAACCACAGAAGAAACCCCTGCAGAGCCCATTGCAATCACAATTTCATATCCCGACAATCCGACACTTCCTTATGTCGAGACATGGTCTGCTTTTGTTGAGACAGCAAAAAATGCTAATCTTGATGTAACAGTACAGACTACACCGACAGCGGAGTATGCAACAGTTGTTTCACTGGCACTTAATACCGGTGAAAACCTTACCGACGTGCTTCTTAACATGAACACTGCCGGCGAGAATGCAGCTCTTGCACTTAACGGTGCTATTATTCCGATCAGCGACTATGCAGAGCTGACACCGAACATGAATGCAACTATCGACAAGTTCGGCATCGGCGAAAGTGTTGACGCTCTGAAATTGACAGATGGCAAGCTGTACTACATGCCTATGCTGTTTGACTCTCCGACATATGACGAAGGTCTGATCATGCGTGCCGACTTCATCGAAGGAAACGGATTCGAAACTCCGAAAACTGTTGATGATCTATACGAAATTCTTAAAGCATACAAAGACGAGAATCCGGATTCTTATCCGCTGACCTCTTGGGTATATACCTCCATCACAACTCGTATGTTGATGCCTGCTTTCGGCGTTAGCTTCGGTGGCGGTTCTTCCTCCGGTTCTTATGTTTTGAGCTATGACTACGAAAACGGCGAGTACTTTGCCGGTGCTATCAGCGATCAAGCTCGCGAATTCTTCAGATACATGAACAAACTTTATGCAGAAGGTCTTTATGATCCTGAAGTTAGCGACGGTGACGGCGCTACCACCAAAATTGTCGGTGGCGGTGCAATGGCTACCTACGCTTGGTACGACCAAATCGGCGGCTTTGAGGCTGCAAGCGAAATCGAAGGTTATGACCTGAAAATGTACCTGCCGCTGGAAGGCCCTGCAGGCGCATACCACATGGAAAAATCTTACACCGGAAACGGTATCATGTTCCCCTCCACTCTGATGGAGCGCGAGGACTTCGAGCAGGTTATCGCTGCTGTTGATAACATGTTCTACTCAGAAGAAAATGCAAAAATCTGGAACATCGGTGTTGAGGGCGAGTCCTACACAATGGACGGCGACACAATCGTATACAACGACGAGATCGCTAACTCTCCCGATGGCATTTACAAAACAATCCAGGTAATGTACGGTGCCGGTTCTAACGGTTCTCAGGCAGTTTGGGAGAACACATTGGTTCTTTCGAAATATGACGAAGAGTTCGCACAGCTGAACACCGACATCAAGGCTTTGGAAGATGGCAACTCCATCCAACCGAAACCGCCCACACCGCTGTGGGACGAAGATGCTTCTGAAGAAGTTAACTTCCTAAGAACTCCTCTTCAAGATGCTGTTACCGTTTGGATCGACGCATTCATCTCCGGCTCTAAGAGCGTTGAAGATGATTGGGACGAGTATGTTGCTGAACTTGAAAACCTCGGTATTCAAGAGTACCTCGCATACTACAACGATTATCTTTAATCTAAATCTTAAATAGTCTATCTCTGTTGCCCATATCATTTTGATATGGGCAACAGACGGGCTAAGGAAAATATTAATTTGCACTTTGTGCTATCCGTATCTCGGAGAAAAGACATGACAAAGAAACTTGCAACACCCGAAAAAAAGGGTGCAATATCAGAAATGAAGAAATATCTGAAACGCTACTGGGCGCTATATGCGATGCTGGTACTGCCGCTTATACACCTTGTTATTTTCAGGTATCTGCCGATGTTCGGCAACATACTTGCCTTTCGTCGCTATCGTCCCGGCACAGGTCCGTGGGGAACCGAATGGACGCTACGCTATGTTGAGCGGCTGCTTACCGACTCCAGCTTTTGGTCGGCTTTTTTTAACACACTGCACATTTCGTTCTGGAACATACTGGTAAACTTCCCGATACCGATTATTTTTGCAATACTTCTTAACGAAGTGCGCGGAAAATACTTCAAGAAGACGGTACAGACTATTTCATACATGCCGAGGTTCATCTCGACAGTTGTTGTCATCACCATCTTGAACGAGTTGTTATCTCCCAGCACAGGTATTATCAACCTGCTACTTAAGAATTTCGGCATTGAGCCTATCTACTTTATGAATGAACCGGAATGGTTTATTCCTATCTATGTATTTACCGCGGCCTGGCAGTTTACCGGTTGGACGGCGATAATATATCTTGCGACAATCACCGCTATCAATCCAGATATGTTCGAGGCGGCAGAGATTGATGGAGCATCTCGTATGCAACAGATATGGTATGTAACATTACCGTCAATTATGCCTACTGTCATGGTCATGCTTATCATGAATGTCGGACGTGTGCTTACCATTGGATTTGAAAAGATCCTGCTGATGTACACACCGGCAAACTCGGTAGTCAGTGATATCATCGATACTTACGTATTTCGTATCGGTCTTGAGAGTCAGAACTACTCATATGCAACCGCTATCGGACTTTTCACCGGAGTCGTTGGCATTATCCTTGTTGCCTCCTCCAACGCCCTGAGCAAAAAGCTCACCGGCGAGAGCATTTATTAAGGAGGACGAGATGACTAAAAGATATAAAAATTTAGAGAACATCGTATTTGACAGTGTCGTAAATATCGTCATGGTTCTGTCACTTATACTCTGTCTCACACCGTTTATCTATATGTTGGCGGTTTCTTTTTCCGATTCAAAGGCAATCATTAACAATGAAGTGCTCTTTTGGCCGGTAGACTTTACCCTTATTTCATATGAGACGATTTTTAACTATCCGAACTTTTTGCCGGCATACGGCAACACCTTTATCTATACGATATTCGGTACTATAATTGCGCTTGTGCTGAACTGCTTGATGGCATATCCGCTTGCGAAGGTTAATCTCAAAGGCTCAAGACTTATTACAAAAATCGTTGTCGTAACCATGTTCTTTACAGGTGGACTTATCCCGAACTACCTGCTTATCAGCAACCTCGGACTGACCGGCACACGTTTTGCTATGCTGATACCTTTTGCCATCAATCCGTTTAACCTCATCGTGCTTATCAGCTTTTTCAAAGGTCTTCCAAACGAAATCGAAGAGGCGGCATTGATCGACGGTCTCGGCTATTTCGGTATCCTGCGCAGGATTGTGCTGCCACTTTCAACCGCGGCAATCGCGACAATAGGTCTATACTATGCGGTATTTTTCTGGAATGACTGGTTCAACAGTTTGATCTACCTAAATTCGGATCTTTACCCTGTAATGATGATTTTGAGAAACATAGTCAACGGTACACTCAGCGTTGGTGGAGGCATGACCTCGTCCCAAAACGAGACAATCTCGCTGGGCATCAAGTCAGCCGTAATTATTACGTCTACGTTGCCTATTATCATCCTATACCCATTCCTGCAAAGATTTTTTGTCAAGGGTATCACCCTTGGTGGAGTCAAGGGATAAACTTGCATATTTATGCAAAAACATAAGGAGAAAGAAATGCCTGACATGTTGGTCAAACTCTATGAACTTCCGCAGGGTGCCGGCGATGCTGTGCCATCCGACAACGATGTCGTCATTCGTCGTGCAATGGCCCCCGACAAGCTTCGCATAATTGATTGGGTGCTGGAAAACAACGGAAGATCGGCGGCAGGTGAATGCGATGTGTGTTTTTCTCATACCCCTGTGTCATGTTTTATTGCGACTAGGGGAAAGAACATTGTAGGATACGCCTGTTACGATGCTACTGCTCCCAATTTTTTTGGTCCTACAAAGGTGAAAGACGAGGAGCAAGGCAAAGGGATCGGAAAAGCACTTTTGCTCCGTTGTCTTGATGCGATGGCGAAAGACGGTTACGGATACTGCATTATAGGAGGGGTGGGTCCACAGGCTTTCTATGAAAAGACAGTAAATGCAACCCTTATTCCCGATTCAAAACCGGGGATATATAAAGATTTTATCGGCGGAATGTCGGAATAAAAGCATTGAGGCTGCCGATTTTGGCAGTCTCGACTTGTAAACAAGAATAAAAGTAATGCCAATAATGTGGCGGTTGAAAAATTGAGACTACGCTCCAATGGTAAAGCCGATACAGGATAGAGAAAGGGACGGTTATTTAATATGGAAAATTACCTTGCCTCGCTTGGAACAGAGAGGATAAACGAAGCGACACGTAACATTGATCTCGTTACCACTGCCGAGATGGTCGACATGATGAACAAACAGGATATCGAGGTGCCGCTGGCGGTGAAGACACAGTTGCCACAGGTTGCAAAAGCTGTAGATATTCTTTATAGTGCAATGAGCGATGGGGGACGCATGTTCTATATCGGTGCCGGCACCTCCGGTAGACTTGGAGTGTTGGATGCAAGCGAGTGTCCGCCAACATTCAGTACACCGCCCGAGCTGGTTCAAGGATTTATTGCAGGCGGTGACGTCGCACTTCGTAAGGCAGTTGAAGGTAGCGAGGATAGCCGGGAAGAGGGGATTGCACTTGTGCATGAAATCGGATTAACCTCAAAAGATGCGCTGATCGGCATTACCGCAAGTGGTAGCGCTCCTTTTGTATTAGCGGCAATTGAAGAGGCGGGGCGCCTCGGCGCCGCGACTATTGGAGTTGTTACCAACGCAGATACTAAATTGGCGAAACTCTGCGATGTATGTATAGCGCCTGTTGTTGGTGCAGAGGCTTTGGTCGGTTCTACTCGACTAAAAAGCGGAACGGCTCAAAAGTTGGTGCTGAACATGTTGACTACTTGTGTGATGATTAAGCTCGGTAAGACATATGGTAATCTGATGGTGGATCTCAATCCAAGCAACAGTAAGCTGGTCGATCGTGCCGAACGAATAATCAAAGAGGTGACGGGTGTAGATGATGAGACGGCAAAGAAAGCACTGTGCGATTCCGGAAATAGCACTAAACTCGCCATCATGACAATTTTAAGCGGCCTTTCAACACAGCAGGCAAGGGAATTATTGCAAGAAAATGGCGGAGTACTTCGCAAAGCACTCGGATCAATCGGTAAATAATAAGGGAGTAGTTATGGATAATTCATTTTTCCCGTTTTTAAATAAATCTCGGCGAATTGTGGTGGGGCTCATGTCCGGCACTTCAGTGGATGGAATCGATGCCGCAGTAGTTGCCATCGAAGGGCAGGGTGATAATATATCAACCAAGGTTCTCGCATTTATCGGAATAGAATTCGAGCCCGCTATGAGGGAAAGAATATTTCATGCCTTCGAGCCCAAAAATGCGACGGTCGACATGCTCGGTTCGCTCGATATGGAACTCGGTGAGGTATATGCACAGGCTGCGATGAGTGCAATAAAAAAGGCCGGGCTTGAAAAGGAACAGGTGGATCTCATCTGCTCGCACGGACAAACAATATATCATCAACCAACCTCAGTAAACGGCAGAGCGGCCTTCACCGTCCAGCTTGGCGATGGAAATGTCATCGCAGAGCGCACCGGCATCTCATGCTTGTCAGATTTTCGTGTCGCCGACATGGCGGCGGGAGGACAGGGAGCTCCGCTGGTGCCTTATACAGAATTTTTGTTGTATCGTAGTGAGAGCGAAGGAGTTTTGCTTCAAAATATCGGAGGTATTGGCAACGTGACGGTGCTTCCGGCAGGTTGCTCGGCAGATCAGGTGCAAGCCTTTGATACCGGCCCCGGTAACATGGTGGTTGATGCGTTGATTTCACGCATGACGGATGGTCGGTGCTCAATGGATGTCGGTGGTGAGAGGGCTGCAAAAGGTACTGTGTGTGAACCGCTCCTAAACGAGTTGACGCAACATCCTTATTTTGTGGCTCCACTACCCAAAACAACCGGTCGTGAGCTGTTTGGTGTCGAATATACCGAAAAACTCTATGCTCGAGCAGTCGAGTTTGGGCTTAGCGATGATGATATTCTTGCAACGGCAACCGCACTAACGGCAGAGAGTATCTATATTGCGGTGCGTGACTTCGTGACTGTGAACGTAACCGCACAACGGCTAATAGTCGGTGGAGGCGGAAGCTACAACGACACGCTGCTCAAAATGTTGAAAGATAAACTCGCATTGCTCGATATCGAGGTTCAGACACAGGAAGAACTCGGTCACAGCAGCGATGCCAAAGAGGCGGTAGCTTTTGCTTTGCTTGGAGACTGTACACTGCGAGGTGTAGGGTCGTCAATGCCGTCGGTGACCGGCGCGAATTATGCGCCACTACTCGGGAAACTCTCATTTGCTACACCGAGATAGACGACAAAAGAAAGGATTGAAGATAAATGACATTACAACAAAAGCTTGGACAGCTGTTGATGATTGGTTTTCCCGGTACCGAGCTGGATGATGCGTCGATCGAGTTGATTGAAAAATATAAGGCGGGCAATATAATTCTTTTTTCGAGGAATTTGACCTCACCGAAGCAGATGAGATCGCTTTGCGATGACCTGAAAAAAAGAATAAAGGAAGCAACGGGCTATACTCCGATTATTGCGATTGATCAAGAGGGTGGAATCGTCTCGAGAGTGCCGAGCGGTACGACTATATTTCCATCTGCGATGGCGGTTGCCGCCGCCGGCGAGCCGGAGGATGCAGAGGCTGCTGCATATTACAGTGCACGCGAACTTGCGGCACTGGGTGTGAACTGCAACTTCGCACCGGTCGTAGATGTGAACACCAATCCACAAAATCCTGTCATCGGTGTTCGTTCTTATGGCAACACTGTCGATCATGTGATAAAATATTCCGATGCGGTGCATCGCGGCATATTGCGTGCCGGACTTTTACTCTCCACCAAGCATTTTCCGGGACATGGCGACACTGCTGTCGATAGTCATCTCGGTCTTCCGGTCGTGGAAAAGTCACGAGAAGAATTGTTTGAATGTGAACTCGCACCGTTTGTCGATGCGATTAAGAAGGGGTCGCCCTGCGTTATGGTTTCGCACATGCTGTTTCCTGCCTTTGATGACAGTGGTGTTCCTGCCAGCATGTCACGTCCGATCATGACCGATCTGCTTCGAGGCGAAATGGGATTTGATGGGCTGATTGTGTCCGACTGTCTTGAGATGGGAGCGATAAAGGATCATTACGGCACACCACAAGCGTTTTTGGAGGGTATCAAATCGGGTCTTGACCTTGGTTGTATCTCACACCTTGCACCGCTCGCACTGGAGGCACTCCGGATCACAGAAAAGGCGGTGAAGGACGGTTCACTTCCAATGGATAGGGTAGATGATGCAGTTGCTCGTGTGCTGGAGGCGAAGCGACGCTTTGCCGACGCCGATGCACCGTTTGAGGCGGTAGGCTGTGAAGAGCATACAAACAAAGCCAAAGAGCTGATGCAGGGTGCAATCACTCGTTTTGATGACAATACATCTTTTCCGACAATCGATGCCGATACGCATTTTGTCAGTTGCCCTGTCTACCGTGCGACGTTCGCCTCCAGCACTTCGAACGAAGACACCTTTGCCCAACATATGGCGAAGCGTTTTGGAGCAAAACACACAGTGGTGCCGGTCAAACCGCAAACAGAGGATATAGAGAGCGTGCTTAGTGCGACCGATGAAGGTCAAACGGTGGTCGTTGGAACATATAACGGCCATCTGAACACGGAGCAACTTCACCTGATTGAAGAACTGCACGAAAAGGGAAGATGTGTTGTAGCGGTTGCGCTTCGCAATCCATACGACCTTTTGTCGCTTCCGGAAGCTGTTTATAAACTTTGTGCGTTTGAATACTCTTCACGCTCCTTTGACGCAGTCGAGGCGGTACTCCGAGGTAGAAAGGCTACCGGAAAAAGGACACATATTTAAAGCTCACTATTTCATTCTGTATGCATGGCGATGAAAATAGCGCTTGCTCAGAAATGATACCAGAAAATAAAACGGCAACGAATAGCTTCCCTGCTACTCGTTGCCGTTTTGCTGTTGATAAATATAGACTATTAACCTAAAAACCAACACATCTTGCCGCATAAAGTTCACTTTTCTTCGCCTGTGTCAATCGGTGAGTGCACAAATCATTCCATGGTTCTTCGCCTTGATAATTAGTAATTCTACTTGGCAATCTGTAGCGTTTTTCCAATTGATCGACTATTAGGCCGAATTTTACGGCTGTTTGCCGATATATGCAAGGATGCCGCCATCGACATAAAGGATGTGTCCGTTGACGAAGTTGGAAGCGTCGGAGGCAAGGAAAACCGCAGGGCCGGCAAGATCTTCGGCAGTGCCCCAGCGCTCAGCAGGAGTCTTTGCAATGATGAACTGGTCGAATGGGTGTCTACTGCCGTCCGCTTGAGTTTCGCGCAGTGGCGCAGTTTGGGGTGTCGCAATGTATCCCGGGCCAAGGCCGTTACACTGGATATTAAATCTACCATATTCAGAACAGATGTTGCGGGTCAGCATTTTGAGTCCGCCCTTTGCCGCCGCATAAGCAGACACTGTTTCGCGTCCAAGTTCCGACATCATGGAGCAGACGTTGATTATCTTGCCGTGACCTTTTTTGATCATGGAGGGGATAACCGCCTTCGATACGATGAAAGGAGCGTTGAGATCGACGTCAATAACCTGACGGAAATCTTCTGCGCTCATCTCGCACATCGGTATGCGCTTGATAATGCCTGCGTTGTTGACGAGGATATCAATCACGCCAACCTCTTTTTCAATCTGTGCTACGAGATTATTGACACCTTCTTCGTCACATACGTTGCAGACGTAACCATGGGCTTCGATGCCGATCTCTTTGTACGCTGCAAGGCCTTTGTCAACATTCTCTTGTGACAGGTCGTTGAAACAGACGGTGGCGCCCTCTTTTGCGTAGGCAGAAGCGATGGCAAAACCAATGCCGTAGCTTGCGCCGGTGACGAGAGCAACTTTTCCTTTTAGTGTATCTGACATTTTTATATTCCTTTCTCAATGCTTTGTTCGCTTTTGCGGTTTAGTTTTCAAACTGCTTTTTACTTACTTCATCTCGTTCATCTTGATGGTGTCCATATCATCAAAAGTCTGGTTTTCGCCACCCATAGCCCAGATAAAACTGTAACTGGTGGTGCCACAACCGCTGTGTATGCTCCAAGACGGGCTGATGACAGCCTGCTCGTTTTTCATTACTATATGGCGTGTTTCGGTGCCTTCACCCATAAGATGAAACACAACGTGCTCTTCCGGTAGGTCGAAATATGTGTAGATCTCCATTCTGCGTTCATGGGTATGTGCCGGCATGGTGTTCCAGACGTTTCCGGCGTCCAGCACGGTCAATCCCATTGTCAATTGACATGTCGGAAGAACATCAGGGTGTATAAACTGGTTGATGACCCGTTTGTTAGCGGTAGCGTTGTCGCCGAGAGGTTTTTTTGCGGCATCTGACATGCTGAGTAATTTTGTCTCGTAGCTCATGTGTGCCGGTGCCGATACCATATAAAACTTTGCCGGTGCTATGGCATCGTCGCTCGCGAATATAATTTCTTTTGCACCTTTTGTAACATAGAGACAGTCTTTGTTATCAAGTTTATATTCGGTGCCGTCGACGGTGATTTTGCCGTTTGCACCGAGGTTGAAGATGCCGAGTTCACGGCGCTCCAAGAAATAGCCTGTGCCAAAGTTTGCCATGCAGTCCATGCCCTGTTCGATATTAACCGATTTGTCAGTTGGCATGCAGCCGAGGGTGACCATGCGATCAACATGTGAGTATACGCTCACCACTTCGTTTGCAACATAGAGGTTCTCGATCAGGAATTCCGAGCGAGTCTCTTCGGTGGTGTAGCGTTTAAAATCCTTTTGGTTTGCAGAATAGCGAATATCCATTTCGTGTTCTCCGATGTTCCTTATTTACCAATGATAAATCATAACTTAGTATTAGTCAACTATCAAATCGACGACTTAATCTCAATTACGATAAAAGTTTTTCAAAATAAGTCAGCAAAATAATTTAGTCGGCTGAAAACAAAATACTGGAGGGTTTCACGCACTGTTTAAGGCGGTTTTAGCGGTTGTTCGAAAAATGTGTGGCGTATGCCTGTCTGATCGATTTCACCGCACTTGATGAGAGTGAATAAAATGTATCAAGATGTTCATCTCATTGAGGAAACTAATGATTAAATATACGAGACATTTTTTGTTTTTACTGCTATTGATAATGGTGCTCTTTACAACAACTTCTGCAACCCCTACACTCCTTGACGTTGCGGGCATCTCGGAGGAACTGTCAACTTCTTCGTCAGCACAAACATCTTCAAGCAGTGCAACGTCGAACACTCAGGAAGGGTCAGGGTCGAGCATTGTCGATTCCTCCGTGTCAAGCAGCGACGGGCAGTCGTCTTCATCTGTCGACAGCGCGGAACTCGGCTCATCTTCTGACGAGTCGACATCGACCGCCGCCAGTTCAACCGACTTGTCGTCGAGCAGTGTGGCGTCGTCTTTTGACAATGGTTCATCAATCGACAGTAACGATAATGGAAACACCGATACTGATGGATCGCAGAGTAAGGAGGGAATGAGCGCCGGTGAATCAGGCGATTTAGAGACGGTGGTACAACAGTCGACAAATTTAGCGTCCAATTTTCCGGATGTTTTGAATGCACCTATCTTATTGAGCCCACCCCCGTCAGAATTCACCTCAACAATTTACTATAACGGCGCAAATCCGCTTGGTACAGCAGGAAGCTTTCATGTTGTGGGCTTTGGTACGGTGCGATTGAATGCACATACAAATGGCAACATTTTAGCCAATACCGTCTATGCCAATGCGAATTTTGGAACAAATAATCTTAGCGACGAGTTGAGTTACATTATGAACTATGCGCAGGTAAATTCAGGCAGTGCCACATCGGTGTCACATGTCTTGGCTGTAGGTTCATCCAACACCGCGGAGTTTGTGGATAACGGTAACGCCATTGCTATAAACGGCAGGAAACTAGATCGACCAAAGACGGTTTGGCAAGATTCAACAGGCTTATTTATCGACCTTGCGGCGGTGCGCTCTCAGGTAGTGGCACTTTCTGCCACACTCAGTGTCTACCCTGATTACAATATTACAGAAAATCTCAATGCAGGAGGCGGAAGCGTTGACGAAAGTTATATCACGCTGAGCGACTCGAGCGAGGGTGGCGTGTTCAATATTACGGCTGCCGAACTTTCGACACTTCGATATCTTGGAGTGAAAGGATTTTTAAGTAGTAATAGGTCGGCCGTAGTGATAAATGTCGACTGTGCCGGAGTATCACAGCTTTCGTTGCCTATTAGCTTGATATCGGTAGATAACGTTAATCAGGGGACGAGCGAGACGCACAACTTTGTAAACGGCAGAGTCATATGGAATTTTTACAATTTATTGCCGGACTCAGGAACCACCATCACCGCATCACTTTTGCATGGGAGTGTGTTGGCACCTTCGGCAAGTTTCACGGCGAGTCAAAATTTGAACGGAACGATAATAGCTAATGACATAAACATAAATGCAGAAAGTCATCGTGATGACTTCGTCGCAGAATTGCCTACACCAAAGACCGAAATATCGATCGACGTGAATAAAGTATGGCAAAACTCCGACGGCCTTGCACTTGACACAGACGGTTATTCGGCGGTGGTGCAGTTGCTACAAGACGGTGCGCCTTACGGCGCTCCGATAACCCTTGACGCTACCAATAATTTCAGCCATACCTTTGATCAACTTCCGCTAGAATATGTCTATACGATAGAGGAACAGCAGGTGCTTCAATGGGGTAGTGATGTGAGCGGCGACTTTGACACCTCAATAACGCAGGACATAAATGCAGACGTAACCATTACCAATCGAATGAAAAGCGGCGTAGCGGTGACGCTTCCTGCGACGGGAGGCAATTCAGCGTTGACAACGGCAATCGGACTTTTAACGATATTTATTTCAATTGTCTTATTATACCAACTAAGGAGAAATATATGAAAACAGTAAAAAGGATAGCATCGATTCTGGTGGCTATCTTGATCACAGCGACATTGTCAATACCTACCTTTGCAAACGGATACAGTATCTCTGTTGTGAACACCAATCCATCGATCTCAATACACAACAACACCTATAATGCGTATCTTCTGTTTGAAGCGGTGCAGGGCAATCCCGGGGCATTCGTGTTCAATCCCGTCACCTGCCTTGCGGTGAGCTATACCCCGGCCGGCGGCACGGCTATTTCCGGTTCCGAGTTGCTGACCTGGCTCGGAGATGATCAGCGTACGACGGCAGAACTGCATGATTTTTCTACTAGCGTGTACAATGACCATATCGACGTGACACCGGCTCCGACACCGACGGCAAGTGGAACCGCGTCGGGACAGCAGGCAAATATCAATTTGTCCATAGCAGGCTATCACCTCGTGACCGGTGGTGGCGAAAGAAATGACAATCACAGTCCAATTACGGCTCTAGCTTCACTTTCTGTCACAAATCCCACCTCGGTTGTGAATCCGAAGTTTGATGTGCCTCAGCTGGAAAAAGAGGTTTTCCATGATGACCTGGGTGACTATACAGGATATTCCGATCATGCCATCGGTGATGATGTCACCTATCGTATATCTACCACCGTGCCGGCCACAATCGGCTACACAGATTATGACTATATTATAACCGACACACTGACAGAAGGGTTGAGTTTCAATAACGATCTCAGCATGACAGCCGAAACCGGTTCCGGAACAATAATCATCGATTCAACCTATTTCACCGTCACCGAAGCAGGTGCGCCGGCTAATGGTTTTACACTCGATATAGATCTTATGGCGCTAATAAATGCAGGGCTAGTATCATCAGGCGACACCTTGGTCGCCGAATTTTCAGCAAATCTTAATGAGGGAGCAGTGGTTGACCCTGACGGCACTAACGACAACAATGCGGTGTTGTCTTATAGCAACGATCCTCAAGATCTTTTTTCGGTTGGCAATACGCCTACTAGTGTGACACAGAGCTCGACTTTTAAAATTCAGCTCATAAAGACAAACACTTCCGCCGAGCAACTGGAGGGTGCGGAGTTTGTTATGACCCTTGAAGATCAACTCACCACCGATATCGATGGTAATCCGACAAATGCATTGTCATTTATTCAAGACCCGACAGCAGAATACACCTTAGCTCCGAGTGGATACGTTGGCAGCACGACGACAACCATCACCGCAGGCTCTGCTGCAATTCTCGGTCTCAATAGCAATACGACGTATTATTTGCATGAGATAACTCCGCCCGATGGATATGTTTTGACGACCACCCCGACCTCTTTTGAATTGTTGGCGGAATATGACGATACAACCGGAGAACTGTTGACAGGCTATCCTACAATGCTTGTGAACGACTCGACAACTCCGATTGCGCCTGTATTGGATGTGATAAATTATCAAGACAGAGGACTTCCCGACACCGGAAGTAGTTCAGCTATGGTAGCCACTGTTTGTGGTGTGACGTTATTGCTGATCGGATTCACAATGGTGTTGTTGATGCAAAGAGGCAACAAAAAATGCTAGGGCGAAAGGTCCTGACGATACTTTCATCGCTTTCATTAGCGGTAGGTACCTTTGTCATACTCTACCCCACCCTGTCTGACAGGGTGGTGAGGGTAGAGCATCAGCAGTTGATAAGAAACTATGAGGTTGAAATCCAGTCGGTATCAAATGGATTTGAACAAAACTCGATAGTTGCAGAGCAGTATAACGACATTGTGCGTGCGGCCGGGGGATATGGATTTGTGCCGAATGAAGAGGAACTGGCGCTCTATAATTCGGCGCTGAATCATAGGGGAGATGGCATGATGGGATACATATCGATTCCGAAACTTGCAACTTCATTGCCAATATATCATGGGAGTGGTGAAGCGGTGTTACAGGTTGGAATCGGCCATATCGAGAGTACCGCGTTGCCGATCGGAGGCGCCTCGAACCATGCCGTGTTGACCGGGCACAGTGGACTTAGCAGTGCAAAGATGTTTGGTGATATTGACAGGTTGGAAACAGGGGATCTGTTTATTCTTAATATTTCAGGAAAAGCGCTTTATTACGAGGTTTATAACATTTCTGTCGTCCTTCCGGATGAAACGCATTTGCTGGCTATCAAAGATGGTGAAGATCTTTGCACCTTGGTTACCTGTACGCCATACGGCGTCAATACCCATCGACTATTGGTGCAAGGAGAGCGCGTTGAACAGTCGACAGAGGAATGAAAAACATGAAAAAGCGGTGGAAAGGCTGTCCTATCCACCGCTTTAATACGAGTTTATTCTATGTATGTGAATCGCTCGATCTCCTTACCGTCTCGCACGACAACTTCGCTCCACATAGAAGCCGGTCGCACCCAGATGCCTTGATCTCCATAAAGAGCTTTGTAGACGACCATCTCTTCTAAAGTTTCACTATGCCTAGCGGTATAAAGCAGTTCATACTCATTGCCTTTGAAATGAATATACTTGCCGGGTTTTAGTTTTCTTTCTGTCATGGTGAGCACCTTAGAGTTTTTGGTTTTTGGAGTGCAAAAAAAGACTGGTTAGACAAAGCTTCTTTTGCAAAATGTTCAAATTGTAAGATATTGTTCGAGTTTGATAATACGGATGCAAAAGTTGACGCTATAGATGATTTGCTATGCGTCGACTAATAGGCTGCATGGTGGGATTCAGGTCGAAATACTGTCTGCCAGCGCTAAAAACTCGTTTACTTTTTCGATCGGCGTATCGGCAGTTATGTCGGCCATGACTAAATCACAAGGGGCAAGCTCGTCATAGATTTTTTGAATATCTTTAGCAATTTCATCCATGCTTTTGTCTTGTAGCGAAATGGGAGTGTACAGAACTGCTCGCCGTGAATGGGGGAACACTTCGCGAACCTTTTTCATGTCAGAAATCATTCCCATGTCGATATATCCCAACTTTTCAATGTCGGAGAGCCTGTCGATATAGGGTGTAATATTCCAGTTGCAGGTGTGGATGCCAAAACGTTGATATTCTGTAGAGAGCATTTTGTCAAGGGGTTTAATAAACTCATCGTACATATCGGGGGACACCATGTTCATTACGCAGTTGCTCATTGACAGCAAGTCTACTTCAAAACCGGAGCTTCTCTGTCTAGCTTGTATGGCTTTTGAAGTGCGCATAATCGTGTCGGCAATGTGGGCGAAAAGGAATTTGGCGAATTCGGGTTCGTCAAGCATGTCGGTGAAAATATCGGCACCCCTTAGTTTGAATGCGATATTGAGTATTCCTTGATAGTTCAGATATCCATTGATTTTTCCGTATTTTTGCTCGATGGTATCCATTTGTGACATTAAATTTTGAAAGGTAGGTGCCGACTGCAAATCAATGGGTGAGAGATTTTCAAGCTCTTCTTTTGGAATGAGTTGCCCGTTTTTGCTGTTTGGCCAATCGTCTTTTGCATAGATCATTTCAATGCCATAGAGTGACGGAATTGTCTGTATGCCATAGACGGCCGAAATTGTACCGCTTGTGCTCTCGATGCCGTTTTCAAACTTCGGCACAAAATATGGGACGTCGGGAAAACATTCATTCAAACATGTCTTCATTTCGACGAGTGTTTCGTAGCGATAAACGGGATCATTGTGCCATTTGTGTGAAAAATCGACACCGAGTTTGTCGTGGAAAAATTTCGGCACGAAGCCAAGCGATACACGCAGGGAACCCTCGGTACCGTCACAAGGTTCGCGTGTCGCAGGGCCGGAAATTGGTATGTGATTTCGTAATGTGTAATCTTTCATGATGTTCCTTTGGGTGGATCTTTTGAATTCTGCTTACTAGAGCTTGTAACGGAGTAAAAACTGTCGTCAGCAGTATTTTTTTTATACATTTTTCTATAGTCGCTGGGTGTGCTGCCATAAAATGAAGCGAAAAAGCGTGAAAAAGAGAAGGTTTGATCGAAGCCGATTCTGAAAGCGATGTTTTCGATTGAAAGATTTGTTATTTCAAGAAGTTTTTTGCTATAAATATATTTTTGCAGTTTAATGTATTGGGAAAGTGTAGTTTTGAATTTGCTCTGGAAAATTCTGTCGAGCTGGCGGGTGCTCAGTCCGAAGGTTTCGCTGATATCATCCGCGGTCAATTTATATTGCAAATTATCTGATATGAACAAACAAATATTTTGAACTTTATCATCAAAGACGTCGGTGGTTTGTGGCAACATTTCATTGTTTCGCTCATCTACCAGCTCGAAAAATTCAAGTGCCAGAATATTGAACAGCATGAATAATTTATTATGAGTAAAATCATTCTCATGGAGCGCATTAGAAATGATTTTGTTTATTAAGTCCGCTATTTTATAAGTTATGTATCCTCGACTGAATTCATCCTTTTTCAAGGGTGGGAAGACATTTTTCTTAACGCCGTTTTCCATTTTGTATAGATTAAATGCAATTGTGATTTCTCGATATGTTGACTGTAATACCTTTGTTCTCGAATGCACAATATTGGGGTAAATTATCCAAAATTCGTCTTTTTCATAGGTGGTATAGTTGTCGACCTTTGAATTTTGCAGACATTTACCATCAAGCATAATATGGATTTCAAAAAAAGAATGCGAGTGGTAATTAGATTCAGGTTTGTTGTATTCATCATGGTAGTGGCAAAATATAAGTTCAAAGCACATGTCTTGTAGGCATAGTGTACCACCGAGTTTATCAAATGCATGCACAATTTTTTCATATTCGCTGTTCAAAATCATACCTCTTGTAGCCACAATATGAAATAATTATATGAAAAAAATTGGCGATTGTCAACACTGCTTATAATAATTCTTATCACAGTAAATATGTAAAAAATAAATCATATTGTTTGATATTTTTTGTCACATTGTCCGAAAACGTGTGTTTGATGTCTAGTTTTGTGCTTTACATTTCTCAATTGCTACTCTAAAATAAGAGCGTGCAATCGATGCATTTTAGTCCAAATAGAATTTTAGAGGAGAAACAAGATGAAAAAAGTGTTAGCATGGATTCTAAGTGTGGTTATGCTTATGATGCTTGCCACATCATGTGCACCTGCAAGTCCTTCCAGTGCCGAGCCGGATACTTCCGCAGCAAGTGATTCAGAAACTGACGGTACAGGGGAAGTGGAAATTGAGAATTTTAATCCCGAAGGCTATCCTATTGTAGACGAGAAGATTACGCTTAGCGCTGTTGTGACAACCGGTTCGTTTTATGGCGATTTTAACACAATGGAATATTTCAAGAAGCTGGAAGAGCTAACAAATATCAAGATTGAGTTCGAGCAGGTTGTAGATAAGCCGGCAGATTTCTTCAATTTGATGTTTGCCTCTGCTGACTATCGTGACATCACTTTTAGAGGTCTAGCAGATAGCGATATGCTCGGACTGATTGAGGCTGATGCAATCTATGCTATAGACGATTATAAGCAATACACTCCGATATTGAATGCAACGATGGAAGCTTATCCTGAAGGCGCAAAAATTTGCAGAATGGGCGACGGTATTATGTACGGCTATCCTCAAATTCGTGAAGAACCTTCAAATGTAGGTATCCGCGATCAATGGATGATCAACCAACAATGGCTAACAGAACTTGGCCTTGACATGCCAGAAACCGTTGATGATTTTTACAACGTGTTGAAAGCATTCAAAGATAATGCAGGCACCGGCACAATTCCGGCAGAGGTTATTCCATGGTACCTGAGCTGGGATGCTTATTCAAACGGTGGACAGTTTGAATTGTATAACGCTTTTGGCGTATGGACACCGGGTAACTTCTCTGCCAATCACTACCTAGCGGTTGCAGAGGATGGAAAAACTGTTTCATTCTCAGCTAATGATCCCGCAATTAAAGAGCCGCTTGAATTCTTGAATAAATTATATGCAGAAGGACTGATCCCTCCCGATGCTTTTACAGGAGCAAACACCTATGAGCAGATGGTTACCTCTGAAACGGTAGTAGTCGGGTCTTTCCTCAAATATTTTAACACCGATGATACTCACACCATATGGGCTCCAATGCCTCCTTTGACTTCTGAAAACAACCCGGATGGTATGTACAGAAGACAGATCAATGGTTTTGGACGTAACAGATCAGTTATTTATAAAGTTAACGAGTACCCCGAGGCAACTGTTAGACTTCTGGAAGTAATGGCAGAACCGGACTGGACCGTTGAAGCTATGTATGGCCTATATGGTGAATATCTGGAAAAAGATGGCGATAGCTACATTCAACTTCCTTTCGAAGGCAATGAAGTATACGAGAATGTTCCGGGCAACATGATGCATTTGATGATTACTCCTGAAATCGGAGATAAAATTCAATATTCCGGCAGCCAAGCAGACAGGGCAGATACAATTGAAAATGTATATAGCAGCGCAACAATGCCGCAAGAAAGATATTATCCGAACCTAGTTTGGACTGCAGAGGAAATTGAAGAGAGAACAGCACTGGAGACAGACATCGATGCCTATATTTCACAGACCTTTGCAAGATGGATCACCGAGGGTGGCATCGAAGAAGAGTGGGACTCATATGTGGCTGAACTTGAGCAATTGAAGATCAACGAACTGTTAGCTATATATCAGGGCGCTTTGGACAGATTTAACGGTTAACTACCAGTCTTTGAATAAATTCTATTTAATCGAGTGAGAAGTGTAGGGCGGTTTGACCGCCAGTAACCCCGAAATTTGTTTCATCGGTAGGGCGACCGGGCAGGGTCGCCCTACTATTTATATTTATATCAACGTCAATTACAATGCCGGTACTTTGCGGATACAAAGTGCTGACAAGGTGAGAGAAAAGATCGTAAGCTTGAAATAACAACGAAAGAGAGCGGTGGAAAAATGGTCGCTAAAGTAACGGAAAAAAAGCAAACCGATAAAGCATATGCATTCAAGAGAAAGTTAAAGAAGATATGTTCATGTTGGCAGTTGTATGCCTTGATTGCTCCGGGGCTGATATACCTAATGATGCTTTGCTATAGGCCAATGTACGGTGTGTTGATTGCGTTTAAAGACTTTAAACCCGCACAAGGTATATTGGGTAGTGAATGGGTTGGTTTTGAACATTTTGAAAGATTCTTGAATTTACCAGCTTTTTGGGATATTTTAGGAAATACATTAACCATTAGTATATATTCCCTTATTGCAGGGTTTCCAATTCCGATTATTTTGGCTTTGAGCATGAACTGTATCGAGAATAAACGGTACAAAAAGGTGGTTCAAACAGTTACATACGCACCACATTTTATATCGATGGTGGTTATTGTAGGTATGGTTGAAATTCTATTTCACCCGACGACCGGAGTTGTAAATCATTTTATTGAGCTGCTGGGCGGAGAAAGCATATTTTTCATGGGCAAGCCGGAATACTTTTCTCACATGTATGTATGGTCAGGCGTATGGCAGGGAATGGGCTGGGGTTCGATCATATATCTTGCTGCCTTAGCCGGTGTCGATCCTAATTTGCATGAAGCTGCGCAGGTTGATGGTGCCACCAGATTTCAGCGCGTTTTACATATCGATTTTCCGATAATTATACCGACAATTGTTATCATGCTGATACTTTCAAGTGGTAGATTGATGAATGTTGGTTTTGACAAGGCCTATCTGATGCAAAATCCTCTCAATATTGAATCCGCTGAAATTATTGCAACCTATGTATACAAACGAGGTATTGAAAGTGCGCAGTTTAGTTTTTCAACTGCTGTTGGGTTATTTAATTCAGTAGTGAATATAATTCTTCTGCTGTCGGTTAACAAAATATCTTCTAAATTATCGGAAAACAGCCTGTGGTAAAACAGCGGAAAGGAGGAATCTAGTATGGCTAGAAAAACCAAGTTGTTTAGGCAACAATCAAAGCAAGATATAATTTTCAGCATTTTTAACTATTCTATTTTGGCGCTCATACTTCTGTTAGTTGCATATCCATTGTACTTTGTGGTTATTGCATCGATAAGTGATCCGACCGCGGTAGCCATGGGTCGCGTAACCTTGTTTCCGATTGGAGCTAATCTGGACGGTTACGCTGAAATTCTACAAGATGAAGACATTTGGACCGGCTACTCAAACTCACTGTTTTACACCGTTGTGGGCACCACTCTGAATGTCGCACTTACAATCTCGGCAGGCTATGTTCTTACAAGAAAAGATATGCCGGGCAGAAACCTCATTATGGTGCTTTTCACCTTCACCATGTTTTTCTCAGGCGGCCTTATTCCTACATATCTTACGGTGAAAGATTACGGTCTGCTAAACACACGCTACGTCCTTTTGCTTCTTGGCGCTATAAATGTACAAAACTTGATCATTGCACGAACTTCAATACAATCGAACATTCCTCACGGATTGTATGAAGCCGCAACTATCGATGGGTGCAATGATTTCAAGTATTTTTTCAAGATGGTACTTCCTTTGTCAAAGGCTATAATATCCGTATTGGTTATTTATTATGCAGTTAGCCATTGGAATCAATACTTTAACGGTATTATTTATGTTACAAAAGAAGAGTTGCAACCCTTGCAAGTGTTTTTAAGCAAAATTCTTTTAGCCGCACAGCAGTCGAGCACAGAAGACTTTGCGCAAGATAATGCCAGCGAGTCGATTATGATTGCCGAGAGCATGAAATATGGTGTAATTATTGTAGCTTCGATTCCTGTGCTTGTCATTTATCCTTTTGTGCAAAAATATTTCATGAAAGGCGTCATGATCGGTTCGCTGAAGGGATAAATGGAAATTATTGATTGGTTAGCAATTAAACATATTTGGAGGATGTTCAAAATGGCAATCTTTGCAAACCCTACTAAGAAAGCGGCTTCATACGGCGGGCTGGATATTGTACGACTGGAACCTACCGATCAAAAAATTGTCGTAGATTATGTTTTTGAAGGCGATGCGCTGTCGCACATAAAATGTTTTGTTTATAGTAAAGATAATATTGTTACACCACTATTTGATTTGACCCAACAGGGCGAGAGTTATGGTAGCTTTACTATCACCCCCATATACAATCACACCGATTATATTGTCATATTGAAAGCTTTTTGCGGCACAAAAGAAGTTGCGAGTTCAAATTATCGCATAGTTAGATGCGGTTTCGTTCCGGGCAGGGTTATCAACTATATTCATCCGGAGGACTATACTTTTAATACATCGGGTCGATCGCCGGCCAGCCCTTCAATTATAAGGGCCGCTGATGGGAATTTATATGCGTCACATGATATTTATTGGGGTGATCACGGTCAAAACCTCACACATGTATTCAAATCAGAAAATGATGGAGATACTTGGAAGTTTGTCTCTTCAATATATCCCTCGTTCTGGACAAAACTATTTGAGCACAAAGGAAAACTCTATGCGCTTGGCACTTCCTGCGAGTATGGTGATTTGAATTTGTTTGAATCAAGTGATGCCGCTAAAACGTGGAGCGAACCGGTAAAAATTCTCGGCGGCAAAGGCAAGGAAGAGGGCGGAGCACATAAAGCTCCGATGCCGGTCATAATAAGCAACGGCAGATTTTGGACCGGAATCGATTATGGTTCATGGAGCTTGCCTGAAAAGCATGGTTCCGGTGCTGTATCCTGTGCGGTTGATGTCGATATAATGAATGGTGAAAATTGGAAGTGCACGGGATTTATACGACAGGACGAAACATGGGTGGGTGCACCTACACCGGTTGAAAATGCTCGCGGTACTTTAGAGGGCAATATGGTTGTCGGCAGAGACGGCGAAGTGTATAATTTTCTTCGCTATCAAAATGAACACTGCACGCCCAATTATGCAAAGGCAGTCATGATCAAAATGGATAAGGACGATCCGGAAAAACTGCCGACCTTCCATAAGTTCATTGACTTTAGAGGGAATCTGACAAAGTTTGATATTGTGTATGATGATAGAACCGATAAATATTATTCGCTGGTCAACGATGTAACCCAAAAGGAAAATTGCAAACAGCGCAACAACCTTTCTCTCATGGTGTCAGACGATCTTAACTCCTGGAGACTACTTCGCGGAATTCTAAATTATGAGGACAACTGTTTCACCGAAACTTCTGCAAAGGTAGGGTTCCAATATGTCGCTTTCATTTTTGATGGCGAGGATATTTTAGCGGCCTCGCGTACTGCCCTGAATGATGCGTACAACTTCCATAATGCAAATTACTTGACATTCCACAGGATAAAAGATTACGATATATCGCTATAATTACTTTATACAATATATCGCCAGCAGGCGGATGATTATTAATTATTAGCAAACCAAGAACAAACACAGGAGGGTGATTAGAATGAAAGGTCAAACCAACTGGCAGTATAAGCCGTATACAAGGTTGATACATAACAAAAAAAAGCTGAATCCATATATTGTCCATATAGCGCCTTATGAAAAATATTGTGAAGTGCAATGGATCGATAATGGATACACCGGTGAGCACAAAATAACTTGCCATCACAGAGGTGGCACCGATGTAGAGTCTATTACGACGCCAGATTGCTTCGCCAAAATTGATGGATTGAAGGCGGGCAGAGAATATGAGGTTATTGTCGAGCGTGTCGACGGAAGTGGAAAAAGTGATTATAGATTTTTCAAAACAGGTTATATTATAGGAACAGTTGTCAACTATCTGCACCCGCTAGATGATGCATATTCTTTTTCCGGAAGATTTTTGTGCAGCCCCTGTATATTGAGAACAAAGACAGGAAGATTACTGGCGTCTATGGATGTTTATGGACGTGGTACTGCTCAAAATTTAACCTTGCTTGTAAAGTCGGATGACGACGGTAAGACGTGGCAATGGTGTTGCGATATTCTACCATCATTTTGGGGCAAGTTGTTTAATCATGAGGGCGATGTGTATATGCTTTCCATGACTGCCGAATATGGGGAGTTTCAGGTAGGCGTTTCGAAGGACGACGGTGAAACATGGTCTAAACCGGTTACACTGTTTCCGGGCGCAGGGGTTAGAGAAGAGCAGGGGATGCACCAAGCCCCAACTCCGGTGGTGATACATGAGGGACGTTTGTATACCGGTGTTGATTACGGATCATGGTTTAATAAAGAGGGATACGGTCACGCTTCGGCAATTGCTTCTTGCGATGTAACAAAAGACATTTTGGATCCCGCAAACTGGGTTTTGAGTGAGTTTACTCCGTATGATAAGAATTGGGAAGGCGCGGTTCCGCACAGCATGTGGGGTGGACATGAGGGCAATGCGGTGTTGGGGCCCGACGGTGAAATATACAACATTTTGCGCAACCAAATTACATCGGTACGTAAAAAACATATAGACGACAGTGTTATAACCAACGGTAAAGCCTTTATCCTGAAACTTGACAAAAACGATCTTGAAAAGCCACTGGAGTTTGTTCGGTTTATTGATTTTAACGGCGGTAGCTGCAAATTTGTTATACGGCGTGATGAGAAAACGGGCAATTATGTTGCGCTTGTAAACAAGGTGGTTGATAACGCTTGTCCCGGACAAAGAAACATTCTTTCACTTTCTGTTTCAAAGGATATGTTCAATTGGACTATTGTCAAGGATTTAATCGATGCATCTGATTATTCGCCACATGAAGTAGGATTTCAGTACCCCGACTTTATAATTGACGGTGACGATATTCTCTATCTGTCACGAACAGCGTTTAACGGTGCAGACAATTTTCATAATTCAAACTATATAACTTTCCATAAACTGGAGGATTTTCGCCAGTATTTGTAACTAGCACTTTTAAGTTATATAATAGGGGGTTTGAGGCATGATAATTGACAGGATTGAAAATGCTAATTATTATTTTAATCTAAGCGAAGACATAAAAACAGCTTTTGAAGCACTTGTCGAACATTCAACCCGATATAATTTAGAAAACATTACCAAGGTTGTTGAAAATGACATTTCCGACATATTTATTATGAAAAATTCATATGAAACCGACTGTGTCGAGAATAAATTGTGGGAAACTCACGAGAAGTATATAGATATACAATTTATGGTAAGGGGCAAGGAGACAATAGGTTACGCCCAAAGATCAGATTTGACCAGTATAAAACCGTACGATAACAAGCAAGATATCGAATTCTTTACGGGTGAAGGTCAGTTTACAAAGTTCGTTGAAAATTATTTTATTATCTTTTTTCCGAACGATGCCCATATGCCGGGAGTGAATTATAACGAGGAAAGGGATAAAGTATACAAGCTGGTGGCAAAAGTACGAATCAGAGGATAATCGAATGGTTTGCCGCCTACAATCGTTATATCGGTTGTTGGGTTTGGTTAAATCTTTTGGCGGATCGTATGGATGCCTAGCAAATGTGAAAAAGCAACTACGTATTGAAATTAACGTAGTTGCTTTATTGTATGAAAACCACAACCCCCACATTCGTTCGTGATGTAGCGTTTTTCTTGGTATGATGTCACCGTTTAGAACCCCTTCGAGTGTGTGAAATGCAAACAGCGTTTCGCAAGGCTAAAATTTTTGCCGATATGCAAAAATTTTTCGGTCGGGCTTCGCCCTTCCCCGTCGTGCCTTGCTCGCTATCGCTCGCACACCACTTCACGCCGGTTCGCAATCCCTCTCCTCTCGCTAAAATAGCAAAACACACAGTCCACCGGACTGTGTGTTTTGACTTTGGCGGAGAGAGAGGGATTCAGAACCTGAGGCTTCGACTGTCCTGCTCCACCAAAAGAAAAACACCACAACCCTCACATTCGTTCGGGATGTAGCGTTTTTCTTTGGCGGAGAGAGAGGGATTCGAACCCTCGTCA
>CAYJJX010000019.1:254-51091 GCA_964370605.1 uncultured Oscillospiraceae bacterium | reverse complement strand
TGCTTGAGGGTGCTGAAAATATAGCAGAATAATCGTAGGGGAGGGTTGCCCCTCCCGCCTTGCGAATGTCCGGTTAAATTGAAATGGGACGGGCAACCCGTCCCCTACAATTTTGTTGACGGAGTGAAACGTGAGGAGTATAATATGATTATTACAGAAAACTTATGTTATCCTGTGGTTTGTTTGACTTGTGGGTAATCGGAGAGTATTTATATTTGACGAAGTCAAATATAAATGCTAAAGACTAATGGTGAAAGGTGAAAGACTATGTATGAGGGCGTTATAATTAAAGAAACTTTAACCGATGAATTGTTGCTTGATTTACTGGAAATTGAAAAAACTGAAATATGGAAGACAAACGATAAAGATATTAAATATTGGACAATGATATTTTTTCGTTCTTCAGAAATTAATTTTCCTAAACGCTTATCAGAAGTAATAATTGCCGGGTGGTT
This sequence comes from uncultured Oscillospiraceae bacterium, assembly GCA_964370605.1. Taxonomy (GTDB): domain Bacteria; phylum Bacillota; class Clostridia; order Oscillospirales; family Ruminococcaceae; genus CAYJBH01. Next base: position 50,636 of record CAYJJX010000019.1, on the reverse strand, counting down.
TGCGGATTTTAAAAGAGCAAATATAAAATATATTGTTTTTAAAGATTGTGTATACAAGTACGAAATTGGTAATACAAAAGAAAAAGAAGACGCGTTAACCGAAATGCGTAAACGTGGGATACCTGATGAGCAATTTGGATGGGAAGAATAGTCCTTCACCCTTCACTTTTAGCCATTAGTTAATCTCCTAAAGGGAGATTATGAGCATTTCACGGTGTATACTAATTCTTTATCTTACTACACAAAATAATTATCACCCACAACATAAAATACATATTAACTTAAAGGCATGGCTTCGACTGTGCCTTATTATTTTGCTGACCTACTAAAAAGTAACGCATATAATATTGCAATATAGTTATGCTGACAATAAGGCACCTACAAAAACATGGGGTTTATTAGTCGACAAGTTCTTCAAGTCTGATCAATTGTCGACAGAGCTTTGCAACTTTTGCGAAAAGCGTGAGCGTTTTAAGTTTGCATATCGACGCAGTCAATCGATAGAATATTGTTATTGTTTTTGTTACAATCGGTAATAATATTGGTTTTAATACACACGGTTTTACAATTTTTCAGGCAAATTACTTCATTTGTTTGTTTTGTATCCAATATGTTTCCGGTGATCATCAGGTTCTCACAACCGTCAAAATGAACAAAATGCCGTCCGTTGCTTTCAATATCAACTGTACGAGTTTTCACTCTGCTGTCGAGCGCATGTCGCACCGTGTTATTGTTGACGTTGAGATTTTGTGAGTTTTTTGCATATATGAAAGCGCCACACGACGCGGTGCCGGTTGCCGCCTCCCAATTTTTCACGACATTCGAAGAAATGTTGACTTCACTGGCGTTTTCGACAATGAAACATTTGCTGACATACGCTAAGGCGTTGTTATGAATGGTGGACATGGTGGGTTCATGAAGCTGTATGGCTGTTTCGAGGTCTGCGAAGCAATTGTCGTGCATCATAATGCATTGACCGGCATGATGATATCGGATACCGTATACCATCTGTCCGAACCACGAGTGATGAATATTGCTGACATCGCAGTTGAATATTTCAAGCCCCACATATAAATCGGTAAAATAGCATCCATCGACCGACAACATTTCGGGTTTTTCATTGGGATTTGATTGTTCGATGACGATGGCGCGTTGCCCTTCTTTTTCTATATCGTCATATCGATCTTTGGTTGGATACCAAAACAGTCCACGAAAATTCGGAAGATCTCCCCTGAATCGTGAATATCCTTTTTGTGTATCGACATCGGTATTGTTGTAGCCCATAAAGTTGATGTGTGAAAGTGAAACACGGGTGGTTTTGTATTCCCAAGGAGTCGTTCCTGACGGAAAAGAGGCACTGTCCGAGTTGGGATGGAATGTGATGCAGTTGGGTGCACAGTTTTTACCAAAATGAAAGACTGTACCGCTCTTAAGGTTCATTCCATGTATATCTACGCCGCCGTGTGCGTCGCCGATAATTTTCACACTGATAAACTTTAGATTTAGCGGTTTGTTGATATAGTAAACACCCGGCAGAAATTCAAACGTCAACGAGTTAATCCCGTCGTTTGAAAGCTCGTCAAATATAGCTTGCAGTTCATCCGAAACATCATTTGATCCGGTGTTGTCAAGCGTGTAACTTCTTGACCAGTTTTCGGTTGTTACCCTCATGTTTTCTCCTGTATTTTGATAAAAAACTACCTAAAGCTTATTTCTGATATTTACAGCGCTGCGATATTTTCGATTGTTTATGATTGCGGCTGAGTTTAACTGTTGAAGAAGTCGTTGGGAGAACCGCATACACAGGTAAAAGGAAGTCGTTCAAAGCGGCAGTTTTCTTCCACGATACGAGGATCGCGTTGCTCCTTCAATACGTCTAACAGTCGCACCTTCAATGATTCTTTTATCTGGGCATATCGCTTATCGTTTGCAACATTTTTGATCGTGTCTTGATCGGTTGGGATATGATATAACTCTTCGAAGGGACGCTTCCCGACAGCAAGCTCAAAGAGCGGACGGTGCTCCGCCCTGTTTCGGTTGTAGATCATCCACGCCTTGGTTGGACTTGCATCGAAATCAGGATAAGCTATGAAAGTTTTGGTTTCAAGGTCGCTGTACGGTATCTGATAGTTCGGATCTTCAAGTCCGCAGGGATCACCCATCGGCCATCTGTCCGGCTCGAAGTTGACTATATACAGAAAGTCTTTTGTGCGAATAGCGCGCTGTGGATAAGGGAGATATCCTTCTCTTGCGCAGTCGACATGGCGCTCCCTGCCGATTACGACAAAGTCACGACTCTCTGCTATGTAGCCATCATCTTCGTTGCATAGTAGGCTCTTCAGGCTGGTTGCGGTCATTTCTTTTGGAATTTCAACTTCGGCAAAATCGAGAAATGTCGGTGCAAGGTCTTGAAGGTTGACAAGGTCATCAATAACTCGACCCGCCTTTATCTTCTTCGGATATCGTGCGAGCAATGCCACATCGCTTCCGAGATTGTAGAGATTGCACTTACCACGATGCATACCGGGTATTCCGTGGTCACCGCTGACCACGATGAGGGTATTGTCCAACTCACCACGTCTTTTCAGTTCTTCAATCAGTATGCCGAGCCCTGCGTCCAGCGCCAACACTTCGCCGAGATAGTCGGAAAAGTCCTCCCTCACCTCATGGACGTCGGGAAGACATTTTGGCATTTTTCCTTCCAGATCGTTCGGCTCCAGTCCCCAGAGTGCTTTTCCGGAACCTTTTTCCCATGTCCTGTGCGTGCCTACCGGCCCCCACCAATAACAAAAAGGCTTGTCGTCGGTGCGGTTGTCTAAAAAATCGGTGAAATTGCCAAGGACTTCGTCATACAATTCTTGTTTTGCCGCATCGATACTTGTTTCGGCAGAACGTTTTGTGACATAATGCGAAAACTCACCAAAATCATTGCCATGATTCATATATGCGTTGCGTTCGCCGCCATATGGCATATCGGGATTATCACCGGGTGACCAAACTTTATATGTGTAACCGATATGATATCCGTTTTTTTCCAACTCTAGCGGATAGGTAGCAATCTCGTTGTCCCAATGTGCGCCGAGAAGGATTGCTCCGAGGCCGGTCTGCCAGAAATAGCGGCCCGATAACACGGCACTGCGACAAGGGGTGCAGCTTGGAGCGGGCACCATGGCGTTGCGAAATAACGCTCCTTCTCGACCAATCCTGTCGATGTTCGGAGTGTTTATTATGCTGTTGACGGTAGGGTAGCTCTCATAGTCCTTATAGATACTGGCATATCTACCCCAATCGTCTGCAAATGCAAATAAAATATTCACGCGGTTGCCTTTCTCTGTGTTTTTACAGCGTTGTTGTCCGGCATTCTTGTGGCAAATTGCTCATTCGAAACATTCTGGGTCTATGATATCAATTCAGAGCGATAATGTCAAATAATTATACTGATTGCAGAGATTTTGACATGTTTTTATTTTGTTATAGTTGACAGAGTGTTTATGGTTATGATAAAATGAGTTAGCAAAAACTAACCGAAGAAAGCGCTTGAATGATAAACAAACGATTAATAAAGAGTGTACCTGACGCTACCGAACACATAGTGAAAAATGTGCTGTGCCAGATTGTTTCCCTCGTGGCGAATGTGACCATGATGGTCTGTATCAGTTTGCAACTTGCCGACCTTATCGGAAATCTCGCAAGCACCCAAAAGACGGTAGGCTATATGGTCATAATCATGGTCTGCATCGCTATTCGAATTGCCGCAGCATATGAGGCGAACCGCCAGAGTTATCTCTCTTCGAAACTGGTAAAGTCACTGTTGCGAAGCAAGATTTATGAAAAGCTAATTCGTCTGGGTGCGAGATACAACAAGCAACTCTCGACCGCCGAGCTGTTGCAGGTGTCGATCGAGGGTGTAGAACAACTTGAAACCTATTTCGGAAGTTACCTTCCGCAGTTTTTTTACTCTATGATTGCACCGATTATACTTTTTTTCACCGTATCGTTTATAAATATAAAGGTAGCAGTCATACTTTTTATCTGCGTGCCGCTTATACCAATCTCGATCATAGCGATTCAAAAGATAGCTAAAAAACTGTTATTTAAGTATTGGGGTGAATACACAGGACTTGCCGACAATTTTTTGGAGAATCTACAGGGGCTCAACACCTTGAAAATCTATTCTTCCGACGAGTTCAAACATCGTCAGATGAACAAGCAGGCTGAGCGATTTCGTGTCATTACCATGAAAGTTCTCTCCATGCAGTTGAATTCCATCATTGTGATGGATATTGTAGCCTACGGCGGCGCGGCACTCGGAATTGTGGTTGCTCTTGTCGAATATTCAAATGCGAACATTTCACTTTTCGGCATGTTTGCAGTGATCATGTTGAGCGCCAGCTTCTTTTTGCCGTTACGGATGCTTGGTAGCTTTTTTCATATTGCAATGAATGGTATAGCGGCGAGCAAAAAGATATTTAACCTTCTTGACATTGAACCGGGTCAGGAGAAAACAAAAACCGTAACGGCGGTCGATATAAACATAAGAGACTTGAGCTTTGCATACGACACAGAAAGAGTTTTGCATCATGTCGACATAGACATACCTCGAAATAGTTTCGTGTCAATAGTCGGTGAGAGTGGGTGTGGAAAGTCAACCATTGCCGGAATACTCAGTGGTTTGAATGAAAGTTATGAAGGAAATGTCACGATAGGTGGAATCGAGCTCGATGAGATAGACACAAAAAGTTTGAGGCAGAATATCACTCTTGTCGGCGCGAACGCCTATATATTCAAAGGAACAGTTCGAGAAAATTTGCTGATGGCAGACGGTGCTGCCGAAGATCAGAAGATGTGGGATGTGCTTTGCAAGGTGAATCTTGCGGACTTTTTACGATCGGGACAAGGACTCGAAACCAAAATCAGCGAAAAAGGGAGCAACCTTTCGGGCGGGCAGTGCCAGCGTCTGGCGCTTGCTCGGGCTCTGTTGCATGATACCGAGATATACATATTTGATGAAGCAACCAGCAATATTGATGCGCAAAGCGAAGATGAGATAATGCAGGTTATAAAGAACCTTGCCTCTTCTAAGACGGTTGTCTTGATATCGCATAGGCTAAATAATGTAGTAGATTCCGATAAAATATATGTACTGAAAAATGGCGAGATAGTCGAGAGCGGCAGTCAAGCCGAACTGCTATCGAACAACAATCATTACCGAGAGCTCTGGGATACCCAACAGAGCCTTGAATCATGAAAGGAGCGAGAGAAATGAATAAAAATCGTTCTTCGCTCGGCGTCATGATGAGGCTGATAGCATTAGTTAAACCTCTTTCAGGTGTCATGAGTGTAGCGATATTGACAGGTTGCATAGGATTTTTTTGTGCCGGTTTCATAACCGTTTTGGGCGGCTATGCGGTTTTGGATATCATAAACAAAGCCGGATCATTTACCATATTCATCGTAGCGATCGGAGCGATAGCTATACTTCGAGGTGTACTGCACTATATCGAGCAGTATTGTAATCACTATATAGCATTCAAGTTGCTTGCTATAATCCGTGACAAAGTTTTCACCGCACTTCGCAAGCTTACACCTGCAAAATTGGAGGTCAAGGACAAAGGGAATCTTGTATCGTTGATAACGTCCGACGTAGAGTTATTAGAGGTGTTCTATGCTCACACCGTGTCGCCGATCTGTATTGCCTTTATCACGTCTTTTTTCATGATTATTTTTGTTTCGAGTTTTCATATCGTGCTTGGGCTGATAATGCTGATTGCACACGTCACGGTCGGAGTGTTGATTCCGCTAACGCTATCTAAAAAGACAAAGTATATCGGTGACAAAAACCGAGAGAAGGCAGGGGAGTTGAACAGCTATTTTCTTGACAGTCTGCGAGGTTTGCGAGAGATACTGCAGTTTGACTATGTGAAGCAGAGGAAAGAGCACCTTGATGCGGTGTCTCACGAGTTGGAAGACTCAAATAGAGAAATAAAAGACAATATCGGAAAGACGTCGGTGCTGACAAATCTTTCTATACTTAGCTTTTCTTGCTTTCTTTTGTTTGTGGCGGTTTATCTTTATCAGACGGACACCATAGATATCTATGCTGTGGTAGTGCCGAGTATCGCAATCTTTTCATCGTTCGGTGCCGTTACCGCGACGGCGAATCTCGGTGCAGGACTTTCCCAGACTATTGCAAGTGGAAATCGCGTGCTCGATATTCTGGATGACATACCTATGGTACACGATGTTGTCGGCGGGAAGGATGTGGAGTTTCAGGGCGCCGAATTTGATAGAGTGGATTTTTCTTATGGTCAAGAGGTTATCTTGCAGGACTTTTCTTTGAACATAGAAAAAAACAAAGTGCTTGGAATAAGCGGAAAATCCGGAAGCGGCAAGTCCACCGCCTTGAAATTGCTCATGAGATTCTGGGAGGTTCAAAGGGGAAAGGTAAAGATTTCGGGCGAGGATATCGGCAAGATAAACACCTCGAACCTCCGTGAGCTGCAAAGTTTCGTGACACAGGAAACACACATATTTCATGACACGGTAGAGAACAACATAAAGATCGCACGACTGGATGCTACCCGTGACGAAGTAATCACAGCCTGCGAAAAGGCATCGGTTCATGATTTTATTATGAGTTTGCCAAATGGTTATGACACCGAGATGGGCGAGCTCGGGGACACGGTTTCGGGCGGTGAAAAACAGCGTATCGGTGTGGCTCGTGCATTTTTGCACGATGCAGATCTAATGCTGCTGGACGAACCCACCAGCAATCTTGACAGTCTCAATGAGGCGGTGATACTCAACTCGTTGAAAAACAACCTCGACAGCACCGTGGTGTTAGTATCGCATCGACTGTCTACCATGAGGATAGCGGATGAGACTATCGTGATGGAGTCGACGAGACAAAGTTGAAGGTCGGCTAGATTTAGCACTCGTATATAGCGTTGAAAAAGGAATGAAAAAGGAATGAAAAAGGAATGAACATAAAAAAGATAATATACCTGATAATCGGATGTGTTGGCCTTGCTCTTGGGGCTGTAGGTGCGGTGTTGCCGTTGATGCCTGCGTTTCCGTTTCTGCTGTTAGCGGCGGTTGGATTCGGGAAGAGTTCTGAGCGGCTTGACAGATGGTTTAAAAGCACGAAGCTCTATAAAAACAATCTTGAGAACTATGTAAAAGGCAACGGCATGACGGTAAAGACAAAGGTCAAGGTTATCATCACCGTAACCGTGCTCATGTCAATAGGTTTCATCATGATGCACTCGGTACCGATTGGGCAGATTGTTCTTTTCTTTGTTTGGATTTTTCATCTTGTCTATTTCATTTTCTTCGTAAAAACCATGAAAGTGTAATAGAGGATAGTATCTTTTACGGCTATATTTTAAATGTTTGACTTGTAATAACACTGCTTTTATCGTTAGCTTGCACGCTTTTTTCAAACTGACTTGTATTTTGTAAGAATACAAGTTTTTTTCTGAATTTAACTATGGAAAATTTTAAATAATAGTAGTATAATAGAATCCTGATAACAAATACTCGGTTAATTTAGATATGTAAAAGCAAGAGGGAAATGCGAAAGGGGAAACATGATGATCAGACGAACAATAGCACTGCGAGCTGTTGCACTGCTGCTTATGGCAGTTGTGTTTTTATTCTCTTCTTGTTCCGGTGGTGGGGATGACCTTGCAGATGCACTTGGCAGCGGAATATCCGGCATCGAGGCACCGACCGACAATGGGAATTCACAGAATGTGGGTGCTGAGAGCGGTGTCGACAATTTAAGCGGCGTTGACTATAGCGCTTTTTCCTCGATATTGCACGGCTATCGCAAAATGTTGTATCCGATGCGCAGTTTTGACGATGAGATGCAGGGTGAACTGTATGCCGATCTTATCGATTTTAACCAAGATGGTGTTTATGAACTGGTGATAGCACGTTTTTTAAATGCCGGCACTCATGAAACCGACAATAGACTGGTTGTCGGTGACGACAGTTTCATCGGAGGTTCACTCAACCCATCGGTGCAGGTATACAGTCTTGATGAAAACGCAACAGCAAAAAATGTCGGAGAGTTTGCCTTCATAACCTATAGTGAAGAGGGCTACCGCTTTAACGTTGAAATTGCCGAGGTTTCGGGTAAAACCTATCTTGTTGAAGGCGGTGATGTATATGACTATGGAATTTCAGGCGACCTGGTTGACACCAAGCTGTTCTATGAGTTTGATGGCGACAGTTTTCATCTGGCCAACAGTTTTAACGTTGTTTATACATACGGTGAGGACGGCTATGAACCGAGTGAATTTTATCATGACGGCGAACTTATCACTTATGAAGAATTCGAGCCGGCTTTTGTAAGCTGGACACAAATGATAACTTCGTATACTGTTATTGGTGTAGGGTTCGAGTCGAACTATCAACAGGTAACGCAGGAAACCATAGACTTTTTGGAATCTTATCCACGCAAAAACAGCGTTGGAGAGTCGGCGATATTTAGCGATGGCTATTTTGCAATTTACGAAACCGAGGCGCAGGATGGATATGGTCAGGCGGTGACAGACTATTTAAATGCCATGACACTTGCAGACTATGAAAGTGCCGGACAGATAATGAATAACAATGTTGTTGTAGACCTACTAGTCGATTCAAGACAGAACGGCAACAGTTTGCCGGGAATGATCGTGGAGAATATAGCGACCTATCACCCGCAGGAATATTCCGGATTGAGCATAAATCTGTGGCAAGAAATATCGAGCGGAACTTTCTTTAACAATCCATTTGAGGGCGATTTAAATGATACGCTCATAGTGCAGGTGGATTTACAAGAGATCATTGACATGGAGACTGTGCAATATGCGGGGCAGTATGGCAGTGATGTAACCTATTGGTATATGTTTGAAAATACCGCAGAAGGCGAGCCGCTACGGCTTATCGGAGTATATGACGACTATAATCATGGGATGCTCGGCAGCGACACTGTGTTACAAGCGGCATATCTTTTAGACTATGACACCATCTTTGATTCCTACGGCTATGAATTTCCAATTGGGGTTTTCGAGCAATATCTCACAACGGACGAGATTGGCAAGGTGGAGTATTACGGCACCGACAATGAAGAGTCGATGTTTTTGATAAAGAGTGAGAGGGGAACACCTATCTATGTGTATGAAAATACAGTCGGAGCAAATGGTGATAATGTTCGCGGAGACCTGCTCATGCAGACGGGCGAAAACATACTCTATCTCGGGTGCGGTTTTGTCGACAACGTCGCCGATGTTGAGATAGTCACGATTCCGTTTGAGGGATTTGAGGTTTCTTACTATCCGACCCTACTCGATGAAGAAGAGCAAAACATGCAGCCGTATGTCGAAAACATGCCGTGGCTATGATAAAAATTCAGCAAAAACAGCTGTGCTTTGAACGCTTTTTCTTGAAATTGCATAAAAACAGCTAATTTTATGCCAGTTTCAAGAAAAACTATGTGTGAGAAAGTGTTTTGAACTGTAAGCGGTTCTTTCTAACAGCTAAAACCGCATTTTTACAATATTTATCGCCTGTTAACCATAAAGTTGACAGGCGATTTGCTTTGTGTAAAATCGGTACATCACGACTGTAAAATTGTGCACAAAATGCATTTTTAACAAAATTTACATACTGAAACGGCAATTTTACTCTTTAAAAACCATCGAGTTTCATTCTATAATATAGACATTGAAAACCGAGTTCGAAACGAGGAGAGTGAATGATAAAAAAGATAAAACGAGTAAACTGGAATCTCTTCCTGCTTGCAGTGCCCGGCTTAGCACTTTTGATTGCATTTTATTATGTACCGCTCGCAGGTCTGGTAATCCCTTTTAAAGAGATTGACTATGCGGTCGGCATCTGGCAAAGTCCCTTTGTAGGCTTTAAAAACTTCGAATACTTTTTCCAGTCACAGGATGCGATTCGTATTACTACAAATACACTCTCAATGAACGCAGCCTTTATAACGCTGACTATAACCTGCGCCATCATCCTTTCGCTTCTGCTCTTTGAACTGGGTCGCCGTCAGGTCAAAGTATATCAGACCCTGATATTTATGCCCTACTTTATTTCATGGATTGTTGCGAGTTATGTGCTCTATGCTATACTGAATCCGATATCGGGTCTGCTTCCGTCGATTCTTGAAAGTCTGGGTATGACTGTTCCGAACTTTTACAGCACACCGGAATATTGGCGCCTTATTATGACATTGTCATATCTTTGGAAGAATATCGGTTACATGACACTTTTATTCTATACCACCTTGATGGGCATGGACTCGACATATATCGAGGCGGCGGCCATCGATGGTGCCGGCAAGCTTCGCATAGCCTTAAACATTTCTCTGCCGTATTTAAAACCGGTTGTCATCATGATTGCCCTGTTGCAGATAGGCAAGATATTCTATGCCGATTTTGGTATGTTCTATTTCTTGACGAGGGACAGCGGAATTCTCTACTCGGTGACCGATGTTATTGATACCTATGTCTATCGTGCACTGCGAGTGACAGGCGATATCGGAATGTCAAGTGCCGTTGGTCTTTACCAGTCGGTTGTCGGATTCCTGCTTGTTCTTGCAAGCAACCTTGTTGTTCGTAAGATCGATAAAGACAGTGCTATATTTTAAGAAAGGGGGACAGAATAAATGATACAGGATAAAAAGACCTCGATACTCCAGACAGTGATCACAAACGGCATATTTATCATACTCTCAATATTTTGCGTTCTCCCTTTGATGTTGATTGTATCGGCGGCCTTCACCTCAGAACAATCCCTTGCAGTAAATGGTTACACATTAATCCCAAGTGAATTTTCACTAAGTGCAATGAAGTACATATTCGAGAGTCCGAAGCAAATATTGACTTCATACGGCGTGACCATCACCGTGACAATCGTCGGCGCCATCACCAGCTTGTTCGTGACCTCAATGCTCGCATATGTGGCGGCACGTAGAGATTTCAAGGCATCACGTGTGATTAGCTTCATGATATTCTTTACACTGCTTTTTCACGGCGGCATGGTACCGTCATATATCATCAACACCCAAGTATACGGTTTGAAAGACACAATCTTTGCAATGATTCTGCCCTATCTTATCATGCCGTGGCATGTGTTCTTGATGAAAGGTTTTTTTGCCGACATTCCGGTCTCGCTCATAGAGGCGGCAAAGATAGACGGCGCAAGTGAAATCAGAACATTTTTCAAGATAGTGATTCCGATTTCAAAACCGGCACTCGCAACGGTTGGGCTGTTCTGTGTGTTTGTTTACTGGAACGATTGGTGGCTGTCCATGCTCTATATCGACAGTCCCGAGCTCACCAGCTTGCAATATTACCTATATCGCATAATGAACAACATTCAGTTCTTGACAACCTCGTTACAAGCGGGTAACATTACTATCGACGTTTCCAATCTTCCTGCCGAGACGGCAAGAATGGCACTCTGCCTTGTGGCAGCCGGACCGATGCTGGTTATCTTCCCATTCTTCCAGAAATATTTTGTCAAAGGTTTGACGGTTGGTGCCGTCAAAGGCTAAAAAAAGTCCCCCGACGGTACGGGAGGTACCGTTTAAGATATCAGTAAACACAAAACAAAGAAAGGTGGAACAATTTGAAAAATCAATGGAAAAAATTATCTGCACTATCTCTGTCGGCGCTACTTGCGGTCGGAATGCTAGCCGGCTGTAGCACACCCGCCGAGGAGACTGCTCCAAGCGAGAGCACCTCAACATCTACCGCAGAGGAGACCCCGGCAACAGACAGCGGTGAAATGGCCGAGATAACCTGGTATGTTGGCGGTCCCGGACCGCAGGCAGACGTTAATACAGTTCTTGACGCTGCGAATGAGTATCTTGCAGAGCAACTGAATGTAAAACTCGACATCATCCAGACCGATTTCGGTAGCTATACCGACAAAATGCAGGTTACTATCGCTGCACAAGAAGAATTTGACATTTGCTGGACAGCAAACTGGTCGAACAGCTTCTACAACAATGTTAATCGTGGCGCGTTCTTGGAGTTGAACGATCTTCTTCCGGAATATGCACCGGAACTGGTTGAGCTTCTTCCCGAGGCAGGTTTTGAGGCAACAACTGTCGGTGGCAACATCTATGGTGTTCCGAACTACCAAATCTGGGCAATGACAAACGGTATTTCTCTTGCCAACTCCTATATTGAAGAGACCGGTTTTGATGTTTCGACCGTATCGACATTGGAAGATCTCGAGCCGTTCTTTGCAGCAGTAAAAGAAGCTCACCCCGACATGTATCCGCTACCACTAAGAAACAATGGTGCACTACAATACCTAACCTTTGCGATGGGTTATGACGAGCTTGCCGGAAGATACATGCCTGCCGTTGTAATGCTAGACGACGAAGAGCTGAACGTAGTCAATCCTTTTGAATTGCCACAGGTTATTGAGCATTTTGAACTGATGTATGACTGGGGTCAAAAAGGTTATTTCCGTCCCGATGCATCGACCATTACCGATTACACAGCCGACCTTGCTGCCGGCAAACATGCAGCTAACTGGGAAGGTACAGTTAAGCCGGGCGTTGAAGCGGCACAAGCTCTCATAATGGGTACTCCTGTCACAACGCTCAAACTTTCCGAGACATGGCAGCCGACATCCGGTATTATCTCCACAGTCAACTCGGTCAGCCGTACTTCCGAGACACCGGAAAAAGCTGTTGAGTTCTTGAATCTTGTTAATACCGACGCATATCTTTACAACCTGATCACTCAGGGTGTTGAGGGCGTACACTACGAAATCACCGAAGATCCCTATATCGCACAAATTCCGGACAGCGGATATGCTCCGAATGCCGACTGGATGTACGGCAATCAATTCCTTGCATACCTGAAAGAAGGACAGGATCTAGACGTTTGGGAGCAGACCATTGAAGTGAACGAGTCTGCAAAACCGTCCGTCGCACTCGGCTTTGTGTTTGATCCGGAACCGGTTCAAAACGAAATCGCAAGCATCAACACCGTTATTGAAGAGTATATGTCTACTCTTACAACCGGCGTTGTTGATCCGAACACAATCTACGATGAATTCCTTGCAAAATTGGAAGCTGCAGGAAGCCAGACTCTTATCGATGAAGTTCAGACTCAACTCGATGCTTGGGCAGCAACACTGTAAAATTAAAGCATAGTGAAATCGTTTATGCTTGCATAGCAGGCACTGGAATAAAAACTAAATAGTTTAAAAGGCTGTCAGTAATTTTATTATCGACAGCCTTTTAAAAAAATGAGGAATAAAGTTTGAAAATAGGTCTTCAACCCAACTTTAGTTGGAGCGAGTCTTTGTTTCTTTCAAGCGAAAAACGTTTGAATCAGAGTGTCGAAAAAGTCGACACTCTGCCGAGAGGGGATACATCCCCTCCCGGTACCCTCCCCCACAAATGCCTTTGCGAAGCCATTTGTTGATGTGAAATTTGCCGCACATGTCGCCAAATTTCACTTTTAGAAGAGCGTTGCAAGGTTTTTTGACAGCCTGTTTCAAACGGAAAACGTTAAAATTTCGTCACCATGTGACGAAACCGAAAAGAACATCGAGAAAGGAATGGTAATATAAATGAAAGCGGTTATGGCAAATGGTGGAGCGATTGAGGCGAATGTCTCGAACGAAAAGGCGCTGATCACCATAAAAGAAAATTCAAAAAATACCTATATACAACTTGAAAAGCAACTTCCTTTTGATTGTGATGGCAGTGAATATGTCCTTTTTCCTGCCTGTAGCTATAACGGCAATCGTTTTGATTCACTCAAAAAGAATTACCCGCCCCTTTTGAGTCCGCAAGAGGCATCGCCCGATGTGCCGGTTATCATCACCGATGTGCCGCGTCTTGAAAAAGATGGAAGTGGCATTATCGAGGTGACGAGCGGTGACGTCAGTGTTCCTTGTGTTGGCGTCTATTCAAAAGAAAAGGGTAAGGCGGTTCTTGTATACACAATAGGTCAGATTGAGGGGAGGAACCTCGGACTTGCCTATGTAAAAGGGAACATCATGCTCCGTTGGCCGTTTTTCCGTGAAGATAAAGCCTACCGTTGGCCGTTCATGGTGGACAGCACCGACAAGGGAAGAGACTTTTCGATCGGCGAGAGTTTCGAGATTGAGTACAAGGTCTTTGAGTTCGACTGTGACAGTATGGAACAATTTTTCCGTGTGTTTTTTGAAAACAGAAAGTGCATGGGAATGGACAGCGAACTTCCGAGCGTGTTGAGCGACGAAGAGCAGTGGGAACTGCAACGGGATAAATTCAACTATCTCAACTGGTATTACGATGGCGGATTTTACGGTCACACCTCCAAGGCGGACGGTGTCAAATATGCTTGGCAACCCGGCTGGTGCGGCGGTTCTATCTCTTCTTATGCGATGCTGAAACTCGGTGGCAAGCTGGAAGAAAAGCGTGCCATGATGACACTCGAGCACATGTATCGCACCCAAAAACCATGCGGTATATTGGTGGATTCGACCGATTTTAAAGGCAATCAGGTGTTCCGAAAAAGAGAGGACGACAGCAAACACTGGCATCTGACAAGAGAGAGCGCCGATGCCCTCTATTTCACCATCAAACATTTTGAAATATTCAAAGAGCGCGGTGTCGAGATACCGCAAGAGGTACTAAGCGGAGCGAAGAAGCTTGCAGACAAGTTTGTTTCGCTGTTTGAGCAATATGGTCAGATTGGACAGTTTGTGCACATGGAGACCGGCGAGCTGATGGTAGGAAACTCCACTTCGGCAGGTGTTCTTGGCGCCGCAATGTGCAAAGCACATGGTTGGTTCGGTGATGAAAAATACATGAAGCTTGCAGTCGATGTCACCGAGCAGTATTATACCCGCGATGCCGCGAACGGTTACACAACCGGAGGGCCGGGAGAAATACTTGCAGGGCCGGACAGTGAAAGCTGTGCAGGGCTACTCGAATCACTGGTGGAACTGTACGAGACAACAAAGGAACCCCACTGGCTGGAAAAGGCAAAGCATGTTGCACACATGTGCGCCAGCTGGACAATGTCATATAACTATAACTTCCCACCTCACAGTGAATTCTATCGCCTTGACATGAAGACGATAGGCACCATTTTTGCAAATGTACAGAATAAGCACTCCGCACCCGGAATATGCACCTTGTCGGGGGACAGCCTTTATCGTCTGTGGAAACATACCGGAGATGCACTTTATCATGAACTTTACAAAGATATCACTGTGACAGTCAGTCAGTTCATGTCCACCGATGCACGACCGGTATACAGCTGGGATGTTCCGAAAGATGCCAGCCTTTTGAACGACGACACCTTGACCGTGCCGCCCGAAAAACTTTTGCCGGGATACATTTGTGAGCGTGTCAACACCTCTGATTGGGAGAGTTTCCGCTGCGTGGGCGGCGTGTTCAATGGCAGTACCTGGGCAGAGGTATCAAATCTTTTGATACTCGCCGAGTGTAGCAGTTTGATAGGAAGACAGGAGTGATCATGAATTCATACGAACGCGTAAGAGCCGCAGTGGAAAAAAGAGAGCCTGACCGTATGCCGGTTGATATTGCGGCAGAGCCTGTTGTTTGGGACAGGTTGTTGGAGCGCCTCGAGGTTGAGACGATAGCACAGGCATACGACAAACTAAACATTGATAGACGCTGTGTTTCGCCAAAATATATCGGACCGCCTCTCAAAACCTTTGCGGACGGATCAATAGAAAAGGTAATATCGGGTGGTCCGATAGCCAAAATGTTTGAGACTTCAAACGGTGTTGTGGAAGCACTCAGCATCTACCCATGGGCAGACGTGGAAGAGATAGGTGATCTTGAAGGTCGATGGGGCTGGTCGGGAAAGCCGGAGTGGTGGGATTTTTCGAGTATTGAATCGGATATAGATGCAATCAACGAAGTCGAGCCGCGTTGGATCGCGGCACACGGCGACCCCTCCGGGCTACAGCATCTTTGCATGTGGGTTGGTGATGAGGACTTTTTGATGACGCTTGCCAGCGATGAGGAGTTGGCGGTTGCCATGATAGAAAAACATAACGAGTACCGCCTTGAACATGCAATCAAAACCCTTGAAGCGGGAAAAGGCAAGATACATGAACTTCACGGTGGCGGAGATTATGGCACACAAAAAGGCCTTTTAATATCGAGAGAAATGTTCTGCCGTTATTTTAAGCCTTTGTATCAGAAGTTTTATCGTGAGATAAAAAATAATTTTGATGTCGAGATATTTTTCCACTCCTGTGGAAATGTGATGGACATTGTGCCCGATTTGATAGAGGTCGGGGTGACGATACTGAATCCGGTGCAAAGCTCTGCCGGCATGGACCCGCACATACTCAAAAGCAAATACGGCAACTCACTCAACTTTCACGGCGGAATCGATATTCAGAACTTTTTGCCGTTTGCGACGCCGGGCGAGGTACGACAAAAGAAGGCAGAGCTTGGGAATCTGCTTGGAAAAAGCGGCGGATTTATAATGGCGCCCACCCACTCGTTGCAGGTGGACACCCCAATAGAAAATATTTTGGCGTTATATCTTTAGACAATGATTTTGGATGATGCGACAGCTATTTTGCGTCGCGGCGGTCGATAAACTCTCTTGGGGTACAGCCGTAAGCCTTTTTAAACAGCTTGTAAAAATAGCTTGCATTGTCTATGCCGACCTTTTCGGCAATCGCGTTGACCGACTCATTTGTATTTTCAAGTAGATTTACCGCCTGTTTCAGTCGAAAACTGACGATGTAGTCGGTCAATGTTGTGTCGGTGAGCGATTTGAATTTTTTGGCAAGATATCTACTGCTGATGCTCATGCTGTCGGCAATCATAGAGGAGGTAAGATTGGGATCGGTATAATTTTGGTGTATGAACTCCATTACCATACCGACAAACATTTCGTCAGAGGAGGATGTCACCGTCTCTTCTTCTGAATAAAATTGTTCAAGATAATCGTAAATTGCCGCGAATGCGTCTTTGATATATCGTTCATTTGCGAGACGCTTGAATGCGTTATTGAAAGCAAGATCGTGTTGTGAAGATTCTTCGAGTGAATGTTGGACGATACTACGGTGCAGGTTGATCAAAAGTGTAGAACTATGAACCAGAGCGTTGTTGCAGTTGAATGTCGAGATATTTGCCATGATTTCTGCGACAACTACCTTAATTTCTGAAAGATTATGTTGCTTTATGGCAATTGCAAGTCTTTTATCCAGATCGGAATTGTAAGAGTTGAGAGTGTTGTTTTCGTTGAGAGCATATTGTTCCGGCGTTATGACCGTGAAACCGAGTAGATACTCATACGAAAGAGCGATCATAGCTTCTTCATAGGCTGCCGAGAGTTCGAGTCTTCCGTCACAAGTTTCAGAGATGGCTATAGTAGTAGCAAATCTAAAGTGTTTGCGAATGGTTTTGGTCACTTCATCACAGATATCAAGAAGTTGTTGCTCATTAATTTCGCCTCCTTCATCTTTACCGCTAATCACTATTACAAGAACATCGGGAGACTGTCGGAACGATGCGGTATGAAACTCGTCGGACAAAAGTTCTTCCGATAAATTAGAGACAGCATACATTAGCAGGTCGTCCACCTCTGAAATCGCGATGGTTCTGTCGATTGCGACGGGGCGTATGAGCAAAACCTTAAAATAGTTATCGTTATTTGATATCCAGTATAATGGAAGAGTTTTTTTGAAGTGTTCAATTGACTTTGCGTCGCTATTCAGCAACAGTCTTTGCAGATTGTGCTCCACGGCATGAGGGCGAAGTATACTTGCCTTAGAGGAGACGTTTTGCAGTTCCTGTGAAGCCATGTTGAAAATGTCGGTAATGACCTCAAGTTCATTTGCCTTGTTGCTACTGGAGATATTGTATTTGTCAGCTTGTTTTGTGAAAAAGGCATATGTTTTGGCGATAGGTCGGTACAGATACCTTGCAATAACTATCACGAGCACCACGGCAAGTGCAGACATAATAATGAAGATAATCACAAAGCTTTTGCTCAAAGCGCTTATCTCGGCAAAAACATCATCATAATTTTGGATAATGACAAAGGAGTTGGCACTATTGCCCAGCTTGGCATAAGACATGATGTATTGGACTTTGTCAATCTCGTCAACATAGTAGCCCGAGGTGTTGAGCCCGTCCATTTTGTCAAGAAAGCTGTTAAGAAGTTGTTCATGTGCCTGCGCTTTTTCCGGTGACACAACCTCGGCGGCGATGATTTGGTTGTTTCCGACGAGAAATGTTGAAAGATCGGTGGTCGATCCGTCTTGTGCACCAACCGAGCTTAACAATGAGTCGGCATACAGGTTCATGACAAGAAAACTGTCATCAGAGGGCCCTGAAAACTGAAACATAAAATACGATACAATGTTTTCCTCCAGTAATGTACCTTTTACGTTGTATTCTAATTTATTGACCACCGGCTCAAGTACACTTATATCAGGGGTGTTGCTGATATCTTCCATGAATTTGTCGACGTTGAAATCAAGTGAAGAGTTAAAGGTGAATATTTCATTTTTCGCGGCATTGTATATACTGACCGAGTGTATATTGGGATTACTGTATATTATAGGTAAGACTATATTTGTGGCGACCGACTGATAGTCTGTGACACTCGCTGTTGGGGAGTAGAGCAGTGTCTGAACATCAGGCTGCCAAAACATTCCGGATGAGATTTGCTTTATAGTGTCAGAATAATAATCATAGTTTTTTTCAAGTTGACCGAATAAATTTTGATTGGAATCTTGTATGTTGTTGAATATGCTCTTTTCTGAGGTGTTATATAAAAGTATTGCATACGGTATATACAGCACAAGTGTAAGTATCGTCAACACCAGCATGATGTGACGAAAATAGCGATATCCCAAATTCTTTTGCAAATCTCCAGCCCTTTCAAAAGTGCATACATATTTATTTTATAGCAAAATGATCGATTTGTCAATTTTGATCGATCAGATAATAATACCCTTAAATAAAACAATCAAGGAAGGAATGGTCATAAAAATGAGAGAAGTAAATCTACCCAAACTTTTATCATCCGAAAACACTTGGGACGAAGCAAGAGCCAATGAGGTACGGGAACTGTTCGCGAGCGAGGTGTATGGAAGATACCCAACCTCAGAGTATACCACCGACTTTCAACTGGTAAAAAGGGAAAAACCGGACGAACTTTGCACCAAAGAAGAGTGGCGGGTTACCATCACCGCCGAGCACGGATCGCATAGCATTCCATTTTATCTCTATCTCCCAAACAAAGTGCAAAAAGCTCCGCTTATACTTTATGTAGGAATCCATGCAAGGGTGCCAAAAGTTTATGAACTACCTGCCGAAGCGCCTCAGGACGTGAGGGATATTTTCGAGGCCGCCAAGAAAGAAAATGATCGAAAGGCAAAAGAGGCAGGTACAAAAAGTTTAAGTGCGCCAAAATCGCAAGATCTTGCAAACAGTCGTGAAGATGATATCTGGCCGGTCAACATGTTGTTGCAACGCGGATATGCGACAGCCGCATTTCATACCGAAGATGTCGATCCGGACTATCCGACCGATCTGAAACAAGGTATAATGAAAATCTTTGATGGCGATGAACGCAAGGCGGACAGCTGGGCGACCATTGCCGCATGGTCATTCGGTGCGATGCGTATTGTGGATTGTCTGTTTGAGCATCCGGGAATTGACAACAAACACATTGCGATCACCGGCCATTCCCGTGGCGGCAAGACTTCACTCTTGACCGCCGCCAACGACAAGAGAGTCAGTTGCTGTCTTTGCAACAATTCCGGCAGTACCGGCTCGGCTGTTGCACGAGGCAAGGTTGGCGAGACTATCCACATAATAAACAGCATGGTACCGTACTGGTTCTGCGACAACTATAAAAAGTACAACAAAAAAGAGGATGAACTGCCGGTAGACCAGCACATGCTTGTCGCCTGTGTTGCCCCGAGACTTCTCTATATTGTCAGCGCCAGTGAAGACGAGTGGGCAGATCCCATGGCAGAGTTCCTTGGTGCATGGCACGGCTCGAAGGCGTATGAGGCACTCGGACTTAAAGGCCTTTGCATTGATGAGATGCCGTCACCGAAAGGATGGAATCATGAGGGGCTTATCGGATACCATCTGCGGGAAGGTGATCATAGACTTACGCCTGCCGAGTGGACGAAGTTTTGTGAGTTCTGGGAAGAAAAAAGAGATAGTAACATTTAACGTTAGAGGTAATGACCATGGAATCGCATGTAGAAAAAAAGATAGAGCGTGCAAAGCAGGTTTTTGAAAACACCGACCCCGGCAAGAGGTTTTTGTTTCAGTTCTTGCTGAGCAAACCGCAAGATTTGGTGCAACCGTACTTAAGGATTGAAAATGCCGACGCTCGTGTGGAATATTCAAAGCGAGCGTACGAGTTTGAGATGGAGGTGTCACGCCGACTGGACGACGATTACATCCCGCGGCTCAGTGCGGTAACCGGCACCGAAATATTTGCCGAGAGCCTTGGCTGCAAGGTGTTTTATCCGGAAAACAACAATCCCTGCGCAATACATTTTATAAACGACCCGAGTGAGGCAGCGAAGATTGCACGGCCAAAACTGGAAGACACTCCGCTGATGAAGCTGTTTGATATGGCGGACAAGCTCTATGCCTTCGGTGGCAAAGACGCGCTTTTGTCTATTGTCGATCTGCAAAGTCCGATGGATGTTGTCGCACAGATATGGGACAAAAGTTCTCTACTCATTTCCATGATAGAAGATCCGGAGGTTGTTCACGAGCTCGCAGACAAGGCGTATTCTCTGATAACAGAGTTTTTGGATGAATGGTTTCGCCGATACGGCAAGATGCACATTGCGCATTACCCCTCATATCTTTTGGATGGAGGTGTATCTATGTCGGTGGACGAGGTGGGGATCATCGGTCCCGACATGTTTGAAGAGTTTTTTGCCGAAGAGCTCAACCGTCTTTCGAGGAGATATGGCGGAATCGGTATACATTGTTGTGCGGTGTCGGATCATCAGTTTGAGAATTTCAGCAAGATAGAGGGGCTGAAGCTAATTAACCTTTATCGACCCGAAAAAAATATAAACAAGGCATATGAGATATTTAAAGACGTCTGCGTTCAATGTCACGGCGATTACATCGACGGAATACCGAGATATGTCGGAGTGGCTCCGATTGAATCCTTTCCGGTCGGCAGTCGGGTCATGATGCGAGAGAATGTTGAAACGTTGGATGAAGCACTTGAAAAATGTGAGCGATACGCAAAGATTTATCGCTGACATAGCGATAAAAGATAGGTGTTGTGAGCGAATTACAATAATAATGCGGCATTGCTACCGACTATTACGTCGTTCAGCAGAAGTAAAGAGGAGAGATAATGAATATACCCCAAAAGGATATAGAGATATTGCGACAACTGGCCGACAGGGTGGTGAAACATGCCGCCGCGCCGGTCATGGAGGAGCGGCGCAGACTTTGGAGAAAACTTCATTCACTAAAAATGGAACGGCCGATGTTATATGTCGAAACTTCCGGAGTCTTAGACGAGACCACCCCGCTTAGCAGTCTGCTGTGCGAGAGTGAAATGTCGAGAAAGTATGAGCGACTGCTAAGGGACAAGATTTTTTATGCACAAGAGATTCTGGATGATTATGTCATAGAGCCGCACATATTCTATAACAAAATCATCAAAGACACCGGTTTTGGCATCGAGATGCAAAAAACGACGACCGAGGCAGGAAAAGACGGGATAAGCAGTGTCCATTATGATGCCGCAATAACCGACCTTGAAGAGGACTTAAAGCGGCTGCATCTTCCGCAGTACAGCATAGATCAAGATGCGACCGACGAACAGTCAGAGTTTTTGCATACGGTATTTGATGGAGTGATAAATCTCGAATACAGCGGTTCTTATTGGTGGAGCGATCAGCTGAGTAGTGAAGCAGTTCGGCTTCTTGGACTGGAAAACTTTATGTTTGCCATGTATGACGAACCGGAAAACCTTCATCGTTTGATCGAGTTTTTGCGTGACAAGAAAATACACATGTATAAATGGCACGAACAAAACGGCCTGCTTCGCCCCAATAATAAAGATCACTATGTTAGCTCGGGCGGCATCGGCTACTGTGACGAGCTTGGCAAGGATCATAAATCGGGAACGCCCGGAACACTGAAGGATATGTGGGGATTGGTGGAATCACAAGAGACCGTTTGCGTATCACCCGACATGTTTAAAGAATTTGTGTTTGATTATCAAAAGCCGATCGCCGAACTGTTCGGTCTTTCCTGTTATGGTTGTTGCGAACCGGTCAATAATCGTTGGCATCTGATAAAACAGATTGAAAATCTTCGCACCGTATCTGTTTCACCTTGGGCGGATGAAGAGGTAATGAGCAGCGGCATTAAGGGCGATTATTTATATAGCCGAAAGGTGAATCCGTCTAATGTCAGCATGGAAGTATGGGATGCACAACTCATTCGTGACGAAATACGAAAGACGCTTACCCTCACCAAAGAGCATGGCTGTAATGTCGAGATTATTCTGAAAGACGTACACACCGTGAAGAGAATACCAAAGAGACTGAATGACTGGGTAGTCATTGCCCGTGAAGAGATAGACAAGATATACGGGTAGAGGTGATTTTCTTGACTTTAACAGAACTGTGTGATATCATTGAGGCACGAAAAGGTTAAAGTGAAAGGAAACTTCAATGGCGGTTTTAGTTGCCGGTGGAGCCGGATATATCGGAAGTCATACAGTGGTAGAACTCATTGCCTCGGGACATGATATTATCATGGCGGACAATCTATACAACTCCTGTGAAGAGGCTGTCAAGAGGGTGCGAGAGTTAACAAACTCCGACTTTCCGTTTGAAAACTGCGACCTTTGCGATTTAACCGCAGTGGAAAAACTGTTTGAAAAATATCCCGAGATCGATTCGGTCATACACTTTGCCGCCCTCAAGGCGGTGGGTGAAAGCGTGGCAAAGCCCATCGAATACTATACGAACAACCTTGTGTCCACACTAAATTTGCTTGATGTCATGCGCCGTCACAATGTCAAAAAAATTGTGTTTTCCTCCTCTGCAACGGTATACGGAAACCCAGCAACAGTTCCCATTACGGAAGATTTTCCACTTTCTGCAACAAATCCATATGGGCAGACAAAACTGATGATAGAACATATTTTGAGTGATGCCGCCGTTGCCGATAAAGAACTTCGTGTGGCACTGCTCAGATATTTTAATCCGATAGGAGCGCACAAGAGCGGCAAAATTGGTGAAGATCCGGCAGGTATTCCGAACAACCTTGTTCCTTATATCGCACAGGTAGCGGTCGGGAAACTGGAGCAACTCTCGGTTTTTGGCGACGATTATGATACGCCGGACGGCACCGGAGTGCGAGATTATATCCATGTTGTCGATCTTGCAAAAGGACATGTGGCAGCACTGGAAAAACTTGGAAAAACACTGGGAATATTTGTATGCAACCTTGGAACAGGAAACGGATACTCAGTAATTGACGTCGTTAAGGCATATGAAAAAGCGAGCGGCAAGGAAATTCCTTATAAAATTATGCCCCGCAGGCCCGGTGATATTGCGGCTTGCTATGCGGATACAAAAAAAGCAAGCGAAGAACTCGGATGGCAAGCACAATTTGGAATAGACGAGATGTGTGCAGACAGCTGGAGATGGCAAAGTCAAAACCCAAACGGGTACAAATAACATACAATGCTGTTGCATATGGATTCAGACCATTTGCGGCAGCATTGTTTTATTACACAGTGTTGTCATGAGAATAATGGAATAACGGATTATAAAAACAGTCAAACTAATGGAATAACATAGAGTTCTATCATGAAAGAAAACAGGCAAATTCAGCATCATATGACGAAAACAAAAAAACAAGAAAGGAATGGGCATAAAAATGAAGATAGCTTTTTTTGACACAAAGCCGTATGACGAGCAATATTTTGGAATGTATTCAGAGGAGTACGGACAAAAGATTAAGTTTTTACAAAGCAAACTCACGCCTGAAACCGCACAGCTGGCAAGGGGATATAATGCCGCTTGTGCATTTGTCAATGCCGATATTTCGAAAGATGTTCTTGAGGCGCTTAGTGAAAACGAAGTGAAACTGCTGTTGATGCGCTGTGCCGGATACAACAACGTTGATCTTGATGCGGCAAAGAGCTGCGGTATAAAGGTGTTGCGTGTACCGGACTATTCGCCCGAGGCGGTTGCAGAACATGCGATGGCACTTGCAATGGCGGCAAATCGCCGCATACACAAGGCTTATAACCGCGCCAGAGAGAACGATTTTAGTCTACAGGGACTTGTCGGACTCAATTTTTACGGCAAAACCGCTGGTGTTGTGGGAACCGGAAAAATTGGAATTGCGATGATAAATATTTGTAAAGGGTTTGGAATGAACGTAGTTGCGTATGATCCCTATCCGAACAAGAATATTGATGCTCAATATGTTGATTTTGACACATTGCTAGAAAAATCAGATCTGATATCACTGCATTGCCCATTGTTTGAAAGCACAAAATATTTGATAAACAAACAATCTATAGCCAAGATGAAGGACAACGTTATTTTGGTGAACACCTCGCGTGGCGGACTGGTTAACACCAACGATTTGATAGACGGAATAAAAGCGCAGAAGTTTCATGCGGTCGCGCTGGATGTATATGAAGAAGAGAGCGAAGTCGTATTTGACGACTATTCCAATGACATTCTGCTCACCACGACAGTGGCGCGCCTTCTGTCCTTCCCAAATGTAATCTTAACATCACATCAAGGTTTTTTGACCGACAATGCGCTCAGTACTATTGCTAGGGTCACGCTTCAAAATGCTTGTGACTTTGAACAGGGCAATAATCTTGAAAACGAAGTAAAATAGCCGACTGATTTCTGCAAAATAATCCATCAGCGCCCATCGTACGACAGTATGTGATGGGCGCTGATTTTAATTTCTAAAAAAATTCAAAATAAATTGGAAAATTTTTACATTTGCTATTGCATTAACTGGAAATATATGGTAATATATCGGTAACAGCTAACTACATATTGTATACGGCATAGCTGAAAACAGAAAATATTGTGGAGAATTGTAAAATGGAACAGAAGACAAGAATGTTGATGACCGACCCGGGAAAAGAAATTACATTGGCTGAAGAGGAGTTGATGCGCAGAGAAGGTATTGAGCTTAGCATCTGCGAAAAAAACGGCAAGACAGTACTGGAAAAGTTGCAGAGCGGTAAGTATGATGTTGCAGTAATCGATGCTTTCATGATCGAACTTGACGCTATCGCAGTCAAACAACGTTATGAGGCAACGCAGAGCCGCCCTGTTACGTTTTATGTCACCGGAAGTTTCGTAAACGACAGTGCCGAAAGGGAGATTATGAATGCAGGATTTGCGTATTATTTTCTGAAACCTTTTGGTATAGATGTATTGACAGAACGTGTAAAAAGTCCGATTCGTTATCGCACCTCGAGAGTGAGTGAGAGTCGCAATGCCGTCAACGATGAGCAGATGGTGACCGATATGCTTCATCAAATCGGTGTTCCGGCGCATATTCGCGGCTATCAATTTTTGCGTGATGCAATCATGATGGTGACGGATGATCAGGAATTGATTGGGTGTGTGACAAAACAGCTTTATCCATCTATAGGTAAGAAAAACAACACGACTGCTTCACGGGTCGAACGTGCGATACGCCATGCAATCGAGATAGCCTGGGATAGAGGTGATGTTGAGCTGTTGAACAGCTATTTTGGATATACGATACACAATTTGCGCGGCAAGCCCACGAACTCGGAGTTTATAGCAATGCTTTCCGATAAGATGCGTTTACACAAAAAGCATCTGCTTGCCGTACAATAACAAGATCATTAGGTTTGACAAATGGTCATCTAAAGTGTATAATTGCAAAAGGCAACACCATACAGCGGTTTGCTGTGTGGTGTTGTTTTATGATAAAAAAGAGGTTTTATGCTTTCGTTTTCACCAATAGATGTCGAGAGTGCCGCCCGACTGAAACAATATCTTGATATAACCCCCTATGGTGCCTGTGAATACTCTGTGGCATCGCTTTTTATGTGGCAAGGTACACTTAATTCTGAGATAGCTTTTCAGGATGGTTGCGCCTTTTTGCGGGTACGGCACGAAACCGGATATGAATATCTACTTCCGATCGGAAGACCGATTCGAGAGGCTATGAAGGTGTTTTGTGAGAATATGCACGGTAGCTGCTGTGAAGTCACCTTTATCTGCATACCCCCGAGTCATGCCGAGGAGATGAGGGAATTGTTTCCTCATGCTGAAATGAACTTCAGGCGCAAGTGGAGCGATTATGTATATAACGCAGAGGACATCAAGCAGCTTGCAGGACGCAAATATGGCGGACAGCGCAATCATATAAACCGTTTTATAAAAGAAAACCCCGAACATGAAGTTCATGTTATCGATGAGCATAACATCTCGAGGGCTATTGAGTTTTTGAAAAACTTTGTCGAGAACGAGACACGGGATAAACCTAAATCATTTTTCACCGAGAACGAGGCGGCTCGCCTTGTGCTTGACAATTTTGTTGCGCTTGATATGGACGGGATTTTTGTGACCGTCGAGGACAAAATTGTCAGTTTTGCGGTCGGCGAAGTGGTGCGTGACACACTATTTGTGCACATAGAAAAAGCGGACATGAATTACCACGGTAGCTATCCTTTTATTGTGCGTGAATTTGCAAGAAGATTTGCAGTCGGCGAGGTTGAATTTATAAATCGTGAAGACGATTCCGACGATCCGGGTCTTCGCACCTCGAAACAGTCGTACCATCCGATCAAAATGATTGACAAGTATTTTTGTAAAGTTGGAACATGATATTATAGCTTCTATACAATAAGTTAGTCAAAACAAATAAATCGACACAAGTTCAACAGCGAAAATTCGTCATTGTAAACACAACGACGAATTTTTTTTTGTTTAAATCGGGGAATATGTAGCAATTTGACAACTTCTTAAATTTTTCTATTGACTTATCATTAATTATTTGATAGAGTTTGTTTGTCATGTTGTATAAACTGTTATCATATTATTGAGCGATAATATGTTAAATTCGCCAATTTATACGATTGTATTGTCAAACAAATTATTGAGGGGAGCGAAGACATGGGAGGAAGAAAGGCTATTATCACGCTACTGCTGGTGTGTATATTGGCAATTGTCTTTTTGCCGGTTTCGGCCGTTGCAGAAGAGGAAGACCCAATCAAGGTGGGGTATTTTGTCAGTTTTAATGATTTCATAGACGACATTGACGACTTGAATTCACCCGGCTATGGCTATGAAGTGTTTGAAAAAATTGAAGAGATCAGCGATTTATCTTTTGAATATGTTCCGATCGAAGGCAGTTTGACCGAAGCGTTGATTAACGGGACTGTGGACGTTGCGGGTTATGCTATTCGCACCGACGATCGAAGAGACGATGTTGTGTTCGCGGAATATCCGCATTCAAAGACTTATGCAGCACTCACCACTCCCGACTTTTCAATTCGGTACAATACTCCCGAGAGTATTGACGGGAAAACTGTTGCAACATATGATGACAACTATGCACAACAGTTTCTCGACAACTATTGTAGGCGCAATAATATTTCGGTGACTTATATTTATGGCGAAGTCCATAATTACACCGAGATGGAGGCGGATTTTTATATCACCTACACCGAAGATCGCAACACCGCTCAATATAACAACGTGCTGAACCTCGGAGTGTTCAACATGTATGTTATGGGCAGAATTGGCGAAGAGTATTTGATCGATCAAATTGACACAGTGTTCAATCAAGTGATTAATACCGAAGGCAATTTCTTCATGGAACTAGAGCAGGAGTACCTTTCGCATAACATTGAGATCAATCACCGGTCTTTGACCGCAAGAGAGGTGGAAGTGCTCAGGCAGCGTCCGCTCGAGGTCGGATACATATCACACTATCAACCATTATCCTATATAAATGATCAGGGTGAACCTGCGGGGGCAATGGTTGACACCATGAACATATTTGCAGAGCGATATGGTTTTGAGGTTAACTATCACCCATACAGTTTAAGTGAAGATCCAAAACTGCATGAAGATTTTGATGTGCTGCTCACAATATATGGTGATGGAGAGCACGACACAGCGCACTATGATGCGACTGATAGCTACTACACAATTCCGATGTATGCGCAGGTACGTCAAACTGATTTTGCAAACATATCGTCATTCAGTGAAATGTTGGCAAGGGCACCGAAAATTGGAACTCTATCATATCAGTTTATCAACTTTGACTTTTACCTGCAAGAACATCCGGACAGTGAATTTATCGTCTATCACGACTGGCACGCCATTATGGATGATTTTGCCGACGGCGAACTGGATATGTTCATACACACCGAGAGCGCACTGCCGTATGTTGAACAATATCTCGATGGCACAGACAGAATAGCAGTAAACTCCGATATTGAAAATGCGATGAAATTTTTCATTTCGAAAGATATTTCTGACGACTATCTTCCGATATTCAATATCATGCTTGACCGATTAACTCAGCGGGATTACACCGAATTGATACTAACGAATTCAAGTGAGTACTATCCCGAAGAAAGTATTCTTGATTTGCTGTTTAAATATTGGTACTATTTTGTGATGCTTGCTTTTGTTGCACTTGCGGCATTTGTTACCTATGCGTATGAAAAGGAAAAGAAAAATAAAATTCAGCTAAAGATTGCACATGAAACCGACTCGATGACAGGTTTCATCATTACCCAAAGATTTCGTGAAACTCTGCAGGAAATTCTTGTGAGTGCAAATCCAAAAGAATATGAGGTTATAGCATTTGATGTCGATATGTTCAGGACAATCAACACTCACTTCAGTGCCGAGAGGGGCAACGAGGTTATCCTAGCAATTGCCGAGAGTTTGCGTAAAGCCTTTGAAAATACTTCGGCTATTATTAGTCGAAAGGTGGCAGATCAATTTTTGATTATGCGAAAAGTGGGCGACGGCGGCACAATGAAACACATATATGATACTGTGATTTTGCCAAGCGTTCGAGACGTTTTGAGTGAAAAATACAATATATCCATGTCGTTCGGCAATGTGATAATCGAAGATTGCAAAGAGGATGCAACTGCGATTGTGGGAATGGCGGAGACCGCAAAGGCAAGAGGCAAACGATCTCACAAAACCACATTTATTACATTTGATGAAAAGCTGCGCAAGCTGTACAGTGATAGGATCAATATTACTTTCCGAATGGAACAGGCGCTCAAAGATGGAGAGTTTTATGTCGAATATCAACCTAAAATCAAGTTCAACACGCTGAAGATCGGTGGTGCAGAAGCGTTGGTTCGCTGGAACCCAACACTCGGTGAAAAGATTTACCCCGATGAATTCATTCCGGTCTTTGAGAAAAACGGATTTATTGAGACTATCGACCTTTTTGTACTGGAAGAAGTTTGTAAGTTTATCAAGGCAACCCACAAAAAGATTAAATTGCCACGCATTTCGGTAAACTTGTCGGCGCATACCATACTATCCGGAAGTGTAATCAGCAGGGTGTCAGATATAATATCGACCTATGAGATCCATCCAGATTCTATCGAGATGGAATTGACCGAAAGCGCGGTAGAAGAAGATCCTAAAACATTTTTGCAACGCATTAAGCAATTGAAGAAAATTGGCTTTTTAATCTCTATCGATGACTTCGGCGCAGGCGTATCGTCGCTGAATAGGCTCAGCTCCATCGAGGCGGACGTGCTCAAACTCGATAAGGCATTTTTTGACATACGCGATCAGGGTGCAAAGAGCACTACCGTCGTAGTGGATATAGTAAACATGGCTAAACATCTTGATATGCAGGTGGTTGCCGAGGGTGTGGAAACCGCATCGCAGGCGTTTTGGCTCAAAAATATAGCCTGCGACTATGCACAAGGCTACTATTTTTCTAAATCAATTAGTGAAGATGAGTTCAAGGAATTGCTTTTGGCCGACAAACAGTATGAAATATTGATAGGCTAGATTAGCGTTATAGTAGTTCAACTTGAAAAACAATATGTTTTTCAAAATCAAGCGTTGCTTGATTATATAAGAATAATGATATGTTAAAGTTTGTGCGTCGGCATTTTTATGTCGACGCACATACTACGCCCCTGATTCGGTTCACGGCGCTGCCGATAAATTCGGCGGCTTTTTTGCATTCTGCGGCAGTGTTTTCAGGCGAGAAACTGATGCGCAGTGCCGCCTCGATGCGATCGTTTGAAAGTGACATGGCGGTAAGTGTTTTGCTGTTGCCACCTTTGGAGCAAGACGCGCCGGACGAAACCATCAGACCCATTTCGTCAAGTGCTCGTTGAAGCACGGCGCTTTTTGTTCCCTCGAATGAAAGATTGAGTATGTAGGGAGAGGAGTTATTTGGACTGTTTATCGTATATCCGACCCCTTCCAGTTCATCAAGGAGTGTTTTTCTGAGCTCCGTGACCTGTGCCAAGCGCTGTGTAAGTGACGGTTTCAATTGGGCGCTGTGTTCGCCGAATGCGGCAATAAATGCAGTGTTTTCGGTGCCGGACCGAATGCCGTTTTCCTGTCCACCGCCCACCATCACCGGCTCGTAGTTAACACCCTCTCGCAGATAGAGCATACCGACACCTTTTGGAGCGCCAAGTTTGTGCCCCGACGCCGAATAACCGTCGATACCGCCGAGTTCTACAGGGGAGGTGAATTTGAGATATCCTTGAACTCCATCTACGAATATCGCGGTTCTGGAATTCTTTTGTCGGATATTGTTTGATATTTTTGAGATATCAAATAGCGCACCGGTCTCGTTGTTGACCTGCATGACGCTGACAATTGCAGTCTTGTTATCTATCATTGAGAGCAGTTCATTGGCATCGAGTGTGCCGTCTGATTTTGGCATCACTTTTCGAAGTTCCAGTCGATGAAGTGTCGCAAGTCGCTCTAACGTTAGGCGCACAGAGGGATGTTCATATCCACTCATGACAATGTTTTCGCTCCAACCACGCCTGGCATAATAAAGTCCGCAAAGCCCGATATGGTTTGCCTCGGTGCCGCCGGAGGTGAAACTTATACTGCTAGGGCGCACCGAAAGACAGGAAGCAACCTTTCGACGGGCATCGTCAATGATCTCCTCGCTTTTCATGCCGGCAAGATAGACGGCAGAGGGGTTGGCAAAATGCTCACACAGAATGTTTGAGGTTAGTGCGGCAATGTCGGGCGATACCTTGGTGGTGGCGGCGTTATCGAGATAGATCATAGAGAGAATTCCTTTAGCAAAATATGTTCACGGTATAGCATCTTGAAAAGAAATGTGCTATACTGTAAAGACGAATAAACCGATGAAACGGGCGACATTATGGAATATAAAGAATACATTTTCAGGATATCCTCTGCCGATGCCGAGCGTGCCGAGGGGATTGCAATACTTTATACCGGAGGCATATATATTGAGGATTACTCCGACATAGAAGAACAGGTGCCGATTATTGCACATTGCGACCTGATCGAACAGGAACTTTTGGATCGTGACCGGGATAATGTAGTAATACACATCTACACGCCGCTCACAGGCGAAGAGAATAGCTCAGCAGAGAATTTTCGACTTCATCTTGACGAGGCGGGGATTGCATATGAACTGGTCACCGATACCGTGAAGGAAGAAGACTTTGCCAACAGTTGGCGAAAACATTATCATCCGCTGTTTATAGGACCTTTCGCAGTGGTGCCGCAGTGGGAAGATATCGAGACCGATCGGATAAAAATTTTGCTTGACCCCGGCATGGCGTTTGGACATGGTGGTCACGAGACGACCTCGCTCTGCCTTGAACTCTTGGCAAAGGAGGTCAAAACGGGGGATAAGGTATTGGATGTTGGATGTGGAAGCGGCATTCTTGCTATTGCCGCATCGAAACTTGGTGCACTCGAAGTCGTTGCCGTCGATATTGATCCGGTAGCTGTCGGAGTAGCACGAGAAAATGCACGTTTGAATGATGTGGAAATCGATATAAAAAGCGGAAACCTTGCCGAGTCGGTCGAGGGCGATTTTGAGGTCGTGTGCGCCAACATAGTCGCAACTGCAATAATTGCACTTGCTCCGCAAATTCTGCCTTTGCTTTCTTCGCAAGGGGTGTTTATATCCAGCGGCATAATCGAGGAACGAGCCGACGAGGTCGCCACCGCCCTGACCGATTGCGGCTTTCGGGTGGTGGGCATCGACCGTAAAAACGGCTGGGTCGCGCTGACGGCACGACCTGTCTGACACAGATCATCACCCGATGAATCGGACACAGGCTCTTTGTCCGCACAGAACGTCAAACAACTGCGAGTCACTTTGCAGGTGAAGTGACTCAAAACCCATCCGTAAGGGGATAAAATCTCTTTACAGCAGTGGTCAAATGTCTGTGCCGGAGCTTTTGAGTCTGCATACGACATACTATGCGACCTTGCTGTGGTTGGCTACTGTTCTTTTTTATCCGCCGAAAAGTGTTTGACAATACTTTCGGCGGTTTTTTTGTTTATTCCTGCCGCTATCAGCTGTTCGGTGTCGGCTTTTTTGATTCTGGATATAGTTTTGAATGTGGCAAATAATTTTTTTTGCGTTGCAGGACCGACACCCTCGATGCCGACAAGGTTGCTGGCATAGGTCTTTGTTTTGGCTCGCTTTTTTTCGTATGCAAGTGCAAAGCGGTGGGTCTCGTCCTGTATCTGGGTGATAAAGGTGAAGATTTCCTTGTGAGGAGAGAGAGTTATTTCTCCCGCTTCACAGATGAGCCCCCTTGTGCGGTGACGGTTGTCCTTTACCATTCCGAAAAAAGGCAGATGTTCAAAGTCGGTGCCGATTGCTGCTTTTCGTGCCGCCGAGAGTTGTCCAGCTCCACCGTCTAGTAGGACAAGGTCGGGAAGCTGTGAAAATTCTTCATCCGTCTTGCGATTGTAGTTGTCGATGCGACGTGTCATTACCTCGTTGATAGAGGCGTAGTCGTCGGTGCCGGCAACCGTTTTCATTGCAAAGCGGCGATATCCTGCCTTGTGAGGTTTTGCGTTTGCGAAGACAACCATTCCGGCAACCGAACTGCCCTCGCCCCAGTTGCTGATATCAAAAGCCTCGATACGCTGTGGCGGAGAGGGAAGAGAGAGCAGTTTTGCGACATTGTCCAGTAGTCGCTCCTGCCGACCGGTACGTCCGGCATCACGCATTAACCGCTCGGAAGCGTTCACGCGCGCCATTTCGACAAGTGACTTCATATCACCTTTTTGAGGAACGGTGATGCCGACAGCACTGCCACGTTTTTCGCTGAAGAGCTGCTCCAACAGTTCTACTCCATCGAAGCCTTCGTCGATGATGATACGCTTTGGAATCAACAACTCGCTGCTGTAATACTGCAACAAAAAGTCCTCACGCAGACTTTCCTTTTCGGGATTTTCAAACACAAACTCTTTTTTGTCGTATAGTCGGCCGCCACGAAAGCGCAAAACCGCCACGGCGGCACGATTGCCATAAAAAACGCAGGAGATCACGTCCTGTTCCTTTTTACCGGAAAGACTGACCCGTTGGCCTTTATTCAGCCGCTTGATCGCATCAATCTGATTACGGAGCAGGGCGGCGTTTTCAAAGCGAAGCGCCTCTGCCTCTTCCAACATTCGTTGCTCCAGAATGGATATAATCTCTTTTTGTCCCTTGGTAATGAGTGTCACCGCACCGTCGACTAGCTCAAGATATTTTTGTTTCGATACTTTTCCGGTGCAAAGTCCGATACAGCGTCCGATATGTTGATTGAGACAAGCACGGGACTTTCCGAAATCGCGGGGGAATACTCGGTTACAGATGGGCAAGCGAAATGCTGTGTTTGCGGTTTCCGTCATCTCTTTGACGGCAAAAGATCCGGTGAATGGTCCGATATACCGAGCGGAGTCGTTCTCTTTTTGGAGCACCGCTTTGATACGTGGGTACTCTTCATCGGTGATTTTTATATAACTGTACCCCTTGTCGTCTTTGAGTAGAATATTATATTTAGGGCTATGTAATTTTATCTGACTGCACTCCAGCACCAGTGCTTCAAACTCACTGTTGGTAACGATTGTATCGAATTCTTCGACTGAGGCGACCATACGGGCGACCTTCGGTTCCTTTGCACTTTCACCAAAATATTGTGAGACACGTTTTTGGAGTTGTTTTGCCTTTCCGACATAGATAACACACCCTCCCTTACCCTTCATGATATACACGCCGGGTAAAAGAGGGAGTGATTTTGCTTTATTTAACAGTTGAGTTTTAGTCACAAAAGCAGTTAATGTACCTTAGTCCGAAAAACCGGAATTCACGAGTTTCACAAGACCTTCAACAGCCTCTGCCTCATCTTGACCGTCCGCAATGACACGAATTGTTGTGCCACCAACGATACCGAGCGACAAAACGCCGAGCAAACTTTTGGCATTAACACGACGCTCTTCCTTTTCGACCCAAATAGAGGACCTGAACTCATTCGCTTTTTGAATGAAGAAGGTTGCGGGGCGTGCATGCAATCCTACCTGATTCTCTACGGTTACTTCTTTTATAATCATACAATCACTCCATTTAATCTGGTCTTAACATAATAATAACCAATAATATGTTTTCTGTCAAGTCGAAAATTCAATTTGTGGTCAGATTTGGCACTTTGGTGCGATTAGGCAAGGTTTTCCTCTACAAATTTTGCCACATCACCAACAGTTTTGAATTGTTCTGCCGCATCGTCCGGGATTTCCACCCCGAATTCGTCCTCGATACTCATGACAATATCAACGACATCGAGAGAATCTGCATCGAAATCTTCGATGAGGCTCGAGTCCTTTGTTATCTTGTCAATGTCAATGTCGAGTTCTTCGCTGATAATTTCTTTAATTTTGTCAAAAATCATAATAACCTCCGTCAATACAATCGGCTTTTAACAAATTTATAATGTTTTTTTTGGAGTTTGTCAAGTATTTTTTTCAAAAAAATTTCTCTTTAGGATAAAAAATTTAAACTCAAACACAATTTATTCATAGATTTGACATATGTTAGCCTTTTCTTGCATAGATTATTGCACAAAGGTCTTTTATTAAATCTTTTTTTGTGTTATAATAACCTATGTATGAATAAGCGTATATTAACCGAGGTGCATATTGACAATTATTGACGGAATACTCCAAGGACTAATTCAAGGGTTGACCGAGTTTTTACCGATATCGAGCAGTGGTCATCTGTCTCTTTATCAACACTTCACCAACAATCATGGTGAAGGGGCGTTTTCCTTTACTCTTGTTTTGCATCTTGGTACATTACTCGCGGTGTGCATCGTGTTTTATCGTGACATTATTGAGTTGATAAAAGAGTTTTTTTTATCTGTGCGTGATATTTTCGGGCGAAAATTTTCCTACAAGAATGCGTCGCCTTATCGCAGAATGCTAGTCATGCTGATCATCACGGTTGTGATGCTCGGTTTTGCATTGCCGCTCAAAGACACGATTGAGGGTTTTGCGGAAGATTCCGACATACTGATTGAGGGTGTTTGTTTTCTTATCACCTCGGCATTACTCTTTTTTGGTGCCGCCGCCGCTGCCTCCGGAAAGAACAAAAAAACTGCTGCCGAGGCAACTCTTTTCGACGCGGTAAAGGTTGGCTTTGCACAGATGCTTGCCATGCTTCCCGGTGTTTCACGGAGTGGTTCGACTACTTCGACCGGATTAATGTGCGGATTCGATCGTGAGTTTGCGGTTAAGTTTTCATTTTTGATGGGCATACCTGCAATACTCGGCGGGGTTTTGCTTGATGTTTTTGATATGGCGAAAAGTGGTTATACATTTGAACTTTTGCCTACCGCAGTAGGATTTGTAGTGGCACTGATTTCCGGAATACTGAGCATAAAATTATTGCAATTCATACTGAAAAAAGATAAGCTAAAGGTGTTTGCGTTTTATACCCTTGCAGTCGGAGTTATTAGTATTGCGGTGGGGATTTACGAACACATTGCATAAAGACGTTTAATTTAAAGAGGGATAGATGGCGACTCAAAGGAAACCGGCGACCAAAAGAAAACCAGCTCCGAAAAAAGAGCCGGTACTTAATCATATACTGTTAAGTATAATATTGTTCGGCATAGGCGTTTTTACGTTGGTGCTATGTTTTGTTGACGGTTCTGAATTTTGGAACGGTCTGAAAAATATATACTTTTCATTCTTCGGGTTTGGTGGATATACGGTAGGTGTTTTGCTCATCTATCTTGCGGTGCTTGCCGGTATGGAACAGCCACTCGGCGTAAAGGCGGTTTTTTCGGCCGTGTTTGTTGTGATGTTCTCCTCCATTTTCTTCGTATTTTCCTCTGTTGAGCTACAGTCAGACGGTCTTGCTCAGACGTTTGAAATGCTGGCAAAGCTTGGCGGTGATCATGACGGTGGCGGCATTGTGGTGGCGTTTTTTGGATTGCCGCTGGTTGCACTCTTGGGTCGTCCGGTCGCTAATATTATTCTTGTTCTACTGTTAATAATAATTTTCATGGTGTTGACAGGGCTCACTCCGTATGACATCTTTGTTTTTTGTCGTCGTACCACCCGTTATTTCCTCGAGGGTTGGTCAGCACCCAAAGAACCAAAACCGATGAAAAAGTCGCAACCGGTAAAGACCATTGCGCCGCCGTGGGAGACAAGAGAAACAAAGGCTATGCAGAGGAAACGAAGTATCAACCTTGATCTGCCGCTCGGTGAGGACATAAAAGAAGAACCGGGTGAGGCGGAACCGCCATTTACCCCCGACCCGAACGTGATTGAAAACGGCTTTATTCGATCTACCAATAATGGCGATGTTGCCGAGGGGACAGGTGCCCCAATAATTCCCGGTGCCACTGCGGTAATTGCGAATGACGTGGTAGAGGAAATTCGATTTGACGAGAATTCCGATAAAGCGACAGAATCGTTTAAGCGCTCCACCGAGTACATACTGAGCAGTAACGACTCACAGCCAGAAAAAGAAGAGGATCCCGGCCTTGAAAGGCTGATTGAAAAGGCGGTAACACGTCGAATCGAAGAGGAAACGACCGTACTTGATACGAGCGAGCCGACCTTGGTCGGCTATGAATTGCCGTCGGTCGATATCTTTGAGCCACAAAAGATGGTGTCAGAGGATGGCGCACAGCTGGAAATGCGCACCACCGCAGACCTTTTGGTTAACACGTTAAAGAGCTTTGGAGTCGAGACAAAGATGCTGGATATCAGCCGTGGTCCGACACTGACAAGATATGAACTTCAACCGCTTGCCGGAGTGAAAATCAGCAAGATAACCGCCCTTGCAGACGACCTTGCTCTTAATCTTGCCACCGCCGGAGTGAGAATCGAAGCCCCGATTCCGAACAAGGCGGCGGTAGGCATCGAGGTGCCGAATCGCACCGTAGTGCCGGTCGGAATCAGAAGTGTACTGGAGAGCAGGGAATTCAAATCCTCCGAGTCGCCTGTCACCATAGCGCTCGGTCAGGACATTGCAGGACAGGTGCAGGTTGCCGACCTTTCGCGTATGCCCCATCTTCTTATCGCCGGCTCGACCGGTAGCGGTAAGTCGGTCTGCATCAACAGTTGTATTATCAGCTTTCTTTGTAAATCCACGCCTGATCAACTTCGTTTGATACTGATCGACCCAAAGGTAGTAGAGCTTGCCGATTATAACGGCATACCACATCTATTGATGCCGGTGGTGACAGAGCCGCGCAAGGCGGCGGGTGCACTCGGTGCGGCGGTTGCAGAGATGGAAAGGCGCTATCGTTCCTTTGCGGAGAACAATGTGCGTGACATACGTAGCTTTAATGCGCTTGTGGCACAGTCAAACGATCCGGAACTGGAGCGTATGCCATATATCGCTATCATAATAGACGAACTTGCCGATTTGATGATGGTGTCGGGCAAAGAGGTGGAGGACTATATCTGTCGTATCGCTCAAAAGGCAAGGGCGGCGGGAATGCATCTTATAGTTGCGACACAGCGCCCGTCGGTAGACGTTATAACCGGACTTATCAAGGCAAACATTCCATCACGAATTGCGTTTGCGGTGTCCAGCCAGATTGACAGCCGCACCATTCTTGACGGTGCAGGTGCGGAGAAACTGCTGGGAAGCGGCGATATGCTTTATATGCCGGTCGGTGCGGGAAAACCGCTTCGAATACAGGGCAACTTTGTCAAGGACAGTGAAATTCGCAAGGTGCTGAGTTTTGTAAAGCGTCAAAAGAGCACCGACTACGACGAAGAGCTAATCGAAAGCGCCGAGAAGATTGCGGCGGCAGAACCGTCAAAAGGCGGCAAAAAGTCGTCCGCAACAGGAGATGATGGATCTGCACCCGATGTAGATGTAATGTTCTGGGATGCCGCCGAAGTGGTGGCAGATGCCGGAATGGCGTCCACCTCA
The DNA here is from genome assembly GCA_964370605.1 of uncultured Oscillospiraceae bacterium. Taxonomy (GTDB): domain Bacteria; phylum Bacillota; class Clostridia; order Oscillospirales; family Ruminococcaceae; genus CAYJBH01. Next base: position 12,178 of record CAYJJX010000019.1, on the reverse strand, counting down.
TTGCTACAACGCAGACTGAAACTTGGGTATGCCCGTGCTGCGAGGATTATGGATGAGTTGGAGGCGGCAAATCTCATCGGCGGATACGAGGGTTCAAAGCCACGTGCGGTACTCGTTTCAAAACAGCAACTGATGGAGCGAAAGCTCTCGATGGAATAACGGCCATGAAGTGCGGTTGTTTTTGACAAACAAGATCGCAATTTAGTATTGATAGGAAAACCAAACCGTGAATGAATTTTTGCCGATAACCTATGAGGAACTTCAACAGCAGGGAAGTCACTATGCCGATTTTGTCTTTGTGACAGGAGATGCTTATGTCGATCACCCGAGCTTTGGAGCCGCCATAATTACGCGACTACTCCAAAAACTAGGTTTTACGGTGGCAGTGTTGGCACAGCCGACCTTTTCAAACTGTGAGGATTTCAAACGATTTCGTCGTCCGCGATATGCCTTTTTGATCAATGGCGGAAATATTGACAGCATGGTGGCGCATTATACTGCCTCAAAAAAACGACGGAGCAACGATGAATATTCCCCCGGCTCACGTGCCGGACTTCGCCCCGACCGTGCGGTCACCGTCTATTCAAAATTGGCGAAAGAAGCATACCCCGACACCCCCGTCATCATCGGCGGTCTCGAGGCAAGCCTGCGACGCTTTGCTCATTATGATTATTGGGACGACAGAGTGATGCCGTCGGTTTTGGAGAGTAGCGGCGCCGATCTTTTGTTGTTCGGAATGGGGGAGCGTTCCATTACACAGCTTGCAAAACGTTTTGCCGCCCGTCAAAGCATTGACGAGATGACCGACATAGCCGGCAGTTGCTATCTTGAATCAGACATAAAAAAAATCCCATCCGGCGCAAGGCAGATTCCGAGTCTTGGCAAGGTTCGCTCCGACAAGGAAGCGTACATGAGGGCGGCTATTCTGCAACAGCAAAACAACGATGCGCTCAACGCCGAGATACTTGTGCAAAAGCAAAAAGACCGCTATCTTGTGCAAAACCTTCCGTCCGAGCCGCTTGATCGTGCCGAACTGGATGAGATTTATGATCTGCCCTATGCAAGAAAACCTCACCCGAGCTATGATGCTGTCGGCGGGGTGAAGTCGATCGAGGAGGTGCAGTTTTCCATCATACACAATCGAGGCTGTTTTGGAGGGTGCAATTTTTGCGCACTCACCATGCACCAAGGCAGAAGAGTCACATCGCGCAGTCATGACAGCGTACTTCGTGAGGCAAAACTTATCACCGAAATGCCGAACTTTAAAGGCTATATTCATGACGTGGGCGGTCCGACCGCAAATTTCCGCAGTGCGTCCTGTAAAAAACAGCTGACAAAAGGAGTGTGCAAAGATCGCCAGTGTCTGTTTCCACGGCCTTGTCCGTCCCTCTTTGTCGATCACTCCGACTATGCAGACCTACTCGCCGAAATCGCAAAACTTCCAAAAGTGAAAAAGGTGTTTGTACGTAGCGGTATACGGTATGACTATCTGCTTGCGGACAGTGATCCGCGATTTATGAATCAGCTGATTTCACAGCATGTGAGCGGACAGCTCAAGGTGGCGCCGGAACACACCGAACCTAAAACCTTGCGCTACATGGGAAAACCGGACATTTCGGTGTTTGATACTTTTAGAAAGCGATATTCAGTCCTGTCAAAAAAGGCGGGAAAAGAACAGTATCTTGTGCCCTATTTGATGAGCAGTCATCCCGGTTGCACACTTCAAAGTGCGAGGAGTATGGCGGCATATCTGACTCAGAATCGCATACATCCGGAGCAGGTTCAGGATTTTTATCCCACGCCCGGAACCCTGTCTACTGCAATGTTTTATACTGACCTCGACCCGTATACCTTGCAACCTCTCTATGTGGCAAAACGCTCGTCCGATAAATCGGCACAGCGCACACTTTTGAAACCCCACAAGATGCAAAGCGGAACGCCTCGTGCACAGGGCGGTATCTCGGCAAAAAGAGTGCAAGGTGGGGGCAAGGGAGTCTCGATTAATCGCAATAAGGCGCAGGGACAAAAAAGCAAAGCGCATGGCACATCTAGCGTGTCAAAAAGTTCATCTCGACATCAAAGAAAGAAAAAAGATTGAAAAAATAGTAAATAAACACAAAAGTTGTATAAAGATGTTGCATTTTTGGGCGATATCTATTATAATGAGAAAATCAAAGTGAAGCGTTATAAACTCATAATTGAATACAGAAAGGAATAATACGCTAAATGATTAAGAACTACATGGAAGATCTGGTAAATCTATATTTTGCCGACGTTGTCGAGAGTTCTGAGCGGTTCAAAGACGCCTGTCGCTGTGAAAAGTGTGCGGACGATATCCGTGCCCGTGCGCTGAATGAGCTGCGCCCCTACTATGTCACCAGTAAAAGAGGTGAAATATTTGCAGAGTATGCCAATCTGCAATCGCAGTACAAGGCAGACGTTTTCGGAGCGCTTGCTCGAGCCATCACTTTTGTGTCGCAACATCGTAACTGCAACGGAGCAGGCTACGAATAAAGAGCATTTATCTTGTTTATTTTGGTACAAAGGGAGTTATGCTAGCTTTTCTTTGACCTGTTTTAGCATCTCGTTCAATCGATCGAAATTCATAGCTTCTATGTAATGTGCTTCTATTAGGTCATGAATATCTTTTGCGTTTTTCAACATAACTACCGATTGTGCCAACAACTCATCGGTCATAACCCTATTGAATTTCAACCGCTTTTTGCGCTCCTTTAGTTTATCGGGGTGTACAAAGCGGTTGCTTCTTATCACCTCGACTTCACCATAATCGTGCACTAGGTGTCGATTTTTGGTTACAAAGGCAAGAGACAGTTCGGGAATGATGAGATGGTCAAGCTTTTCATACGGGAACATAGGGCAGTAACAGCTGTATATGTCATAGCCTTTTTCCAGCGCGTCGATACGCAGTTGTGTTAAAATCTGCTTTGATACGAATCCGATATCGTCTTCGATTACGACAATGTTTTTTGCCATTTGGCGAACGGTATCGCCAAAGAAAACCATGCCCTGCGGCGTTACGGCGGAGAGTACACGAATGTGCTCTTCTCCCTTTTTTTGTAGTCCACGTCCCAGTTTTTTTGTGGAAAAACGGCTACAAAACTTATGCAGTTTTACCATGTCGGCACAAAAAGAGAATACTCTGACGCTGTCCTGCATCAACGACCCTGCCGAACTTAGATACCGAGTTGAACGCTCATGGAAACATGCGTTTTTGTCAAACAACTCGACCAATTCCTCTCGGTGAATTGCCAATTTTTCTTCGTCTAACAGGTGGTAGAGTGAAAGCACATTTTCCACTGCTACCGGATAGTTTGGATCGATCGTATGGGGAGCGGTGGCGTCGATTATGGCATAATGTTTTTCCATGCATATTACCCCGTCGAGCGAGTCCGGATCGGAACTGCAGTGGATGAACTCGATGTCGTGTCCCTCCTGCTCGAGAAAGGAAGCGAGCTGTTTCATAAAGGTGGATTTTCCACAGCCGGGCCCTGCTTTTATAAGCGTCGTGGTAACAGGAGATTGCGCGCTGGATAGCTGTCCGAAATATCCCGCAAATCCCGTGGGCGATCCTGCACCGAGAAAAAAATTTGTTGTTGACATTGAGCACCTCGTTATTGTTTACTGTCATATCCTATGTAAAACGTTGTATTTTTGTTACAAATCGAGCGGAAAACCTCGAAAATTATTTTAAAACACTTGAACCTTTGCGGTAAATGTGATATGCTTACTATAATTATAACAACAAAGAGGTACCTAAGATATGGCTCAACTCACCGGAGCACAGATAGTGTGCGAATGTCTTTTGGAAAACTCGGTAAATACAGTATTCGGATACCCGGGCGGAAATGTAATTACCCTTTATGATGCACTGTATCATTACAGTGATAGAATAGACCATGTTTTGACTGCCCACGAACAGGGTGCATCACATGCAGCCGATGGCTATGCCCGTAGCAGCGGCAAGACCGGCGTATGTATTGCAACGTCCGGCCCCGGAGCTACCAACCTAGTCACCGGAATCGCTACCGCTTTTATGGATTCGATACCGATGGTTGCCATCACCGGAAACGTCACACGTCCACAGCTCGGCAAGGACACCTTTCAAGAGATCGACATCTTTGGTGTGACCATGCCGATCACAAAACATAATTTCATCGTCAAGGATATATCGGAACTTGCCGATGTAGTGCGCAGAGCGTTTAAAATTGCATCAAGCGGACGCAAAGGTCCGGTTTTGATCGACGTGCTAAAAGACGTCTTTGCCGCCAAGACAGAGTTTGAACCGATGGGTGCACCTGCGGCAGAGCAACCATATGTCGGAAGTGATTTTGTGGCGCAGGTTGAGTTTGCGGCAAGCCTTATTAAAGAAGCGCAAAAGCCGATGATATTTGCCGGCGGCGGCGTCATCTCGGCAGGCGCATCACAGGAACTGCACAGCCTTGTAAAGCGCATGTCATGTCCCGTTGCACTGTCCTTGATGGGTCTTGGCGCATACCCAGCGGACGAGCCGGAGTATACCGGAATGCTTGGAATGCACGGAAGCAGAACCTCGTCGCTTGCGGTGCTTGAGAGTGATTTGATAGTAGCGATCGGAGCAAGGTTCTCTGACCGTGTTATCTGCAATCCCAAGACATTTGCAAAGGGCACAAAGATAGTACATATCGATATCGATCGCAGTGAAATAAACAAGAACATAGCCGCCTATGCACCTGTTGAAGCCGATGTTAAGGTTGCGCTGGAAAAATTGTGTGAACTGGTTCCTTTCCGTTCAAGAGACGGTTGGCTGGAGCAGATATCTGTATGGAAGCAAAAACATAAGAAGGTTGAGACGGAGCAACAACTCTGTTCACCGCAATATCTTATCGAATGCGTCAGCAAATTGCTCAACGATGACGATATCGTTGTGACCGATGTAGGCCAACATCAGATTTGGGCAGCACAAAGCTATCCTGTTACCAAGCCGAGAAGATTTATCTCGAGCGGAGGTCTTGGCACGATGGGATTCGGTCTCGGTGCGGCGATCGGTTGTAGCTTTGCCGAACCGGACAAACAGGTGGTATTGTTCACCGGCGACGGCAGTTTTGGAATGAATCTGAATGAGCTTACCACAGCTGTAAAAAACGATTGCAATGTCGTTGTCATACTGCTGAATAACGGAGTTCTCGGAATGGTTCGCCAGTGGCAAAAGGCACTGTTCGGAAAACGCTACAGTGCGACAACACTAGAGCGCAAGACCGATTTTGTTAAGCTTGCCGAAGCGTTTGGAGCCAAGGCATTTAAGATCGATGATCATGACAGCGTGATGCCGACACTCTGCTCTGCTTTTAAAGAGAAGGGCACAGTATTTGTAGAGGTGACAATCGACCATGACGTAAACGTACTGCCGATGGTTCCTCCCGGAAACAGCTATAACGATCAACTTCAGCATATCGACAACTAGTAAGATCAAAGCCTACCGAGAAAGGAATGGTTAATATATGGAAAAGAGCTATGTGCTTTCAGCACTCGTGGACAACCATCCCGGCGTGCTCTCAAGAATTTCGGGATTATTTACACGCCGTGACTACAACATCGACAGCTTGACTGTCGCAGCCACCGAATTTACCGATCTGTCGCGTATGACCATCACGGTGACCGGTGAACCGCAGACGGTGGAGCAGATCGAAAAACAACTAGCTAAGCAAGAAGATGTTCGCAGCGTGGTATTTCTCGATTCATCAAACGCTGTAGTTCGTGAGTATGTACTGGTCAAGGTGAAATGTGATATCAGCCATCGACATGAAGTCATATCTACAGGTTCAATCTTCCGAGCAGGTGTCATTGATGTTTCGGAAAATACATTGATGTTTGAATTGACAGGCGACAGCTCAAAGGTGGATGCCTTTATCGAACTTATGAAACCGTTTGAGATTCTCCAAGTAGTCAGAAGCGGTGTGTCCGCTCTGCCACGCAGATAAGAAAAAAGTAGCAGCTCGGTTTTGTTTGCAGGTCGAGTGATGTCACCTGTGAATCGATAAACTGACAGAAAGGAATGTAACATTATATGAGGAGCGATTCCGTCAAATCCGGTGCCGCAAAAGCACCACACCGCAGTCTGTTCAAGGCCCTCGGCTACAGCGCAGACGATCTGAAAAGACCGATCATCGGCGTTGTCAATGCACAAAGTGAGGTGGTTCCGGGTCATCTGCATCTGGACAGCATCGCAAAAGCGGTACGAGAGGGTATTTTAGAGGCAGGCGGTCTGCCGATCGAAGTTCCGGCGATTGCGGTCTGTGACGGCATTGCGATGGGACACAAGGGTATGCACTATTCACTTGTATCCCGTGAACTGATAGCGGACAGTGTCGAGGCACTTGCCGAGGCACATCGTTTTGATGGACTGGTTCTCATTCCAAACTGTGACAAGGTCGTGCCCGGCATGATGATGGCGGCGGCGCGGCTGAATATACCGTCGATAGTGGTTTCGGGCGGCGCGATGCTTGCCGGAAAAACACGTGACAAGAAACAACAGCTCTCGCTCACCGATGTGTTCGAGGCGGTCGGACAGGAACTGTCCGGCAAGATAGATGAAAAACGACTGACCGAAGTGGAGTGCAGTGCCTGTCCGAGTGTAGGCTCCTGCAGTGGCATGTTTACCGCCAACTCGATGAACTGCCTTTCCGAGGCGCTTGGGCTTGCCCTTCCGTTCAACGGAACAATTCCGGCAGTATATTCTGAACGACTTATATTGGCCCGAGAGACTGGCCGCCGTGCCGTATCTCTCGTGGCCGAAAATCTGTGTCCGAGTGATATCTTGACCGACAAGGCGTTTCGAAACGCTCTTACAATGGATATGGCGCTCGGTTGCTCTACCAACTCTATGCTTCATCTTCCTGCCATCGCTCATGAGGCGGGAATCAAACTTGACCTTGCGCTTGCTAACGAGATTAGCGCAATCACTCCGAATCTATGCCGTTTATCACCTGCCGGTTATCACTTTATAGAAGATCTCCATGCAGCGGGAGGAATACCTGCCGTAATGTATCGATTGATTGAGGCGGGACTGCTTGACGGAGACTGTGTCACCGTCAGCGGTAAATCGCTTTCAGAACTTGTGTTTGACGACATCGGAGATACCGAGATAATACGCACCGTCGAAAACCCGTACAGCAAAACAGGCGGAATTGCGGTACTCAAAGGCAATCTTGCACCGGACGGCTGTGTTGTAAAACGCAGTGCGGTGGCGGAAAACATGCTCATCACCGACTGCACCGCAAAGGTGTTTGACAGTGAGGAGCAGGCGATTGAGGCAATCTCGGCGCACAAAATCACGGCAGGCGACTGTGTGGTTATTCGTTATGAAGGGCCAAAGGGTGGCCCAGGAATGAGGGAGATGCTATCTCCGACTGCTACGCTTGCGGGAATGGGGCTTGACAGCTCGGTTACGCTGATAACGGACGGACGATTCTCCGGTGCGACAAGGGGTGCGGCGCTCGGTCATATTTCGCCCGAGGCGGCGGCAGGCGGACCGATCGCATATGTCAAGGATGGCGATCGGATTACCATCGACATTCCTGCCGGAATAATTACCCTGCAGGTGAGTGAAGAAGAGTTGACGGCACGGCAAAACAGCACAACGTTGCTGGAGCCGAAGATAAAGAAGGGTGTACTTTCTCGCTATGCTAAGCTGGTCAGCAGTGCGGCGTCGGGAGCGGTGCTTACCTGATATACTGAAAGGAATGATCAACAACATGAAAAATGTCAAAATATTTGATACCACACTGAGAGACGGAGAGCAGTCACCCGGCTGTTCCATGAATCTTTTGGAGAAGATAGAACTTGCAAGACAGCTGGAGCGGCTGAATGTCGATGTGATCGAGGCAGGTTTTGCGATATCCTCACCCGGCGATTTTGAGTCGGTGAGGGCGATTGCCGAAACGTTAAAAAAGACGCAGGTTGCAAGCCTTTCCAGAGCGGTAGAGGGCGATATTCGCCGCAGTGCCGACGCGCTGAAAGGAGCGGTGAATCCGCTTATTCATACCTTCATTGCGACAAGCGATATACATCTTCAATATAAGCTTAAAATGTCTAAAAATCAGGTGCTGGACACCGTGAGCGAGATGGTCGGCTTGGCAAAAAGCCTTTGTGACAATGTCGAGTTTTCCGCCGAAGATGCCTCCCGCAGTGATCTTGATTTTCTTTGTGAGGTGTTCGATCGTGCGATTGCGGCAGGTGCAACCGTGCTCAACGTTCCGGACACGGTCGGTTATTCCACACCGGTTGAGATGTTTGAACTTTTCAAGGCACTCACGGAGCGAGTGAAAGGCATTGAAAATGTAGTGCTCTCTGCCCACAATCATAACGACCTCGGACTCGGTGTTGCAAACTCACTCGCCGCCGTGCTCGGTGGCGCCACACAGATAGAGTGCACCGTCAACGGAATTGGTGAGCGCGCCGGAAATACGGCACTGGAAGAGGTGGTCATGGCGCTTGCCACCCGTCAAGGATACTACAATGCGAGCACCGCAGTCGATACCACACAAATTTATCGTACCAGTAGGTTGCTGTCTCATATCATCGGTGTGAACGTCGTGCCGAACAAGGCGATTGTCGGAAGCAACGCCTTTGCACACGAGGCGGGAATACATCAACACGGTGTGCTTGCCAATCGTGAGACCTATGAGATTATGACGCCGGAGAGTGTCGGATATTCTTCCAACAAGATGGTGCTTGGGAAACATTCCGGTCGACATGCATTCTGCGATAGGTTGACTCAGCTTGGATTCTCACTCACCAAAGAGGAGCAGGACGAGGCATTTGCAAAATTCAAGGTGCTATGCGACAAGAAAAAGACCATAACCGACAAAGACCTAGAGGCGATTGTTGACAACCATGAAGAGCGGCCGGACGACAGCTTAACACTAGAGAGTTTTGTTGTGAATGCCGGAACTCATATCGATGCAACCGCAACAATTAAGATCAAAAATCTTAAAGGGGAAATCGAGACACGCACGGCACTTGGGAGCGGACAGGTCGAGGCAGCATACAATGCGGTGAATAAGGTCGCAGGCATCGAGCCGATACTGGAAGACTACCATATTAACTCGGTATCGGAGGGTGAGGACGCACAGGGCGAAGTCTCGGTGAAACTATCACATGAAGGCCGAATATATCACGGTCGCGGCGTCTCTATAGATGTTATCGAGGCGAGTATACTTGCCTATGTTAACGGCATGAATAAAATTCTTGAAAACAAATAGTGCGTTTTTGGAAAGGAATATTACATTTATGAGTAAAGCCATCGAACTTTTCGACTCTACCCTGCGTGACGGAGCACAAGGCGAGGGGATTTCGTTTACCGTCAGCGACAAGCTGAAGATAGTTTCTCTGCTGGACGAGCTCGGTTTTCATTTTATCGAGGCGGGCAATCCCGGATCAAACCCAAAAGACCTTGCTTTTTTTGAAAAGGTCTCTAAACTTACACTGAAAAACGCAAAGATAGTGGCATTCGGTTCTACCCGTCGTAAAGGCATAAAGGCACAGGACGACGACAATGTCAAGTCCATGCTGAAAGCGGATACCGAGGCGGTCGCAATCTTTGGAAAAAGTTCGCTGTTGCATGTCACCAAGGTGATAAACGCAACGCCGGAAGAAAACCGTGAAATGATTGCCGATACCGTGGCGTTCTTTGTGGAGAAAGGCAAAACGGTCATCTATGATGCAGAACATTTTTTTGACGGCTACAAAGAGGACGCCGATTATGCCATGTCCACCCTTTCGGCGGCGGTAAAAGGCGGAGCGACAACGCTTGTACTGTGTGACACAAACGGCGGCTGTCTGCCAAACGAGATTTCCGACATAACAAAACATGTCGTGGAGAGTTTTGGCAATATCAAGGTGGGTATTCACTGCCATAATGACTGCGGTCTTGCGGTGGCAAACTCGCTTGCCTCGGTTGAGCAGGGCGCAGCCCATATTCAGGGCACATTTTTGGGAATCGGTGAGCGCACCGGCAACACCAACCTCTCGACCTTGATACCGCTGTTACAGCTCAAAGCAGGGTACAGCTGTATGAGCGATAAGAACATGGAGCAGATGACCGAAGCCTCTGAGAAGATGGCGGCGATCTCCAACCTCAATCTCAACAGCACCTCACCGTTTGTCGGTGCCTCTGCCTTTGCGCACAAAGGCGGTATGCACATTGATGGAATCGGCAAGCTCACCAAGAGCTTTGAACATATACCTCCCGAGTCGGTCGGCAACAGCCGCCGCCTGCTCATCAGTGAGGTGGCAGGACGCAAGGCGGTCTTGACCGAGATTGACCAGTTCTACCCCGGTCTTGACAAAGAGAGCGATATTGCGAAAGACATTCTTGCAAAGCTTAAAGATCAAGAGCACAGCGGCTATCAGTATGAGGGTGCCTCGGCAAGTTTTGAGCTTTTGGTGCGCTCGGTAATCGGTGAATACAAGCCGTTTTTCAAGATCGATTACTTCAAGGTGCAAGGGGAGCGGCTTTCCTCTAATCGTGAGAGATACAATCCATCTACCGCTGTTGTAAAGGTAACCGCAAACAAAAAAAGCAATGTCACCGCCGCAGAGGGAGACGGACCGGTCGATGCGCTGAACAGTGCGCTGCGCAACGCGCTTGAACCGCTTTATCCTCAGTTGCACAATTTGGAACTCATCGACTATAAGGTTCGTGTCATCGAGGGAAGTAAGGGCACCGGCTCGAAGGTTCGAGTGTTCATTACCAGTTCAAACGGCGAAAATGAGTGGACGACGGTGGCGGTTTCTTCCGACATTATCAATGCGAGTTTTAACGCACTGGTCGAGAGTTTTAATTACCAACTTTTAAAAGAGCAATAAACATATACAGGAGCAAAGAAAGGAACGGATTTTATTATGGGAATGACTATGACACAAAAGCTTCTTGCAGCACATTGCGGCAAGGAGAGCGTAACGGCAGGAGAACTGATCAAGGCGAAACTTGATCTGGTACTCGGAAACGACATCACATCGCCGGTCGCGATTAATGAGTTTAACAAGGCAGGGCTTGACAAGGTGTTTGACAAGGAGAAAATCTGCCTTGTCATGGACCACTTCACCCCGAACAAAGACATAAAAGCTGCGGAGCAATGTAAGCAATGTCGTGACTTTGCAAAGCGCTTTGACATTACTAACTACTATGATACCGGCGAAGTGGGCGTTGAGCACGCACTGTTGCCGGAAAAAGGACTGGTAATTCCGGGCGATGTAATCATTGGTGCCGACTCACATACCTGTACCTACGGTGCGCTCGGCGCATTTTCCACCGGTGTCGGTTCTACCGACATGGCGGCAGGAATGTATGAGGGTATGGCATGGTTCAAGGTGCCGTCCGCCATCAAGTTTGAACTGACCGGCAAACCGTCCAAATGGGTGGGCGGTAAAGACGTAATACTGCACATCATCGGAATGATCGGTGTGGATGGTGCGCTTTATAAGTCAATGGAGTTCTGTGGCGAAGGTGTTTCAAATCTGACCATCGACGATCGTCTTTGCATCACCAACATGGCAATCGAAGCCGGCGCAAAGAACGGTATATTTGAGGTTGATGAGGTGACAAGAGAGTATCTGAAAACCACCACCGATCGCCCCTATGTAGAATACAAAGCGGATGCCGATGCCGAATACGATGAGTGTTACACCATTGATCTGTCGGCACTGAAACCGACGGTTGCCTTCCCGCATCTGCCGGAAAACACCAAAACGGTGGACGAGGCAGGACGCGTTGACATCGATCAGGTAGTCATCGGTTCTTGCACCAACGGTCGGCTTTCCGACCTTGCGACTGCCGCCGAGGTGCTCAAAGGTCAAACCGTGTCGAAAGGCGTTCGTTGCATCGTCATTCCTGCGACACAGAAGATATACCGTGATGCCATGAA
>CAYJJX010000019.1:0-244 GCA_964370605.1 uncultured Oscillospiraceae bacterium | reverse complement strand
TATGGGTATTCTTGCAAAAGGTGAGCGTGCGGTGGCAACCACCAACCGCAACTTTGTGGGAAGAATGGGTCATCCCGAGAGTGAAGTTTATCTTGCCTCGCCCGCAGTGGCGGCGCAGTCGGCAATCGACGGCTTCATCTCGCAACCGAAATAGAACAAGCGTTATATTATATAGGAGATTGAAAAATGGGAACTTTTTTTAACTACGGTGCAAATGTTGACACCGATGTAATCATAGCGGCAC
>CAYJJX010000018.1:4738-54222 GCA_964370605.1 uncultured Oscillospiraceae bacterium | reverse complement strand
TTGGTTAGAGCAACCGGCTCATAACCGGTCGGTCCTGGGTTCAAGTCCCCGAAGGCCCACCACTCGTCGCGGACTTTTGATATGTTCGCGACGATATTTTTTTATCAATCGTTGCAAAGAAATAACACGGTTAATTCAATATTATGAATGGAGCTTTTCCGTTCGTCGACTCCTTTCTTTTTTTGAAGGGAGTTTTTTGATATAATAGTCATAAAACAGGGTGAAATCTCAATTCCCATTTTGAAAGATGTTTTATTGGCTACGTTAAACGTTATATAATATAAAGGTATGAAAGGAAGCGACATAAAATGAAAGAAAAGTTTAAGGGGTTTCTGGTAAAGCAAAATATTATTTTCTCTTTTGATCGCATTGCAGTCAAAGCACTTTCCGGTATGGCTCAAGGACTTTTTGCTTCACTGCTAATCGGTACTATACTCGATACAATAGGAAAATATGCCGGCATACCTTTTTTGAGTGAGATTGCAGGATACACTCGTCAGGTGCAAGGTGCAGTGATGGCAGTGGCTATCGGTCATGCGATTCAGTGTCCGCCTTTTGTGCTATATTCTCTTGCTACGGTAGGATTTGCCGCCAATGCCCTCGGAGGAGCCGGAGGTCCGCTTGCAGTCTATGTAGTGGTATTGGTTGCGGCATTTTTTGGAAAACTTGTTTCAAAGTTAACGCCTGTTGATTTGATAGTAACGCCGAGTGTCACAATCATTTCAGGTGTTTTGCTTGCAAACCTTGTTGCGCCCGGAATTGGTGCTGCAGCCTCGGCGCTCGGAAGTGTTATAATGTGGGCAACAGACATGCAGCCGTTTTTGATGGGTATACTGATTTCAGTAATAATGGGAATTGTGTTGACACTGCCAATCAGCTCTGCCGCTATTTGTGCCGCACTTGGTCTTGTTGGTCTTGCAGGCGGCGCGGCGGTTGCCGGCTGCTGTGCACATATGGTTGGTTTTGCTGTGTGCTCCTATCGAGAGAACAAGATCGGTGGTCTTGCTGCAATGGGAATCGGAACATCAATGTTGCAGATGCCCAATCTTTTGAAAAAACCGATACTATGGTTGCCGCCAATAATTGCATCGGCATTGAGCGGACCGGTTGCTACCGTGTTATTCAGTCTTAAAATGAATGGCGAGGCTATATCGTCCGGAATGGGAACCAGTGGGTTTGTAGGCCCAATCGGAGTGGTTTCCGGTTGGTTCAATCCTTCAGATACCGCACTTGATGCAGGGGAGATAGCGTCGTTTCCGACATTGTTTGATTGGATAGGCCTTGTGATGATATGTATTGTCATTCCTGCTGTTGTTTCGCTAATTGTAAGTGAGGTTATGAGAAAAAGAGGGTTGATCACAGCGGGAGATTATAAGTTAGAGGTATAGCTTAATAAAAAATCACCGCAGACCATATCGGCTTGCGGTGATTTTTATAGTTAGTCAAATATTTTTGAAACGGCCTTGAGTTGTTCAATGATCTCAATTTTTTGTGGACAGTGACCCTCACATAGTGCGCATCCAATGCAATCGGATGCTTTTCCAGCGTCAGAAGTATGCTCTTGGTATGTATATTTATGTTGATCTAAAAGACCTTGTACCAGCTGTTTGTTGTAGACACCGAACAATGATGGGATTTTGATACTCTGCGGACAATCTTCAAGACAGTAACCGCAAGAGGTGCAAGGAATTTTGTTTTGTGCATTTATCATGTCTGTTACAGTATCTATCGCCTTAGCCTCTTCGGCAGAAAGCGGTTTGAGATTTTTGTATGTTTTGACATTGTCTTTCATCTGTTCCATGTTTGACATGCCGCTGAGTGACATCTCGACACCCTCAACGTTTGCGACATACTTGAACGCCCAAGAAGAAATACTATCGTCAGGACATAGTGCCTTGAAAACGCTAGCAATTTCCGGTGAGAGATCTGCTAGCATCCCACCTTTGACCGGCTCCATGACAATAATAGGAAGATTGTATTTTCGAGCAAGGTCATAGCAAAGTAGGCTTTGAATATTTTTGTCTTCACGATCAAGATAGTTAATCTGCAACTGCACAAAATCAAGATCGGGATTTGCCTTGAGTATTGGTTCAAGCTGTTCGGCGGTGTCGTGGAAAGACAAACCAAAGTTTTTGACCTTGCCTTCCTTTTTCAGTTCTCGTACAAAGTCAAACATTCCATATGAATTGTATTTTTTTACGTTATCAGAGTTTACAGCATGTAAAAGGTAATAATCAATATAATCAACACCCATACGCTGGATCGAGGTTTCGTATAAGGAGCGAACTTTTGTGGGATCATCACCGAGTTCCCAAACAGGAAGTTTTGTCGCGATTTGAAAACTTTCGCGTGGATGACGTTTGACAAGAACTTCTTTTACAGCTTCTTCCGACTTGCCACCAATATAGCTATAAGCTGTGTCGAAATAAGTAAAACCATTTTCCAGAAAATAATCTGCCATTTCACAGGTTTGCTTAATATCAATTTCTTCTCCTATCATTGGCAGTCGCATTAAACCAAAACCAAGATTGCCCTTCACTTCTTCAAAAGCCATTACAGTATTCCTTTCATATTATATAGCTATCTTTATAATTTTAACATAATTAGACAGTATAATCAACACACAACGAAAAAAACACAAGGAAGATATGAAAAAAATTTCATTTGCAAAATTATTATTTTTTCTGGTTCTGATCATTACAGTCGGACTGATCGGTGTACTACTTGCGCCACAGCTCATTGCGCTGGAGAGTCTTGAAGATGCCGAGGAACTAGTAGAGAGTATAAGGGGCTTTGGCGTATTCAGTGTATTTATATTTCTTGGATTGCAGGTTATACAGATTATTATCTTTGTAATACCGGGTGAGGTGATGGAGATTATTGCCGGTCTGATCTTCGGTTCATTTTTCGGGACGGTTTTGTGTCTTGTCGGCGTTACTCTCGGTTCCAGCGCTATATTTGCCATAGCAAAATGGCTTGGTTTTGACTCTCTTCGCGCCATTTTTTCAAAAGATAGCTCGAAATTGATGGCCTATCTTGAGCAGGATAACCGTCTTTATGTTGTGCTGTTTTTGTTGTTTTTCATACCCGGAGTTCCACGAGATGCGCTGACGTATTTTATTCCGTTCATACCGATATCGCTTAAAAACTTCCTGTCAATCACACTGGTCGCACGTCTTCCGTCAATCATTTCTTCGACATACCTCGGCTCTGCGATTTTTGACGGCAACATCCTTCCGGCGATTATTGTATATGTTGCAGTTGGGCTTTTAGCCTTTGTTGGATATTTCGTGCATCGCAAAATGAAAAAAACAGCAAAAGAAAATTAGCACGTCGCTTAGATTGATCGCAAATATCTTGCATGTTATCAAAATATATGATATCATCTTTTGTAAGATGTTTTGTTGGTGCTTATGGATTATTTAGGTAATTTTATTTTTTCGGCAAATGTTGTCATACCACTGATGTCGGTCGTGATAATTGGCTATATTGTAAGACAATTAAATATTATTGATGACAAGACTGTTTCGCAGTGCAACAGTCTTACTTTTAAGGTTTTTTTGCCAATTCTGCTGTTGAATAATGTCCGAAACACCTCGCTTGATTCCATCACCAGCCCGGGACTTTTTGTGATGGTAACAATGACTATTGTGTTGAGTTTTTTTGTCGTAACCTTTATTGTGATGGCAATTGAACGAGACAACAGAAAACGTTCTGTTATGATACAGGGGATATGTCGCTCAAACTATGCACTCTTTGGGCTTCCTCTCATCAATTTGTTACAGCCGGATTCTGACCTTGCACTGGCATCTTTATTGGTTGCAATTGTGATCCCGCTTTATAATATACTTTCGGTCATTGTTTTTAGTATCTTTGGTCATAAAAAACCGGAAATAAAAAAGGTGATTATTAGTATAGCGACCAACCCCCTTATAATTGGAACGTTTATTGGTGGAATATTGCTGTTTGCTAATATAGAACTGCCTACCATGATTGATAGTTCGATAAACAGCATTGCGGTTATAGCTTCACCATTTGCACTCTTTATGCTCGGTGCTCGTTTTGATCTAAAACAGATAGGAAGAATCGGCAAACAGCTGGTTGCAATTTGTTTAGGCCGTCTTATAGTCCTTCCCACTATAATTATCATGATAGCGATTGCCCTTGGTTTTCGCGATATGGAACTCACCTGTATAATGGTAATTTTCTGTGCTCCAACCGCCGCTAGCTCCTATGTTATGGCGGAAACGATGGGTGGTGACGGTGACCTCGCGGCTGCAACGGTGGTCTCTACTACATTATTTTCAATTTTCACTATGTTTGTAGTAATTTTTGCGCTGAACAGCTTAGGGTTTATTTAATAACAAAGTTGATTATGATAAGGTGATGCGCCAAGTCTATATTATTATTGATAAAAAATAACAATAATGCATAGAGAGTATGCATATTAATTTGAAACAATACATCGAATGGAGATTTACAATGAAAAGTGATATTCAGATTGCACAAGAACATGTAATGGATCCGATTGAGAATATTGCCGCAAAGCTTGACCTGCCGGATGATAGTGTCATGAGGTTTGGCAAACACAAGGCAAAGGTGGATTATCGCTTGCTACGTACTATGCAAGATAAGCCGGACGGCAAACTAATACTAGTCACAGCAATTTCGCCTACGCCTGCCGGAGAAGGCAAGACAACGACCAGTATCGGACTTGCAGATGCATTGAATCTGACCGGTCGAAAGACTGCTCTTGCACTTCGTGAGCCGAGTCTCGGTCCGGTTTTTGGCATGAAGGGGGGTGCTGCCGGTGGTGGATATTCTCAGGTGGTGCCGATGGAAGATATTAATCTTCACTTCACCGGTGACATGCACGCAATCACTGCGGCAAATAATCTCCTTGCTGCTATGATAGATAACCATATTCATCAAGGGAATACACTCGAAATTGATCCGAGGAGGGTGAGCTGGAAACGATGTGTCGATATGAACGACCGACAGCTCAGATTTATTTTAGACGGTCTTGGCGGCAGGGCAAACGGAACGCCGAGAGAGGACGGGTTTGATATTACCGTCGCAAGTGAAATCATGGCTATATTTTGTCTTGCGACCGACATAATAGATTTAAAAGAGCGCCTTGCTCGCATTGTCATTGGTTATACATTTGATGGCACTACGGTCACAGCCGGCGATCTTAAGGCCCAAGGCGCCATGACGGCACTGCTAAAAGATGCTTTCAACCCAAATCTTGTACAGACTTTGGAAAAAACTCCGGCATTTATTCATGGAGGTCCGTTTGCAAACATTGCGCATGGCTGTAACAGTGTCATGGCGACACGTATGGCGATGAAACTTGCGGACTATACCGTGACCGAAGCCGGCTTTGGCGCCGACCTTGGAGCGGAAAAGTTCATTGATATAAAATGCAGATTATCCGGGCTTGTTCCGAGTGCTGTTGTTATTGTAGCGACGGTAAGAGCGCTTAAACATCATGGGGGATGCTCAAAAGTGTTCCTTTCAACTCCGGATGTTGAGACACTAAAAGAGGGAAGTGTCAATCTCATTCGTCATATTGAAAACATTCGAGATGTATATAAATTGCCTGTCTGTGTTGCGATCAATACCTTCCCGAGTGATAGCGAGGAAGAACATGACGTGATTCGTCGAATATGTGACGAGATGGGTGTGCCTTGTGAACTGAGCAGTGTATTCTCGGAAGGAGGCAAGGGTGGAGTCGCACTTGCCGATGCAGTAGCGAGTCTTGTCGATAACAAAAAACTACATGTAACCTATCCTACCGAATCGACGCTAAAAGATAAAATATTGTCGGTTTGTCAAAAAGTTTATCGTGCCGATAAAGTGAATTACAGCGGAATGGCGGCAAAACAAGCGGAAGAACTGGAAAAGGGTGGATTTGGTAATCTTCCGATATGCATAGCCAAAACACAATACAGTTTTAGCGATGAAGCTACACTTCTCGGTGCTCCGAGTGGGTTCACCATGACGGTGCGAAGCCTCCGTCTTTGTGCCGGTGCCGGATTTATAGTGGTGATAATGGGCAACATAATGACAATGCCGGGGCTCCCGAGGGTGCCGTCGGCAGAGAATATAGATGTAGATGAGAACGGAACTATTTCAGGTCTGTTTTAATGTCTGCAAAGCAACACGAAAGCAACTTTGACTATTCCGCGGTTGACATGTCGATGGCAACTCGTGTTCCGGGAATGATCACCTGCTTTACAAATTCTACAACCTTTTGATGTTCCGGATGGATATCATATGCCTTTAATGCGGCTTCACTTTCAAATATAGAAACAATACAGGCGTCGTGCGTGCCGCTCTTGTCGCTATCGGTGAAAACTTCAAGCGACACAATGCCGGGGATAATATCTTTTAGTGCTAAAACTTTTTGTTTTAGCACTTTTTTGTTTTCTTCCATATTTTCCGGCTGTAATTTCCAACCAACAGTATGCATGTAAGTAGCCATGATATTTACTCCAAATAATACGTTTGTATGAATGATAACATATCTATGTAATAAAGTCAAAATTTTCTGTTTATTATTGATGCATAGGTTGAAAAAGTTAACATTCATTTAACATTCGACACCTTTTTGATTTAACATAAGGGCTTTATAATTTGAGTTGTGATAAAAAACAAAACATGAATCAGAAATGAATTTAGGAGGAAAAAATGAAAAAGAATTTTAGTATTATGTTAGTACTGACCGTGCTGCTCACCATGCTTCTTGCTGGATGCAGTGCGCCGACTCAAGAATCAGCACCTGCAACAGACGGCACAACATCCACAGCCGACGCTTCGGCACCGACCACTGATGGTGAAGCACTGGACACAATTTCGGTAATCACTCGTGAGGACGGTTCCGGCACACGTGGTGCTTTTGTAGAAATCACCGGTGTTATGTCAGACGATGTTGACAACACAACTGTTAATGCTATCGTACATGATGGTACCGGTAAAGTAATGACAGCAGTTGCAAACGATCCTTCCGCTATCGGTTACATTTCTCTCGGCTCACTGAACGATACAGTTAAAGCTCTGAGCGTAGACGGAGTCGAAGCAACAGGAGAAAACGTAGCAAGCGGCGACTACAAACTTGCAAGACCGTTCAACCTCGCAACCTTAAAAGGTGCAGAACCTGATCTTCTTGTACAGGAGTTCATTGACTTTATGATGAGCGCCGAGGGCCAGACTATCGTAGCAGACAATGGCTTTATCGCAGTAGAGGCAGGCGAGTCCATCACTTCTCAGCAGATGGAAGGTGAGATCATGATCGGTGGTTCCACTTCGGTAACTCCGCTGATGGAAAAATTCAAAGAAGCTTATGAAGTTATCAATCCCAACGCAACCATCAACATCGAGTCAATCGGCTCAACCGGCGGCATGAATGGCGCATCGGAAGGAACTTTCGATATCGGAATGGCAAGCCGTGAACTCAAAGACAGCGAAATGGAAGTCCTTGATCCTATCGTAGTAGCTCAGGACGGTATCGCAATGGTAGTCAACCTTTCAAATCCACTTTCCAACATTACAATGGAAGAGATAATGGGTGTATACACCGAGAGCATCACAAGCTATGCTGATCTGCAGGGCTAAGCAATATTAAATAACTTAAGTTTTGCGCCTTTGTTAATAAGGCGCAAAACTTGCGGTTACAAAGTTAATTCTAGATTCATTGTTTTTATTTTGTTGAAATATATGAGCAAAGCACTCGAATGGAATATGTTTGAATTTCGCCCACTATGGCGAAACCGGACAAATCATCAAGAAAGGAATAGTCATAAATATGAAGGATAAATTTTTTGAGATACTGTTCCTCCTGACCGCGACGATATCTATCGTGTCGGTGCTTGTTATATGCGGTTTTCTGCTAGTTAGTGGCGTACCTGCCATGGCGGAAATCGGACTTGTCGACTTTTTGTTCGGCACGAAATGGGCACCATCAAACGATATGTACGGCATATTTCCGATGATCGTCGGTAGTATATATATCACGGCAGGAGCAATAGTTCTTGGAGTACCTGTCGGAATTCTAACCGCCGTATTCGTAACAAAATATTGCAACAATAAGGTATATGTCTATCTCAAGCCGGCAATCAACCTGATGGCTGGCATACCATCAATAATCTATGGTTTTTTTGGCATGACAGTTCTGGTTCCATTTATTCGCGAGAATATCGGCGGAGATGGAAACAGTATATTAACCGCCAGTGTCTTGCTTGCGATAATGATTCTTCCGACTGTAATCAATCTTAGCGAGGCAGCAATTCGTGCTGTGCCAACACCATACGACGAAGGCGCCAGAGCACTTGGCGCAACCCACGAGCAGAGCACCTTTCGTGTTGTTCTTCCGGCGGCGAAATCAGGTATACTAGCCTCGGTTGTGCTCGGAATTGGCAGAGCGATCGGTGAGACTATGGCAGTCATAATGATTGCCGGCAATCAGCCGCGACTCACCGGCAATATTCTGGAAGGAATACGCACCATGACCGCAAATGTCGTAATGGAAATGAGATATGCAGCCGGTCTGCATGAAGACGCACTTGTAGCAACCGGTGTTGTGTTGTTCGTCTTTATCTTGATAATCAATCTCTGCTTCTCGATTATTAAAAGAAAGGCAGGCAAGATAGGATGATTATAAAGAATATGATTGTAGCAGATAAAGGAGCACTCACGTAATGATAAAGAAAATAAATCCAATAAAATGGTTGGTCTACATTTCTGCTTTCTTAACTATTGGCATTATTTCAATTTTGATTATATATATCCTTGGAATGGGTGTGCCACAGATTATTGTGGAAGTTCAAAAATTAATCTATGGAATGCCGTCTCTTTTTGATCTTGAATACAATTCCGATAACGTTTCCCTTGTTTTTTCAATATACAACACCGTCGTTATGGTTGGAATATCACTTGCAATTTCCTGCACATTTGGAGTTTTGACCGCAGTTTATCTTGTGGAATACGCAAAACCAGGCAACAAAATTGTTGAGATTATACGCCTGACATCCGAGACTCTATCCGGAATCCCTTCAATTATCTACGGTCTTTTCGGAAGCATATTTTTTGTTACCTTCCTCGGATTCAGTTATAGTCTGATCAGCGGTATACTTACCATATCTATCATGATTTTGCCGCTTATAATTCGCTCAACCGAAGAGGCGCTCAAGTCGGTGCCGGACAGTTATCGTGAAGCGAGTTTTTGTCTTGGAGCGTCAAAGCTTCGTACTGTCTTTCGTGTTGTACTTCCGAGTGCCGCAAACGGAATATTAGCAGGAGTTATACTTGCGATCGGCCGTGTCGTGGGCGAGACTGCGGCATTAATATACACCTCCGGTTCCACCTCGAATCTTGCTGCAAACATCTTCAATACCGGCGGTCGAACTTTATCGGTCCATATGTATATGCTTTCAGGTGAAGGTTATCATATAAATCAGACTTATGCTACCGCGGCAATACTACTAATAATTATACTGGGACTCAACGGGATATCGACCATGATCGGCAAAAAGTTGATGAAATATGAGTAGAATAATTTGATCATTAGTTGTCATTTACCTCTAGAAAGGAATTTTAATGCAGATGAAATTTAGTGTAAAAGATGCCAATCTATTCTATGGCGATTTTCAGGCGCTCAAGGGAATAGATATGCAGATAAAAGAAAAAGAAATTACCGCCTTTATCGGTCCGTCGGGTTGTGGAAAAACTACGCTCTTAAAGAGTTTGAATCGAATGAACGATCTTGTGGTCGGCTGTAAAGTAAGCGGTGAATTTTTGCTTGACGGTGTGAATATATATAAGGATATGGACCAAAACGTACTGCGCAAAAAGGTTGGAATGGTCTTCCAAAAACCAAACCCGTTCCCGATGAGCATCTATGATAACGTGGCATATGGCCCACGCACTCATGGAGTTCGATCGAGAGGTGAGCTTGATAATATCGTAGAAAAAGCGTTGCGAGACGCCGCAATTTGGGACGAAGTAAAAGACCGTCTCAAAAAAAATGCACTCGGTATGAGTGGCGGTCAGCAACAGCGCCTTTGCATTGCACGTGCACTTGCGGTTGAGCCGGAGGTACTTTTGATGGATGAGCCAACCAGTGCACTTGATCCAATTTCAACTGCTCGAATCGAAGAGCTTGCATTGGAACTTAAAAAAGATTATACTATAGTAATAGTAACTCATAACATGCAGCAAGCGGCACGTATTTCGGATAATACCGCATTTTTCTTAATGGGTGAAGTAGTCGAATTTGGGGCTACCGATACGATATTCTCGAAACCAACGGACGAGCGCACCGAAGATTATATTACCGGAAGGTTCGGATAAGTTTTGCTAGTTTAAATCCATATATGCTTTTTAAGCAAATATTATGTAACGAACAAGACTTATAGAAAGGATTAATTTATATGTCAAGACAACAATTTGATGCACAGTTGGAACTTTTGAACGTTGAGATGATCATGCTCGGCAGTCTTTGCGAAGACGCAATACAATACTCGTTAAAAGCACTTTTAGAAGATGATTCGACAGCGGCTGACATCGCTATCGAAAAAGACAAGGCAATTGATAAAAAAGAGCGTGAGATTGAAGGACTTTGCATGAGGCTCTTTATACAGCAACAACCGGTGGCGACCGATCTTCGCTTTATTTCGTCCGCCCTCAAGATGATTTCCGACATGGAACGTATCGGCGATCAGGCGGCTGACATTGCCGAGATTGCAAAGGTAATTCATTACAGCGACAAGCGCTGTGACATCCATCTGCGTGAAATGGCAGAGGTGACAAAAAAAATGGTGACGCAGAGTGTAGATTCATTTGTGAAAGGTGATTTAAAGCTTGCGCATCAAGTCATTGAATATGACGATGTGGTCGACGATCTTTTTGACAAGATCAAGGATGAATTAATTATGATGATAGCACAAAATAAAGAAAATGGCGGATTTTGTATAGATCTATTGATGGTTACTAAATATCTCGAACGCATCGGTGACCATGCAACTAACATAGCCGAATGGGTAGAGTATTCAATCATGGGTGCGCATGACGACGAGTTGAGTGAAGATGAACTGAGACGAATTAAAGCGTAATCCGGAAAGGAAGAAAAGTTTGATTTATCTTGTTGAGGATGATAACAGTATTCGCGAGTTGGTGGCATACACTTTGAACGGTGCAGGTTATGAAACTATTGGTTTTGAAGAACCGAAAATGTTTTGGTCTGCTATTGAGGACTGCGTGCCGGAACTTATTCTGCTTGACATTATGTTGCCGGACGAGGATGGGCTTTCAATACTGAAAAAACTTAAAGAAAATGCAAATACAAAAATGATTCCGGTCATAATGTTGACAGCTCTTGGGACTGAATATGACAAGGTGGTGGGACTCGACAGCGGTGCGGATGACTATGTAGCCAAGCCGTTTGGCATGATGGAGTTACTCGCCCGTGTACGTGCTCGCTTGAGGCAGTTTGAGTCTCACCATAATAAAACCGAGCAGTTTGAGTATAACATCGGGAATTTACAGGTCAGCAGGCCACGCCATGAGGTGAGAGTCAACGGCAATATTATAGACCTGACGCTCAAAGAATTTGAGATGCTTTGCTGTTTGTTAGAAAACATGGGTAATGCCATGACCAGAGATAGGCTACTGGATATCGTTTGGGGATATGATTTTGACGGCGAGAGCAGAACGGTTGACGTCCATGTGAGAACATTGCGACAAAAACTTGGAAGTTGCGGTGATTATATCACAACGATACGAGGCATTGGATATGTGATTCGTAACGAGGAATAACTTTATCCTGAAAGGAGCAATTTATTTTATGAAGAGGCGTATTTTCGGCACAACATTTTTAGTAGCATCGGTAATGATTTTGCTGGTGTCGATACTTGTTTTCGGAATACTGTATAATTTTTTTCACGACGAAAAGCAGAGCGAACTGCGCTTTGAACTGGACAGCATAGCGGCAGGCGTAGAGGAGCAGGGGATAGGGTATCTTACAACGGTCGATCCGCTCATACACAACCGAATTACCTATATTGCCGCCGACGGCGTCGTGATGTTCGACAGTGAGGCAGATGTCACTTTGATGGACAACCATCTCGAGCGAGACGAAGTTCAGCAGGCAATTAAAACAGGTTACGGTATCAGTGAACGCTATTCCGACACTGTTGCCAATGTGACAATATACTCGGCGAAAAGAATGTCGGATGGAGCGGTTATTCGTGTATCTTCGGTAACGGATAGTATTATCGCTTTACTCGGAAATATGGTTCAACCAATCATTGTCGCTGTAATTATTGCAATAATAATTTGCATGTTTATTTCATGGTATTCCGCAAAAAGGATTGTAAAACCGATCAATGAAATTGACCTCAATCGACCGGAAGAGGTTGTGCTTTATGATGAGCTGTCACCATTTTTGAATCGAATCGTCAAACAGAAAGTTCAACTTGAACAACGTCTTGCCGAGATGGAATATCAGCGAAGAGAGTTCGACACCATTACTGCAAACATGCAAGAAGGACTGTTGGTGCTCGACAATGTCGGACATGTGATTTCTTACAACAAAGGTGCACTTTGTCTTATGGACATAAATCCACCCGAAAAAAAACAGAGTGTATACACCCTGAATCGTTCAGAACACTTTCGGCTTTGCATTGAATCCGCTTTACAGGGAAAACACTGTGAAGATACGGTCACTTTTGGTGAAAAAGTTTGCCAACTCTTTGCAAATCCGGTAATGCGTGACGGAGAAATGGCCGGAATTATCCTTGTCTTGTTTGATATGACCGAACGAGAGAGGCGTGAAGCACTTCGCCGCGAGTTTACCGCCAATGTATCACATGAGCTAAAAACACCGCTGACCTCAATTTCCGGTTTTGCCGAGATCATCAAGAATGACATGGTGCGTGAAGAGGATATTAAAAAATTTGCCGGAAACATATACGATGAGGCTCAGCGTCTGATCCTGCTTGTTCGTGATATTATTAAATTATCTGAACTAGATGAAAAACACTCAGATTTCGACAAAGAACAAGTTGAACTTTCAAACGTAATCAAGGACACGTTGAAACGACTCGAACCTATCGCTACAACACGAAACATTACCTTTAAAACCAAGTTGGAGTCGGCAGAAATTTTTGGTGTTGAACAGGTACTTTCCGAGATGGTCTACAACATATGTGACAATGCTATTCGATATAATAAAGAGGATGGAAGTGTCGATGTTCAGCTCTCCAAAACATCGAACGAAGTTCGTCTTTCAATTTGTGATACCGGAATGGGAATTCCGCCTGCAGAGCAAGAACGTGTGTTTGAGAGGTTTTACAGAGTAGACCATAGCCGAAATAGCGTCGGTTCCGGACTGGGACTGTCGATTGTAAAACATGGTGCACAGCTACACAATGCTACGATAGAGATGGACAGCAAACAAGGTGAAGGCAGCTGTTTCATCCTACACTTTCCGATCTAGTCGTCTCATATAAATAGGCATTACCGCACTTTCCTACACGCTGAATCAACTTCATATGATGAAGAACATTCAGCATGGATTGTGCGGTTTTTAACTGTATTTTCAACTCTTTCGAAAGCTGTTTGCTGGTGAATGGTTGAGCGATGTTCGGAATAAGTGCACGAAAATCTTCGACTGTTTGCAAACGCAACTCTGAAACTATTCCGATCGGCATTAGATCAATCTTATCGTATTTTTGCCTGTATCGTTTTTTGGTCGGTTCACTGCGATAGTCTAGTGCATCGATTAGCAGTATATGAAACGACAATTTTTCATGGTGCAAAAAGCTCTTTATTCTGGTTAATTCAATAAAAATGTCGTATATAGAACCGGTTTTCGGCGAACGTCTCTTGCGGATTATCTCACCCGATTTTTCGTCTATCAAGGTTATATGCCGATGATGTATTATCGGAAACACTACGGTGACAGGGTGAAGCTCCAAAAACATTGATAGTTTCTTTTTCATTTTATCGAAAGAACGCGTCTGAATTTCATATATATGATCATCAAAGAATAGATCGGCATACATGCCACCGATCTTGACCTCTTTTGACTGCTCGTTTGGAGCAAGATATTCTTTCAATACACTGTGCACGCTCTTTTCACTCAGCGTCCCGATGCCGTCCCGCTGACGAGTGTTGGAAAAGATGGTGTAGCGTGCCTGTTCAAATGCATCAATGTTGATATAAGTCATTTTATCCTTTCGAATTGCCCTGTTCTTGTGCCAACAGCCGTCTATAGAAACAATCCATTCCAATTGCTCCGAGAGGTGCTGTAACCACTATCGACAGCACGGCGACAGTCAGTATTATCTCACCGCCGGCGAGTCCTGTTGATAACGCTACCGATCCAATTGCCGCTTGCACCGTCGCTTTTGGAATATACGCAATGACACAAAAAAGTCGCTCATGGGCATTAAGTTTAGAGCCGATTAGCGATACAACAACACCAATACTTCGAGCGGCAAGCCCTGCAAATATGATGGCTAACGCCGCAGGTCCCGCAGACAAAAGATAATCGATATCTACCGCGGCACCTACTAGTACAAACAAAAGGATTTCGGCTGCTATCCAGAGTTTTCCGAATCGGTCTGAAAGGGTGACGGAAATTGTCTTTTCGCTTTTTAGTTTAATAACAGCCGCCACAATTACGACACAAAGAAGGCCGGAAAAAGCAATTGAGGTATATGCGTCCAGTGTGACCAAGATCAGCGAAAGTCCAAGCAAGACAATTGTTTTTTTGCTATCGGTCAAAGAGCTGTCGGCTTTTTGACCTTGCCGGAAAAAACGACATAAAATCAAACCGCAAACCGAGCCTACTACAGCGGCAGAGATTATAGAAACTGGTATATCCAGCAGTCCAAGAAGATTGACTGCACCACTGTCTGCCATGGACAAAAAGACAGTGAATATTACTATAACAATGATGTCGTCGAGAGAAGCAGATGCCAGTATCATCTGAGGGATGCTTTTTTTGGTACCGTATCGCTGTTCAATCAAATTCACCAT
Organism: uncultured Oscillospiraceae bacterium; assembly: GCA_964370605.1. GTDB lineage: Bacteria > Bacillota > Clostridia > Oscillospirales > Ruminococcaceae > CAYJBH01. The sequence continues at coordinate 39,180 of CAYJJX010000018.1, read as the reverse complement.
TCTCGGTACCACGACGGCGGGAGAGACGGCGGCAAGTACCGCTCCCATAACCATTGCATCGATTGTTGAGATATCAAAAAGGAGTGGTGCGAGAAAGGAGTAGGTCAAAATTTCTAACCCTGCCGGAACAAAGGACATCAGAACAGCAAAACGACCGATCTGCTTTAGGTCGGCGAGATTAAGAGACAGTCCTGCTTTGAGCAGTATGATGACCAGCGCTGCTTGTCTAAGTTCAGACGAAATGTTCAGAATATCGGGAGCGAGAAGATCGAGTACATACGGTCCAAGCACAATGCCGGACAATAACATACCAACCACGTGTGGAAGGTGTATCTTCTTACATATGTCGCCGACAGCAAGTCCGACAAGGAAGATAAGTCCGAGCGACAAAAGCATTGAAATGATACTCCCAGTTTAAATTAGTTTGTGATAGAAAGTTTATTTGTGTTCTTTATCAAAAAATCGACAAATTCGTTATACTGCAGCGGTTTAGTGAACACATAACCCTGTATGTAATCACAACCACAGCCCACAAGATAATCGACAAGTTCTTGCTCCTCAACACCTTCCATGACCATCTTCAAATCAAGCGACTTCACAGCATGTATTATGTGTTCAAAAAATTTACGTCGATCCGGATCGGCGGTTGCGGAGTATACAAGACTTCGATCAAACTTAATAATCTTGATCGGGATGTCAAAAAACAGGCTGAGATTCGAATATTCAACACCAAAGTCATCCAGCTCAAACTCGATGCCCTGTTTGATAAATTCATCCATAATAAATCTTGTTGTACCGGTATCGGACACAAGGGTTCGCTCTGTCAACTCCATCTTAATCATGCTGGGTGGGATATTGTATCGCTGGAGTATCTCGGTTACATCTTCGAGAGTACTTCGTTGTAAAAAACTGACATACGGAAAATTAATGGAAATGGATTTTAATTCAAGAGCGTTGCCGTGTCGATCCAACATACTACGTAGATCACCGCAAACTTTTTCAAGCACAATATAGGTTATGCGCGTAATGAGACCTATCTCTTCGGCAATAGGGATAAATTCACCCGGAGATATTGGTTGTTCATCCGATCTTTTTAACCGAATCAGCGCCTCGGCAAGCGGGAAGTTATCATGTGTTGTAGAATAGATAGCTTGATAGTGAATTTCAAAGCCATCATTGTCAATCGCTTTTTTTAGTCGGTCGATGATGTGGTTTCTCCGCTTCATATGATCACAGATAGATGGATCATAGAAAAAGTTTGTTTCGCCGAGATTCTTTTTTACGGAAGACACCGAGTAGTCAACGGCTGAAACAATCGCTTTTGCATCCAAACCGAATTCAGGGAAATCCACCCTGGCATATATTACATCTAATTTAAGTGAGGTTTTGCCTACGTCAAAAGGTTCGTACATTCTGTCGGTTACAGTTTTGAGCTGGCTGTTAAACTGTTGGCTGTCAGGGTAAAGTTCGAGATATGCAAATTCATCACCGTTATAGCGATAGAGATGGTTTGCCGGCAACATATCACGAAGCCGATTAGCCATATCTATGAGTATTTCATCGCCGACATTCAATCCGAAACGCTCGTTAATTCCTTTGAAATTCCTTAGACTGAATACAGCAAGCGAAAAAGGAGTTGAGTTGCCACACAGCTGAATTAGTTGATATGTGAGAGATTGTCGATTATTAAGTTCGGTAAGCGAATCCATAGATTTTGATACACTAAGCACATAAAGATGCACGACAAGTAGACCGGATATACAGGAGAGGCCGGAAAGTTGAACGAGAGGGAAGAATATCTGTAAGCTGAAAACAGCAGTCGACAAAATAAAATTAAGACAGATAACCGACAACACTTTCGCTTGAGCGGATTTTCGATGCAGTATGGTAAAAATGATTAAAACCGCCAGATAGAAAAATGCGATATAATATGATACTCTAACCCAAGATTCACGCACATATCCTTCTTCCGGAGAAATACGGAAAATTAGGTGGTGGAAATAGTTAGAAAACACGAATAATGTATAAATAATATACGGAACAAGTATTGGGAAAAATTTAGTAACAAGCGCCTTCAAATTCATCTTATTGTAAACAATAGACATAGCATAGATAACATACAAAGGAGCTAGCAACGGACTAAAGAAAAAATATAATACTTTAAAGAACTCTACAACTTCGAGCGGGTACATGGTATAATAGTTTACAGTGATTATGCTGGCAATCGTAGCAAGTATGGCAAAAAAGGTGATGTAGTACATCCATTTGAGGCCTCTGTATCTCGTGGATACTACACTGCGCTCCAACGTAAAACCAACCATTGCGACCATCAAGATCAACAATGCAGCATATTCTGCAGTCAAACTGTAGATAAAATCGCCCCCTTAAGTGTCCTTTTGATATTATATAATAATTTTACTATATTTTGTTTAATATGTAAACAGTTTGGCATTAAACTAAAAAGAGAAAACTCGTACAAAAATTGCACAGGAATCTAGACATTTTCACAACAAACTTATTGTATATAATCAAAGCGGTGCAATCGGTTACATTGTAAACTAAGATATCCGTTCCAATAAACAGACACACTCAACATGGGCGCATCGAGCAAACATATCAACTGCAACAATGTCTTTCACGGTATAGCTCTCTCGTAGCACAGAGATATCTCGTGCAGCGGTGGATGGATTGCAGCTAACCATCACAATTTTTTCGGGTGCACTTTTTAGCAACAGTTCGATGGTGAGCTCATCCAAGCCTTTTCTCGGAGGATCAATGATCACAACATCAAATGTCCTGTCATTCAAGAGACCTGTATGGGCGTCACCGCAAATAAATTCACTGTTTTCAAACAACGAGCGTTTTGCACTTTGACGCGCCGATTCAATCGCGGAAGGGACAATGTCAACACCGACTAAATGATGTTGTTTTGAGCAAATTGAAAGGCCGATACTGCCAACACCGCAATATAAATCAAGCACACGGTCGTCTTGAGCGATTGTTGCAAACTCTCGTACTACATTATAAAGATTTTGCGCACCAAGAGTATTGACCTGAAAAAACGAATGGGGGGCTATGTCATACTCCACCTCGTATTCTGTGTCGTCAAAAAGCCGTTGCGATAGATAACCTTTACCGCATATCACCTTGTTTTTATCGCCTAATATTACGTTTGTCTTTCGCGAATTAATGTTTTCAATCAAGGTGATTTCAGAGGTGATTTCTTTTTCTAAAATCTCTGCAAGTGGTTTTAGATCCTGTGAAGCTGTATTTACAACACAGACCATAACTTCATCAGAGGTGGAGGATTGACGCAACAACAGATGCCGAACTATTCCTTTTGTGCTTTGCTCATCATAACAAGAGATATTGGCATCGTCAAAAAACTTGCAACATAACTTGGCAATCTCGTGAAAGATTTTCGGTTGGAGCAGACAGTCTTCCATAGGCACAAAGCGGTGACTTCTCGGAGCAAAAAAACCTGTTTTTGTGATGCCATCCACCTTGCGCACTACAAACTGTGCCTTGTTGCGATATCGATCGACCTCGGGAGATGGGAGTATTGTCCGCGGCGCTATATCCATTCCCCCTATACGACGGAGGGCTGATGTCACAACTCCGAGTTTTGCAGTGAGCTCGGCTGAGTAGTCGAGATGACGAAAAGCACAACCGCCACATCTATAAAATGTGGGGCAGTCCGGTTCAATTCGATCAGGTGACGGCTCAAGAACTTCGATTATTCGTGCATGACAGAACGACTTTGAAACCTTTTCAACTCGACAACGCAGTCGGTCGCCTATTGCAGAAAACGGAACAAATATCGCAATTCCGTCATGACGCCCCACGCCGGCACCTTCGCTGTTGATGTCGGTTATAATAAGGTCTATTATTTCATTTTTATTTAACATTACTATTTGCAATTCCTTCTATATGTGATATAATATTTGAGTAATATTTTTTGAGAGGTTTTGACATGAACGCTGGACAATGGATTGAAAGCTTAAATAGCGGTAAATTTGAGAATTTGTTTGACAGTTTATACTCTAATCGAAAAGCAGGGATGATATCACGCTATATTTCGGCTATAAATGAGTTTTGTAATATTTACGGTGACGGAGATATCAGGATTTTTTCTGCACCCGGCAGAACGGAAATCTCGGGCAACCATACCGACCACAACAACGGAATAGTGCTTGCGGGCTCGGTAAATCTAGATATGATTGCCGTGGTCTGTGCCACAGATGACAATATAATTGAGCTCAAATCTGAAGGGTTCGACAAGGTGGATCGTATATCACTCGACGATCTCGATGTCAAAGACGAGGAGCGTGAGCATTCAGCGTCGTTAATTCGCGGTCTTTGCAAAGCATTTGTCGATCGAGGCGGCATGGTCGGTGGCTTTAAGGCGTACACTACCAACGATGTCCTGCGTGGGTCTGGACTTTCTTCTTCGGCGGCTTTCGAGGTGTGTATCGGAATGATCCTCAATGGGCTTTATAATAATGCCTCATTCTCTCCGGTTGATATTGCTATATTCGGACAATACGCTGAAAATGTATATTTCGGAAAACCGAGCGGCCTCATGGATCAGACCGCCTGCGCCGTCGGTGGCATTATAATGATTGACTTTGCCGACACCAAAAATCCGATCGTTGAACAGGTTAATCTTGACCTAGCAAAACACGGATATGAATTGTGCATCACCGATACAGGTGGCAACCATGCTGATTTGACCGCAGACTATGCCTCAATTCCCGTCGAAATGAAAGCCGTTGCGGCAGACTTTGGGAAACAAGTATTACGTGACGTTTCTTTTGAAACAATACTTAACGATTTGAATGGAATAAGAGAGCGTCATGGTGATCGCTGTGCTCTTCGCGCGATACATTTTTATAACGAATGTGATCGAGTGGGTGTTGCGTACAACGCGGCAAAGGATGGCAATATGAATGCGTTTCTTGAGGTTATAACCGGTTGTGGGCACTCATCGTTTGAGTATCTGCAAAACGCTTATAAGCCGGAAAATTCAAAAGAGCAAAATATACCGCTCGCACTCGCCGTCAGCCAAAACATTCTTTGCGGTCGTGGTGCGACTCGTCTTCAGGGCGGTGGATTTGCGGGAACAATCCAAGCCTTTGTTCCGATTGACATCGCAGACGAGTATCAAAAATCCATGGAGTCGGTGTTCGGAATCGGAAACTGCCATCGATTGACAATACGCCCTGTCGGCATTTGTGAGATCAGCGAGCCAAAATCTTAACTATCTCACCGATATACATACGGTGATAGTCTTTTTGAGGGTAGTTTTGATCTATCGTCTCATCATAAAAGTTTGTCGGATCAATGTCGCTGTGATATAACTTTTTGCAGATAAACACCAGTTCGGAATCCTTGATATAAGGAACAGCGTCACAAAAGTCCATCGACAGAGAAGTTTTTTTCAGTTTATTTTCATCGCGTCCCGAAAGTGTACCGAGGATTTTTAGGTCATCCTTTGAATCAAGTCCCGGAAAAGACAAAGAAAAAGTTTCTTCATTTTCACAAAATTCATAAGTATAACGCTGTGGGCGAACATATGCCGTTACGACATTTTTATTCCAGAGTACTCCAAGTCCGCCCCAAGAGACGGTCATTGTGTTGTTTTTTTCCTTGTTTCCGGCACTGAGCAAAGCCCATTCGTTATTTAGTTTTACAAACGGGTTGAGGTTTAACTCTTTTGGAGATATTTCATGAAGCGACATATTTGATTCCTTTCGATGGGTGTATAAGATGTATGCATAATAAGTATATTCATTTTATCTCAATCGGTCAATACATTTATCATATTTGTTTTATTGACTTTATCTAATGTATATGAGATAATACAAAAAAATATATTAGCATGGTAGAGGGTTATGAGCAGTAAAAAAATTGGATTACCACAGGGTACGGCAGACACACTTTTTGAACGTTATATAAGAAAAAATAAGCTGGAAACGGCTTTGATTACTCAGTTTACAGCACAGGGATATCGCACCGTTGCAACACCGACATTTGAGTATGTCGATGTTTTTAATACGAGCGGTGACTACTCGGACAGTGCGGCGTATCGTTTTGCCGACGATTCGGGACGACTCATGGCACTGCGCTCCGACAGCAGTTCTCCAATCGCTCGAATGGTTGCGAGCTGTTTCAAAAACTCTTCTTTTCCGCTTAAAATTTCGTACAATCAAGCGGTATATAAAAGACAGGCGACCCACGGTGGAAAACGCCATGAGGTTAATCAGAGCGGTGTAGAACTCATAGGTGGTGTCGATTCTTTTTTTGATGATCTTGAGATGTTGCAACTCGCGATACAAGCTCTTGAAACTTCAGGATTGAAAGATTACAAAATAGAACTCGGTTTTGCTGAACTTTTCCATATTATTGCAGAGCTACTTCCGACCGAACGCAGTGAACACGATAGACTTCACAGATATATGGAAACCAAGAACGTCGCTGCTCTTCAGGAATTATTATCAGAACATCAAGAAGATCATGGCGAGATATGCAATATGCTATTAACCATGCCGAGCCTTTTCGGCAACAGAGATGCACTTGAGAGGGCAAAGGCTCTTTTTAATAGCGTAGATAAAGCGCAGCCCATTCTTGATCGTCTTGAGTCTCTCTATAATCGGCTTTGCGAGCTCGGTTATGAAAATCGAATCAGCTTTGACTTCGGTCTTGTACATCATTTTGGTTATTATACAGGAATTGTTTTTTCCGGTTATAGTTCCGGTTCCGGTGAGGCGCTACTTTTGGGTGGTAGATATGATCGATTATACGGTGAATTCGGTGAGCCACGAGATGCCATTGGTTTTGTAGTGAATATCGACGCAATACTCGATCTCGAACAGGGAATGTCAAAAGGCCAGCAGCGTCCGCTACGTATCGCGCTGACCAAAGGTAGATTGCAGAAGAGTATTTGCAAGCTGATGGAGACGGCAGGTCTTGACCTATCAGAACTTGCAACCGAGACAAGGAGATTGATCATACCGGTCGAAGATGGAAAGTATGAATTGGTGCTTGCAAAGGCCGCCGATGTTATAACCTACGTCACGCACGGTGTCTGTGATATTGGTCTGGTTGGCAAAGATACTATCAAGGAACAGGGCGGTAGTTTTTATGAACTGCTTGACACCGGATTCGGGCGTTGTCGCTTTGCAGTGGCGGCACCCACCGGCTTTTGCTATGAAAATACTAACGGGGCACTCACCATTGCCACAAAATATCCAGGTGTTGCAAAGGAATTTTTTGAGGGCAAAGGAATGAACGTCGAAATAATTAAAATCGATGGTTCGGTCGAACTTGCACCACTTCTTGGTCTTGCCGACGCCATAGTTGACATAGTCGAGACAGGGGAGACACTTCGTGCAAACGGTCTTGAAGTTGTAGAGGATATAAGCAACATTTCGGCGAGAATAATCGCAAACATCGCCTCGATGAAGTTGAGAAAAGATGAAATAGAAGATCTCATCTCCAAGCTCGCACAAAATTTATAATAATCATAAAGGAAAGGAAACGACAAAATGTTAAAGATTATAGAGGCTAAAGACTCGGATAATCTGCTGAAAGCCGCAATATCCCGTACACGCGAGGTGCCTCAGGATATAAAGGACTCGGTATATGACATTGTGAAATCGGTTCGAGTCGGTGGAGATGAAAAACTGCGCGAATACACCGAACGATTCGACGGTCTAAAACTCAAAAATTTTGAGATCCCGATGGAGGAGGCGGCTCTTGCGTCAAAGAAACTAAAGCTGACAAACTCGGCACTCTATGATGCGTTGAAACTTGCGGCAGAACGTATTGAACAATACCATCGCCGACAACTCCGTGAAGGTTTTTCCTATGAATCGAAGTTGGGCAGCACGTTCGGGCAACGAATTATGCCGCTTGAAAGAGTCGGGATATATGTTCCGGGCGGCACTGCTGCATACCCGTCATCAGTACTCATGAACGCTATACCGGCAGCAATTGCCGGAGTAAAAGACATCTGCATGGTCGTTCCACCTGCAATGGTTTATGGCGAAAATTCGGCAACAAAAAATGCAATACTTGCCGCCGCACATATTGCAGGCGCAACCGCTGTATACACCGTCGGAGGTGCGCAGGCTGTTTCGGCTCTTGCATACGGCACCGAATCGATCAAAAAAGTGGATAAGATATGCGGGCCGGGAAATATATATGTAGCAACCGCAAAACAGATGGTTTTCGGTGACGTAGACATCGACATGATTGCAGGTCCGAGCGAAGTTCTGATCATCGCCGATGAAAAGGCAAATCCTGCATATATAGCCGCCGATATGTTGTCTCAAGCAGAACACGATTCCCTTGCTTCGTCGGTTCTTCTTTGTCCGTCAATTTCATTTGCTAAAAAAGTTGATAAGGAAATTGAAAAACAACTAAAGCAGCTCACCCGGAGTGAAATTGCAAAAGAATCGATAGAAAACTTTGGGTTTGCATTTGTATATCGTTCGGTGCAACAGGCACTCGACGTATCAAACGAGTTCGCGCCGGAACATCTTGAAATTTTGACCGAAAGACCGGATAAACTTTTGGATGGTGTCAAAAATGCCGGCTCAATCTTCCTTGGTGAATATTCGCCCGAGCCGATCGGTGATTACATAGCAGGACCGAACCATGTGCTTCCGACATCGGGCAGTGCTCGATTCTTCTCACCACTCTCGGTGGATAGCTATCTCAAAAAATCATCTTACATACATATGACAAAAAAAGAATTCATGCAGCTTCGCGGAAGTGCAGGCGAGATTGCATCGGTCGAAGGATTGACGGCACATTATGCAAGTCTGATGATAAGGGAATGAAAGGAATAAAGCTGTATGAGAGAGGCAACAATCAAACGCGCTACCAAAGAAACCGACATAGAATTAACACTGAAGCCTGACGTTTCGGGCGAAGTTTCGATTGATACCGGCATTGGTTTTTTTGACCATATGCTAAACTCAATGGCTTTTCACGGCGGTTTTTCACTGTCGATTAAAGCCAAAGGCGATCTTGAAGTGGACATGCACCACACCGTAGAAGACGTTGGTATTGTACTGGGTCAGGCCTTCAAGGAGGCGCTCGGTGACAGAAAGGGAATCAATCGATTTGGAGATGCCTTTTCTCCGATGGACGAGGCACTTGCCTTTTGCTGTGTCGATATTAGCGGTCGACCGTTCCTTGTCTATAATGCCGATATGCTACGCGGTATGAGTATGCTGAACTTCGACATATTGCTTGCTGAAGAATTTTTCCATGCATTTGCCTCGAACTCAGGGATGACGCTCCATCTTAGGATGGAGTATGGCACTAATCCGCATCATATGCTTGAAGCAATGTTCAAATCATTCGGCAGGGCTATCGGCTTTGCCGCTTGTATAACAGGGGATGAGATACGTTCAACGAAAGGGACACTGTAATGTTAATTTTTCCGGCTATCGATATTAAAAATGGGCTTCCGGTTCGACTATATAAGGGCGATTTTAACGCTGTTGAACAGGTCGGTACCGATGTTGTCGAGATTGCAATGCAATTCAAAAAGCAATGCAACCAACTGCATATGGTTGATCTGGACGGCGCCAAAATAGGTTCACCCGAGAACTTTGATTTGATCTGTGAGGCGGCAAAGTCGTTTAACGGATTTACTCAGGTTGGCGGCGGTATTCGCAGCGTACACAGCGCAAAACATTATCTTGAAGCGGGAATAGATCGTGTTATCGTTGGTACCGCGGCACTGAAAGATCCGATGTTTTTGAAAAGCATGACGGTAAACTTTGGTGACAAGGTTGCGGTAGGTATCGATGCAAAAGATGGCTTTGTTGCGACAGATGGCTGGTTGGATCGCTCTATGACAGGGTATATTGAATTTGCGAAACAATGTGAGCAAGTCGGTGTTAAAACACTTATATTCACTGATATAGCAAAAGACGGAACGCTGAGCGGTCCGAACATTGAGCAAACAAAAGAGCTTCGTGCGGCGGTAAACTGCACACTTATAGCTAGTGGCGGAATACATACTATCGAAGATCTGAAGATACTGAAAAGTATCGGTGTAGATGGTGCTGTATGCGGCAAATCACTTTATCATGGAAATATTGAACTCGCCGAAGCGGTAGCCATAGCGGAGAAAGCGTAAGAGTAATGGATATAAAATCTTTGTTTAAAAAAGGGGAGCTGATCCCCACCATCGTTCAAGCCGAGGACACAAAAGCGGTTTTGATGCTTGCCTACATGAACGAGGAGTCACTGCAAAAGACTCTTGAGAGCGGGTACACCTGGTTTTTCAGTCGTTCACGTAATGAGCTTTGGAACAAGGGTGCAACTTCCGGAAACATGCAAAAGGTTGTGTCAATCAAAGCTGATTGCGACGATGACACTCTTCTTGTGACGGTGAAACAGGACGGTGTAGCTTGCCATACCGGTGAATATAGCTGTTTTTTTAAAGACGTTTCGTCGAAAGAACAGTAAAATTAAATATTGAAAGGACATGGAACCCAAATGGTTATTGAAGAACTTTTTGAAATAATAAAACAGCGTAAAGAAACAAAGGGAGAGGGTAGTTATACCGCATATCTCTTTGAGCAGGGAGAAGACAAGATTCTCAAAAAGATGGGAGAAGAATGCTCTGAGGCAATCATAGCCTCAAAAAACCAAGACAACGAAGAGCTGGTAAACGAGCTTTGCGACCTTTTGTATCACTCTCTTGTTTTAGTTGCATACAAAGAAATTCCGCTCCGAGATATCGAAGCGGAAATGAAGAAAAGAACTCAAAAACTTGGAAACCTTAAACAGATGAAGACGACCGATAAAAATAGCTAATGCTATTTTTCAAAATGTCAAATAAATAATCAAATTCCTCAAAATGTCAAACCCGATGACTTGTGTTGCGGGTTTGACATTTTGTAAATTGCTTTGCAAAGCGATTTGACAGGAGTTCTCCGGGAAGAGACATATTCCTCCAGAGGGTCGTGCATTTTTTTGATACCTAAAAACAGTTGAGGCTACTTCTTTTTGTATTCGTTACATAGCAGACGGTAGGGTGCTTCGTCTTCCTCAATCTCGGAAAAACGGTCAAGTTCTTTGTAGAATCTATTATCATTTGTGTCGTCATTGCACATGGAAACTTCGCCAAGCAAAATATCTCCACTGCCTTCAAGGACGTTGAAATCATGATACATGTAAGGATAGATGGTAATGCTCTCGCCAGGCTTGATATAAACATCGGAACCAGCCTTGACGGTGAAGTTTCGTCCATCCATGCTGACAAGAACGTCGGTGGTGTCAAATTCTCCGTCCTTGGTCGAGTTGTAGACCTTGACGATTAGTGTGCCGCCGCCGCGGTTTATTATGTCTTCCATCTTGTTCCAATGAAAGTGCATAGGGGAGTATTGACCTTCTTTGATGAAGATGAGTTTTTCAGCGTATGATTTTGGGTATTTTTCACTGTTGTTGATATCGCCGTTACGAAGAGTAACCAGGCTGAACCCCATTGCTTCAAAGTCACCACTGCCGTAGTCGGTGATGTCCCAGCCAAGCATATTGTCACGAATCTCGTCGTATTCACTTGATAATGTCTCCCAGTCTTGCGGTGTGAAATCGCAAAAAGGTGGGAGCGCAAAGCTATACTTTTTAGCAAATGCCTCCATCTCTTTTATTGCCTTGTTAATACGTGAGCGTTTCATTTTTGTATCCATCCTTTCTAAAAACACATAATTATATTTATGTCCTTGACTTGGCGTCAGTCGCCGTGCCAAGGTATCATAACAACGGTGATATAACCCTCATTACAGCATCGTATAACATTCCCATTACCGAGGTTTTGCAGTCGTCAATCTCGATCTTTCTTGATTGGCTTTGTGTCTGAATGAAGTCCTGTTTCATATCTGCAGTAAATTGTACATTATGAACAAGTACACCACATTCAAAATGAAGGTTAAGGCTACGATAGTCCATATTGATTGATCCTACGATAGCGATTTCATCGTCCGCTACATAGCTCTTTGCATGTAAAAAACCGGGTGTATACTCGTATATCTTAACACCACTCTGTAAAAGAGGAAGGTAGTTAGAGCGTGTCATGCGATGGATTAGTTTTTTGTCCGGTATCGCCGGAGTTATGATGCGTACATCGACGCCACGCTTTGCCGCACGTTTGAGTGCATTTGACATGGCGGAATTAATGATGAGGTATGGCGTATAGATATATAAATACCTACATGATCCGCCGATGATGTCAATGTATAAGCTTTCTGCCACATCTTCAAAGTCGAGAGGAGTGTCACCAAACGGTTGCACATAGCAATCACTCGAGTCACTGTCCTCACACTGTTGGGCAACTTTGCGAAACCGATCGATGTCATCGTTTGTTTTTTGCAGCGTGTCCCACATTTCAAAAAACATTAAGGTAAAACCAAATGCCGCATCGCCGCAAAGGCGCATTCCGTTGTCTTTCCAATGTCCGAAACGTTCGATTTCGTTGATATATTCATCGGCAATGTTAATACCGCCGGTATATGCTATTTTACTGTCGATAACCAAAATTTTGCGATGGTCGCGGTGATTCATCACGGCGGCAATGAACGGTATAAATCTATTGAATGCCACCACCTTGATGTTAAGCTTTTGCATCCGTATAGGAAAATTTGAGGGAAGTGTGTTGACACATCCCACATCGTCATAGATTATTCGAACATCGACTCCATCTTGAGCCTTTTCTATGAGAATATCCAAGATAGATTGCCACATTATCCCTTCGTCGATGATGAAATACTCCATAAAAATATGATCTTGGGCCGATCGCAGATCATGGAGCATGTCTTCAAACATAGAATCCCCAACAGGGAAGTATTTAATCCCAGTGTTTTTATAAATGGGGTAGCTACAATAATTTTCAAGATATCGAAACTTGCCTGCGATATGTGGGTGATTCGATTCAATCTCTTTGATATAAGTTTTATCGAATTTCAAAAAATTGTTTAGCCGTTCGGTAGTTTTTACAAGACGTTTGTGAAGTGAGCGCCCGGGGTATTTATTGCCAAACAACATATACAGCGGAGCGCCAAATGCCGGGGCAAGACTAATCAGCAAAATCCATGCAATTTTCACCGAAGAGTTGGAATCGGTTCCGATTATATAAATAATAGTGATAATACCTAGTATACGAATAAGCAAATTGACGGTATCAGACATGCTTGCAACACCAACTAAAATCAAGAATAACCAGATGAATTGCATCAAAATAAAAGCGCCGGTGATTACGACACGATTTGATAGTCTATTCAACACTGTTTTTGATTTTTTTGTCTTCATTAATCTGCCACATATATAAGTTATGCTATATTTTACCACAAAAGATAAGAAAATCAAATAGAAAAGCGAAAAAAATAATAAAGTTAAGAATTATGACTGTTTTTGGTCAAACACTTGACATTCCCACCGAAAAGTAGTAATCTTTATAGTAGAGTATACTTTTACATGAGTTGTATAAGTATTTTAATTTATAATTTTGGCTTTATGCCTGTTAATAAAAGAAAAATAAATAGCATCTAAAATATACCAAAAGTGTCTGTTGTTGCCTAACGACAGTGCATTTGTGTGTTTTATGTGCAGTAAGGAAACTTTGAAATCAATCAAATTTCTGACAGATTTCTTCGTTTCAAAGAAAGGAAATTCGACATTTATGACACAAAGCAACAATAAAAGTGCGCCCAAAAAGAGTGCACCGGAAAAAAAGCACAAGCCCATGTTTTCATTTGAGAAAATTATGTCTCAGCCCGAAACAAAAACAATAGCGGAAAAACAAAAAAACAATGTTCGCAGGCAGAGCGGAGCTACCGCGGGGCGCAAACCTTCCGCAGCGGCTGCAGCAAATAAAAAACAAAAAGACGACACCAAGGTGCTCAAACGTAGCGCCGCAACAAACCGTGTTACCGGTAATGACAAAAAAACAGTTAACATACTTCCACTTGGCGGACTCGGCGAAATTGGAAAGAATATTACTCTTTTCGAGTGCGACAATGAAATATTGATTGTAGATTGCGGAATATCCTTTCCGGATGACCATATGTTCGGAGTCGACCTTGTCATTCCCGATTTCAGCTATGTTATAGCAAATGCATCAAAAATAAGAGGCCTTGTTGTAACACATGGACACGAAGATCACATCGGTGCAATTCCTTATCTTTTGAAGAAACTCAACATTCCGGTCTATGCTACAAAGCTTACCGCCGGTTTTATACGCAATAAGCTAGAGGAACACGGCCTTGCAAAAAGTTCCAACATCAATGTAATTGAGCCGGGCGAAAAGATAAAGATCGGTGTATTCACCGTCGATGCAATTCGTGTTAACCACTCCATTCCGGATGCCGTGGCGCTCGCCATCGACACACCGGCGGGAATTGTTCTGCATACCGGAGATTTCAAGGTGGACTTTACCCCGATTTCCGGAAAAAGTATCGACCTCAAATCATTTGCCGCATATGGTAAAAAAGGTGTTCTCTGCATGATGTCGGACAGTACAAATGCAGAGCGACCTGGTTTTACCGAAAGTGAGCAAAAAGTTGCGGAGAGCTTCAAAAAATTGTTTGTGCAAGCACAAGATCGCAGAATATTTATTGCAAGTTTCTCCTCAAATATTTACCGTATCCAGCAGATAATCGATCTTGCAACCCAGCACAAACGCAAGGTAGTTTTTTCCGGACGTAGTATGGAAAAGAATGTTGCGATGGCCTTGGAACTCGGTTTTCTCACCGCTAAAAAAGAGACCATCATCAACATGGAAGAGATGAAAAGGGTCGAGTCTGAAAAGTTGGTTGTTGTTACCACCGGAAGCCAGGGTGAGCCTCTTTCTGCGCTTTCCCGAATGGCAGCCGGAACACATCGCAACCTCAGTGTTGTACCGGGCGACTTCATAATTATTTCGGCAACACCAATTCCGGGTAATGAGGTCACTGTCAGCCGCGTCATCAACGGACTGCTCTGTCTTGGAGCAGAGGTCATATATGAATCCATGTATGATGTCCATGTCTCGGGTCATGCCTGTGCGGAAGAACTGAAACTGCTGCTTACACTTGTACGGCCGAAGATGTTTCTTCCGGTTCACGGTGAGATGCGACAGCTCATCAAACATGCAAAACTTGCCGAATCCACCGGTGTCGATAAGAAAAATATTTATATACCGGAAGTTGGACAGACACTATGTGTCAACAGAAAGGGAATTACCAAAGGCAACTTTATCAATGTTGCGGATGTGTTGGTCGATGGCCTTGGAATCGGCGATGTGGGCACATCGGTACTTCGTGATCGTAAGATGTTGTCGGAAGAGGGAGTTATAGTAATAGCCGCCTCCATTGATTCGGTAACACGCGAACTTCTCAGCGGCCCAACCATCGAGACAAAAGGATTTATTCATGGCAAGGCCTCTACCGTCTTTTTGGAAGAGGTTAAAAAACTGGTGCAGGATATTTTTTATGAATATGAACTGTCCGATTCGGCAAGCCGCCAATCGATTATAACTAAACTCAGTGAACAAACACAGGGGTTAATGTATCGTCGTCTGAAACGTCGTCCGATAATAATACCGCTAATAATGGAAGTATAGAAAGGATAGGTAAGGGGTAAATGAAAGTTGTATTAAAGCAAGATGTCAAAGGTACCGGAAAAAAGGATGAAGTCGTCCAAGTTTCAGACGGCTACGCTCGCAATTTTCTTTTTCCGCGAGGAATTGCAGTTGAGGCATCGGCCTCGGCATTAAACGATGTAAAAAATAAGGAACAAGCTAAACAACATCGCGCCGACGAAGAATTGGAAGCTGCGAAAAACCATGGCAAGGATCTTTTCGGCAAAAAGATTACCGTCTCGGTTAAAACTTCACCAAATGGAAAGATATACGGAACAGTTACTTCAAAAGACGTAGCGGAAGCGATTAAAAACCAACTGAAAATTGATGTAGATAAGCGCAAACTTACAGTTGCAGACATCAAAGATCTTGGTGATTATGAGATTGGTGTGAAACTGCACACCTCGGTCAACGGCAAGATGAACCTGTCGGTAGTAGCAATATAAAATAGCGGAAAGGAACGATTTTTATAATGGCAGGGGAATTAACTTTACAGCTCAAAAACCTCGGTATTGAGGAACCATTCAGCCACGAGGCGGAACAGGCAGTGCTTGGCGCCGTGATTATTGACTCGTCTCTGTTATCCGACCTCATTGAGATGCTCACGCCGGAACAGTTTTATAATAGCCAGCGCGGTCAGATATACGCCCAGATGATTCAATTGTTCACTCAAAGCCAAACCATTGATATTGTAACACTGATTAACAACATCGTCGAAAACGGTATCATTGCAAACGAAAACGATGCAAAACTTTATCTTGCAAGTCTTGCGGAAACGGTTCCATCTCTTTCGAATGTCAAGGCTTATGCATCAATCATACTGCAAAAACACTCGGTACGACGTCTTATGGCGGCAGCTACCGATATTTTAGAAACTGCCTCAAAGGAAAGCGACCCTTCGGTCCTTCTCGAGTTTGCAGAGCAAAAGATATACGATTTGAGGCAAGGGCGTGACAGCTCGGCATTGCTACATATCGAAACACCTATCACCGAAACACTAGGTTATATTCAAAAGATCAGCGGTCCTGACCGTGATCGTTATCTCGGTATTCCGACCGGATTTGTTTATCTCGACCGAATGCTCGGTGGTCTCGGTAAATCAGATCTAGTTATTCTGGCCGCAAGACCCGGTGTCGGCAAAACCAGTTTTGCGCTCAATATAGCAACAAATGTTGCAAAGAGGATGCAAGAAGCGGTGGCAATATTCTCGCTCGAGATGAGCCGCGAACAGCTCACCGCTCGCCTTTTGTCGAGTGAAGCTCTGCTTGATAGTTCGGTGTTTCGAAGTGGTATTGACAGAATGGAACTTTGGAAAGAACTTGCCGATGCTTCGTCAAAAATGTCAAAGCTTCCCATCTATTTGGATGATAGTAGTGCCATCACGGTACCGGAAATCAAGGCGAAAATACGTCGTATTAATTCCGACCCTCGTATGCCGAATGTCGGTTTTATCATCATAGACTATCTACAACTTATGACTAGTGGCAAAAAGTTTGACAGTCGTGTAAACGAGGTTAGTGAAATAACACGAAATCTTAAGATTATGGCAAAAGAGCTGATGGTACCTGTCATGACGCTGTCACAGCTTAGCCGTGCAACGGAAAAGCGGAGCAAAGAAGAGCACCGTCCGGTACTCGCCGACCTTCGTGATTCCGGCTCTATCGAACAGGATGCCGACTCGGTGTTGTTTTTGTATCGTGAAGCTACATATGACGATGAGGCTGACGACACACAGGCAGAATGTATTATTGCTAAAAACCGTCATGGTGAGGTTGGAACTGCCCAGCTCATGTGGGACGGTGCTCATACGAGATTCTTGAATCCGGAATATGATTATTAACGAAAGATTTTTACAAACCGTACGCCGCCGCAAGCTTTTGCCTTGCGGCAGTACGGTTATTGTCGCTTTTTCGGGCGGTGCTGACAGTGCTGTGCTGTTTCACCTTCTCAAAAAATATGAGCGCCTTCTGAAGATCAAACTGCTCGGGATAGCCCATCTTGATCATCATCTTAGGGGGGATCAGTCGGACGGTGATAGAGAGTTTTGTCGAGCAGTGGCAAAAGATAACAATGTTGAATTTTTTTTGAAGACAGCGAGCAACGAACGCGACAAGGACGGAAATCCGGTAGGGTCTGAAGCATGGGGGAGAAGTGAACGGCAACTGCTCTTCAATGAACTCAGCGAACGCTACGGAGCATTCATAGCCACCGGCCACAACGCTGGAGACGTTGCCGAGACGGTATTGATACGGATGATTCGCGGCACCGGATCGGGTGGTATGTATGGCATAAAAGCAAAGAATGGAATATATGTTCGGCCGCTTTTTGACTGTTCACGAGACGAAATTCGCGAATTTGCATTAAATGAGATGATTGATTATCGTAATGATGCAACCAACGATAGCAATATATATACCAGAAATCGCATAAGAAATGAGATAATGCCGATACTCAATGAGATAAACCCGGCGGCGGAACGTGCCTTGATTCGTGCGGCAGCCTCGACCGAGCTTGCACACGACCTTGTTGCAGAAGTTGCAAACGGGTATCTGAAAAGCCATCCTGAACCGGAGCTTGCGTCTTATGCTACTTTACACAAGGCGGTGCAGTTAGAGGTCGCGGCACAATATATCGAAGCACACCATGAACCCACAGACGACATGATTCAAAAGGCACGGCAGGTCATGTTGAAAAATTTGCTAGGATTACAGTTCAAGAATGGCAAGAGATTGCAGCGAAAGAATGGTAAAGCTGTCATTATATGACAATAGACAACATGATTTTTTATGCAAACATACAAAACACGCAAAAACCCCTTATCTTGACAACAAAATAGTGTTATACTACTCTTACTATATCTATATATTGATTATTAGGAGCAACTAAAGTGAAAAATGACATAAAGTCCGTGCTACTGACCGCAGAGCAGATTGCAGAAAAATGTGAGGAGCTCGGAAAACAAATAACAGAAGACTACCGTGGAAAGGACCTATTGTTGGTATCTGTCCTCAAAGGCGGCGTTGTATTCTTCTCTGACCTAATGCGCCATATTGATCTGCCGCTCATGATCGATTTCATGGTGGTTTCCTCTTATGGTAGTGGTGCAAAAACATCCGGCAACGTCAAGGTTATAAAAGATCTTGATATCAACGTTGCAGATAAAGACGTGCTAATTATCGAAGACATACTTGACAGTGGTGTAACACTTCAACATTTGACAGTGTTGCTCAATTCAAGAGGTCCGAAGTCGATAAAGATTTGCACATTGCTTGACAAACCGGAACGCCGCAAGGCAGATATAACTAGTGACTACATAGGTTTTAAGGTTCCGGATGAATTTTTAATTGGCTACGGCCTTGACTATGCGGAAAAATATCGCAACCTTCCGTACATCGGGCTGCTTGACCCCAAGGTTTACGAATAATTAGTGAGGAAAAATTTTGGTTAAAAAAAATAAAAATAACAGTACTATCATCATATATATTTTGGTGATTGCTTCCGCAATCATGCTTGCGGTATTCCTGAGAATGCCGCAAGAAACAGTGATGCCGAAGTATTCCGAGATTATTAAGCATTTTGCCGACAATAACATAGAATATTATGCGCTGGATCTCGGTTCCGGTGTGCTGGAGTATAAACTCAAGACATCAACCGAAGAAGAGCCTGAAAGTTATCGAGTTCCAAACGTTTCACTCTTTGTTTCAGACATTGAGGATCATGTCAAGGCCTCGCTTGAGAGTGATGCTCCGCTCGTGTCATACGACTATCTGCCCGCCTCGGAAACACCGTGGTGGTTCAGTCTGCTGCCGACACTGTTTATGCTGCTTGGTCTCGGTGCCATTTGGTATTTCATGATTTACAGCCAGTCCGGTGCAAGAGGTGCAATGAACGTTGGTAAGGCAAAAGTGAAAAGCAATACCGATGAAGGACGCAAAAATACATTTGATGATGTTGCGGGTGCTGATGAAGAAAAAGAGGAGTTGACAGAAATTGTCGAGTTCCTTAAAAATCCGAAAAAATATAATGAACTTGGTGCAAGAATACCGAGGGGTGTGCTGTTTGTCGGGCCTCCCGGTACCGGTAAAACCCTGCTTGCGCGTGCCTGTGCAGGCGAAGCCGGTGTGCCGTTTTTCTCAATCTCCGGTTCCGACTTTGTGGAAATGTTTGTCGGTGTCGGTGCATCTCGTGTTCGTGACCTGTTTGACAAGGCAAAGAAAAGCTCCCCAGCAATTGTATTCATTGATGAAATTGATGCCGTAGGCCGTCAACGTGGCGCAGGACTCGGTGGCGGACATGATGAGAGAGAACAAACCCTTAACCAACTTTTGGTTGAGATGGATGGTTTTGGTGTGAATGATGGTGTTATCATAATTGCCGCAACCAACCGTGCCGACATTTTGGACAAAGCACTGCTTCGCCCCGGTCGATTTGACCGTCAGGTATATGTTGGGCTTCCCGACATAAAGGGACGTTTTGAAATTTTGAAAGTTCATACCAAGAAAAAACCACTTGCCCCAGATGTGGATCTCAACACAATCGCTAAAGGTACACCCGGCTTCACCGGTGCCGACCTTGAGAATCTTGTGAATGAGGCGGCACTGCTTGCCGCAAGACATGGACGCAAGGCTATCACCATGTTTGACATAGAGGAGAGTACCGTCAAGGTAGTGGCAGGACCGGAGAAAAAGAGCCGCATTATCACAGAAAAAGAACGACGCCTGACTGCCTATCATGAGGCAGGACACGCGATTAGCACCTATTTGTTGGAAAATACTCATCCGGTTCACACCATATCCATCATACCACGTGGAATGGCAGGCGGCTTTACACTCAGTTTGCCGGAGGAAGATACCAACTATCGCACCAAAAATCAGATGTTGGATGAGCTTATTACCCTTCTCGGCGGACGAGTTGCGGAAAAATTGGTGCTGGACGATATTTCAACCGGAGCATCAAACGACTTGGAGCGTGCAACCTCGATAGCGAGAAACATGGTCACACGTTACGGTTTCAGCGACACCCTCGGTCCTGTTGTCTATGGCGGTAATCCGTCTGAGACCTTCCTTGGTCGTGACTTCAATCAGCAAAAACAGTATAGTGACACAGTAGCTCTGGAAATTGATACCGAAATTCGACATCTGCTTGACAACTCATATTCCAAGGCGGAACAGATACTACTTGACAATATGGACAAACTCCATATTGTATCGGCTGCTTTGTTAGAGCGTGATAAACTTGACGGCGAAGAATTCAAAATGTTGATGAATGGCGAAGAACTTCCACCTTTTGAGCCTCGCTCCGAAAAACTTCCCATCGATCTCAAGGCACTTGCCGAGCAAGAAAAGGTCGAGATTTCACAAGAGGGAATCGAAGAGGCAAAGCGTCAATTGGATGAAAGTTTGGCTGAAAAGAAGGCTGAATCTTCTGATGAAGTTATGCCACAAGCACAACAGCCGCAAGAAGCAGAGACTCCGAAGCAGGAGAACGAAATAACAACTCAACAAGGGAACGAGGATGACAGCAAAAAAGGCACAGATATATGATAACGAAAGCATACAGAGCTTAAAAGGTGCAGACCGGGTGCGAAAGCGCCCGGGTGTTATCTTTGGTAGTGATGGTATCGAGGGTTGTCAACACACCGTTTTCGAGATTCTTTCCAACTCAATCGATGAGGCAAGAGGCGGACACGGAAATAAGATTATTATCAAAAGATATCGGGACGGCAGTGTCGAAATTGAAGATTTCGGTCGTGGTATCCCGGTGGATTACAACCAAAACGAACAGCGGTTCAACTGGGAACTGCTGTTTTGTGAGCTGTATGCCGGTGGTAAATACAACGAAGACGACGAAAGCTATGCCTATTCGCTGGGTCTTAACGGACTCGGACTTTGTGCAACCCAGTATGCCTCTCGCTTTATGACGGTGGATGTGTATCGTGACGGCTTTCACTATCATCTCGATTTTGAGAGAGGTGAGAATGTTGGCGGTTTGCAAAAGGAAGAATCGACAAGGCGCAAGACAGGAAGCCGAATAAAGTATATGCCGGACGACGATGTTTTTACCGACATCTACATCAGCGCAGACTATCTTCATGACACCATCAAACGTCAAGCGGTTGTTAACGCAGGGGTAACTTTTGAGCTGATTGTCGAGACACCTGAAGGCAGACAAGAGACAACTTATCTCTATGAAAAAGGCATTGAAGATTATCTTGCGGAGGTGGTTGGAAACGATTATCTTACACCGATACTGACCTGTCAGAGCAGTGCAACCGGTCGCGATCGTGAAGATCGTCCGGAATATCGTGTCCAGATGAATGCCACATTTTGTTTTTCCAATAAGGTGACGATGCTGGAATACTATCATAACTCCAGCTTTTTGGAGCACGGCGGTTCACCGGAGCGTGCTGTAAAGACGGCATTTGTCAACCAGATTGACAGCTATCTCAAACAAAAAAATCTCTACAAAAAAGGGGAGAGCAGAATAACCTTTGCCGATGTGCAGGACTGTCTGTGTATCATAACCTCCGGTTTTTCCACCCAGACATCGTATGAAAACCAGACGAAAAAGGCGATTACCAACCGCTTTATCGCACAGGCAATGACCGATTTTTTAAAGCATCAATTAGAGGTTTATTTCATTGAAAAACCGGAAGATGCTCAAAAAATTGCATCACAGATTCTTATCAATAAACAAAGCCGTGAGCAGGCAGAAAAAACACGTCAAAATCTGAAAAAGACGATTGGACGTGACATAGATATCGCAAACCGTGTGCAAAAATTTGTGGATTGCAGAACGAAAGACCTGTCGGTTCGTGAACTCTATATTGTGGAGGGCGACTCGGCGCTCGGTGCTTGCAAGACAAGCCGAAATGCTGAATTTCAAGCCATTATTCCGGTCAGAGGAAAGATTCTCAACTGTTTGAAGGCGGACTATGCAAAGATCTTCAAAAATGAAATTATAACCGATATTATCAAGGTACTCGGCTGTGGTGTCGATGTGCCGGGCAAGGCAAAGACCGGCATAGCCGGATTTGACATTGATTCTCTGCGCTGGAACAAGATCATCATATGTACCGACGCCGACTATGACGGCTATCAGATCAGGACGCTTATTTTGGCGCTTTTCTACCGCTTGATGCCGGAGCTTATATATCAAGGATATATTTATATCGCAGAGTCGCCGCTATATGAAATCAATACAAAAAACAAGACTTTTTTTGCCTATACCGAGCAGGAGAAAGCGTCAATACTTGAAAAAATCTCGGGAGAAAAACATACTTTACAGCGCAGTAAAGGTCTTGGTGAAAATGAGCCGGACATGATGTGGATGACCACCATGAACCCTGAAACTCGCCGACTGATCAAGGTGGAAAAGGACACGGCGGAACACACGGCATATGTCTTTGACCTTTGGCTTGGCGACAATCTCGCAGGACGTAAAGAGTTCATAGCAAACCATGGATATGAATATCTCGATAATTTGGATGTATCGTAACAATTGAAAAGGACGACATGGCAAGAAAGAAAGAAACAGACACAAAACGAAAACGTGAAACGGCACTGGACGATCGCATTGAGATCGCCGATGCCGGTATTGTTCTGCAAAATCGGATTACCGAAACGCTGGAAAAAAACTACATGCCTTACGCGATGAGCGTCATCATCAGCCGTGCACTGCCGGAAATTGACGGCCTCAAACCCTCTCATCGCAAATTGCTGTACACCATGTATGACATGGGACTACTCAAAGGAGCGCGAACCAAGAGTGCAAATATTGTCGGTACGACCATGCGACTTAACCCTCATGGTGACGGTCCTATATATGAGACAATGGTTCGACTTTCTACCGGCAACGAGGCACTGCTCAACCCCTTTGTCGATTCAAAGGGTAACTTCGGTAAATTTTATTCCCGTGACATGGCATATGCCGCCAGCCGATATACCGAGGCAAAGCTTGCACCGGTTGCGGAACTACTGTTTCGTGATATTGATCGTGACACGGTCGATTTTGTGCCGAACTATGACAACACTCGAACCGAGCCGACCTTGTTGCCGGTTTGTTACCCGACTATTCTTACAAACTGCACCATCGGTATTGCGGTCAGCATGGCAAGCAGTATCTGCAGTTTTAACCTCGCCGAGGTTTGTGACACCACAATAGCTCTTATCAAAGATGAAAACCACCCAATCGAGACCACTCTGCACGCACCCGATTTTATTGGCGGTGGATATATTTTGCATAATTCGGACGAAATGCAAAATATTATAGATAATGGTAGAGGTGCAGTGCGTGTGCGTAGCAAATTCCGCTACGTTAAAGAAGGCAACCGCATTGAGGTTACCGAAATACCGTATAGTACCACCATCGAAGCGATCATGGATAAGATATCGGATCTCGTCAAAACCGGCAAGGTCAAAGAGATTGCCGACATGCGTGACGAAACCGACCTTGGCGGTCTGATGCTTACACTGGATCTTAAAAGAGGAACCGATCCGGAAAAGTTGATGTCGCGACTGTTTGCAATGACACCGCTGGAAGACACTTTTTCTTGCAACTTCAACGTCATTATTGCCGGCACACCGAGAACACTTGGTGTGCGTGAACTTCTGCAAGAATGGGTTGCATTTCGTCTTGGCGCAGTCAAGCGCAGGACACATTATCAAGCCTCTGAATGCAAAAGCCGTCTGCACCTTTTGCTCGGACTGCGTGCCATATTGCTGGACATCGACAAGGCGGTGCGGATTGTCCGTGAAACGGAGCAGGAGGACGAGGTTGTACCGAATCTGATGATCGGATTTGGCATCGACAAAATTCAAGCGGAATATGTCGCAGAGATTCGATTGAGACAGCTCAATCGCAACTATATCCTGCGTCGCACCGATGAAATTGACAAGCTCCGAGACGAAATCGATCGTCTTGAAGAGTTACTTGCAAGCAAAAGGCTTTTGCACAAGGTCATCTGTGACGAGCTTAAAGAGGTCAAAGACAAGTTCGGAATACCGAGAAAGAGTGAAATCCTTTACGGCGCCGCACCCTCGACAGCCCGTGACGAGGTTCAAGAACTTCCCGACTATCCGGTGACCGTGTTCTTCACCACCGAAAACTATATCAAGAAAATCACCGCCCAGTCACTGCGTATGAGTGGCGAACAAAAGCTGAAAGAGGGGGACAGTGTCCGTCACAGCGAGGAGACACGCAATAATGCCGAGCTGTTGTTCTTCACAAACCGTGCACAGGTCTACAAATGCTTTGCGGCTCAGTTTGAGGACACCAAGGCAAGTGTTATCGGCGAGTATCTGCCGGCCTCACTCGGCTTTGACGAGCAGGAACTCTGCCTTTTCATGGCGGTTGTGGAAAATTATGTCGGTTTCATGGTTTTTGTATTTGAAGATGGCAGGGTAGCAAAGGTAGATATCACCTCATATCAAACCAAGCAAAATCGCAAAAAATTGCTCAATGCTTTTTCCGATAAGACTCAGGCAGTGAAATTTTTCTATCTCAAAGAAGAGGCTGACATTGCCATCGAAACCACGGCAGGCCGCATGATGATTGTCAACACGGCACAGCTGAGCATCAAGACCACTAAAAACACCCAAGGTGTGCAGGTGGTAAAGCTCCGCAAAGGCATCAGAATTAAAGAAGTTTCGCTTTTCAGTGAGGGTGATATTCCGGACGCTCATCGTTATCGAGTTCGTTCGTTGCCCTCGACCGGTGCAATAATTGCAAAGCTGGAAACGTCGGAACAGCTCAGCCTTGGATAGTGTTTCAAAGTTATTAGCTTAAAACGATAAAAAACGAAAGGGAACATTGTTATGAAAAAGCGTGTAGGTATCTTGACGGCGGGCGGAGACTGCCCGGGTTTGAACGCAACAATTCGTGGTGCGGCAAAAGGACTTTATCACCGCTTTAAAGACGATGTTGAAATTATCGGAATACAAAACGGATATTACGGTCTGATTCACGGTGCTTACAAAGAGATGGACTCGATGGATTTTTCCGGCATCTTGACACGTGGCGGCACCATACTCGGCACCAAGCGCACTCCGTTCAGCGAGATGGAGGTTGTCGGCAAAGACAATCTCGACAAGGTGGACGAGATGAAGAAAAACTATAAAAAGATGAAGCTCGATTGTCTGCTCTGCCTTGGAGGCAACGGCACACATAAAACAGCAAATCTTTTGGCGGAAAACGGCCTCAACATAATCGGTCTGCCCAAAACCATCGACAACGACATCTTTGGCACCGATGTGACTTTTGGTTTTCACTCCGCTGTCGATATTGCCACCGACGTGATCGACCGAATTCACACCACCGCCTCCAGCCATCGTCGGGTCATGGTCATCGAGCTCATGGGCAACAAGGCAGGTTGGTTGACGCTCTATGCAGGTATTGCAGGCGGTGCAGACATCATACTGCTTCCGGAAATGCCGTACAACATGAATAACATCATCAAAGCCATTGAGCGTCGCTATAAAGAAGGACGATCATTCTCAATTATAGCCGTTGCAGAGGGCGTACGCAGCAAAGAAGAAGCAAAGATGAAACGCAAGGAACGTGAAGAGTATCGCAAATCCAAAGGTATTGTTACCGCAACATCATCCATTGCAGAACAGATTGAATCAGAAACAGGATTTGAAACACGTATCGCGGTCCCGGGTCATATCCAAAGAGGAGGTTCACCCTCTCCATATGATAGGGTGCTTGCCACCCAGTTTGGAACCTTTGCCGCGAAACTTGTCGAACTCGAACAGTATGGCACAACGGTGGCAATGGTTAACAATGTCGTGACAGCAAACCTGTTGACTACAATAGCTGGACGTAAAAAGCTGGTGCCGGAAAACGATGACATGATTAGTGTAGCAAGAAGGATAGGAATAAATTTAGGATGATGAAAAAACTTGTAAAAAACTTGTGTCTTTCACTAATTGCAGCAGTTACGTTTGTCGCTTGTTCAAACGACAATGTGAATGAAGAGTTCAGGGCTCTTTCACAGCTCAACAGCGCCGAGCCGATGCAGGTGGTGTCCACCGACTTTTCCGATGAAACCCTTGCCGTAATGTCTCTTTTTGACAATGAAATGAGATTTTTTGATTATGCGATCGATGAAACGATAAAATCGGTAAGTTACAACCTTTGGATAAAACAGGGTGGTGAATGGATTGACTTTGGCGGCAGTTACGGCGGAGTTGATTTTGAAAAAGAAATGCTTGCGATCAATATTCAAGAGCCGTCTTTTGAGCTGTTCATGATTAATGAGAACGGCCACACCAGCATATCTTATCCCGATATTGGTGTCGATTTTTCCGATGTCTCCATGACCTCAACCGGTTGGATGGAAAATCCGGTCGAGATTGTGCCAAACAAAGAGATATTGCTATATTCAAAATACGGCACCAACAGTGCGTCACTTGCAACTAATGATCAAAACTTCCGTGAGGTGGTCTGCGATGTAGGCATCGCCGTGACCGTCACATTTTCAGGTGAAACAATAGAATAAAGAGGAACATATTAAATGCGTAAGGAACTGCCAAAAAATTATAATCCAAAAGATTTTGAAAAAAGACTTTACAGTCACTGGTTGGAGGGTGGATATTTTCATGCCGATACCAATGATGACAAACCAAAGTATTCGATAGCTATACCGCCCCCAAACATTACGGGACAACTTCATATCGGACATGCCCTCATGCTTACAATACAGGACATCCTGATACGCCACAAGCGCATGCAGGGTTACAGTGCCATGTGGATGCCGGGCACCGACCATGCCGCCATTGCCACCGAGGCAAGGGTGGTTGCGGCACTGCGTGAAGAGGGAATCGACAAAGACGATCTCGGCCGTGAAGGCTTTTTGGAAAAGGCATGGGAATGGCGCAATACTTATGGCAATAGAATCAATCTTCAAATGCGTGAGCTTGGTGCATCTCTTGACTGGGAACGTGAGCGCTTCACCCTTGATGAGGGTTGCAGTCGTGCCGTCAACGAAGTGTTCTGCCGACTCTTTGAAGAGGGTCTGATTTACCGCGCAAAACGTCTTGTCAACTGGTGTCCCGTCTGTGTTACCGCCCTGTCTGATGCCGAGGTGGATCACGACGATCGTGACGGGAATTTTTGGCATTTCCTATATCCGTTGGAAGATGGCAGCGGCAACATCGAAATTGCTACCACACGACCCGAGACAATGCTCGGCGATACTGCTGTTGCGGTCAATCCAAGCGATGAAAGATACGGTGTATTGGTCGGAAAATATCTAACCTTGCCGCTTGTCGGACGCCGCATCCCCATTATTGCAGATGAGTATGTGGACAGTGAATTCGGCACAGGTGCTGTTAAGATCACTCCTGCACACGACCCGAATGACTATGAAGTGGGTCAGCGTCATAACCTGCCACAAGAGGTTATGATGGATGAAAACGGAATGATCACCGATAACTATGAAAAATATGCTGGACTTCAGCGTTTTGAGGCACGCAAACGTATCGTCGCGGACATGGAAGCGGCAGGACTGCTAGTAAAGGTGAAACCACACAGCCACAATGTCGGTGTGTGTTCCAGATGTTCAAACGTAATCGAGCCGATGCTTTCGATGGAGTGGTTTGTACGCATGGAGCCGCTTGCAAAACCGGCTATTGAGGTGGTGAAAAGCGGTGAGGTGAAACTTGTGCCGCCTCGGTTTGAAAAAACCTACATGAACTGGATGGAGAACATAAAGGACTGGTGTATCAGCCGCAAACTCTGGTGGGGACATCGAATTCCTGCTTATCATTGCAGCTGTGGTGAGACAATTGTTTCTCGTGAGCCGATTGAATCATGCCCCAAATGCGGCGGTGCGGTGAAACAGGATGAAAGTACACTCGACACATGGTTTTCTTCGGCACTTTGGCCTTTTTCAACACTCGGCTGGCCGGACGAAACACCGGATCTTGAAAAATATTTCCCAACCGACACACTGGTCACGGGATACGACATTATATTTTTCTGGGTTGCGCGAATGGTGTTCTCATCACTGAAATATACCGGAAAGATTCCGTTTGAGCGTGTTCTTTTCACCGGAATCGTGCGTGATGAGCAGGGAAGAAAGATGTCAAAGTCTCTGGATAACGGCATTGATCCACTTGATATAATCGATGAATACGGTGCCGATGCTCTGCGCCTTTCCTTGATCCTCGGCACTACACCCGGCACAGACATGCGCATATCTTATGATAAAATTAAATACTGTCGTAACTTTGCCAATAAGCTATGGAACGCCTCTCGTTATCTATTGCTCAACCTTGACGATGGCACAAAGCCGGAACTTCCTGTGGCAGAAAAACTGTCGCCGACCGATCGCTGGACGCTGCATCATTACAGCTCGATGGTAAAAGAAGTGGACGATCACATGCAAAAGCTTGACGTCGCCCTTGCCGCTTCCAAGATTGAAGAGTTTCTCTGGAATGTATTTTGTGATTTCACCATTGAATTTTCAAAAATTGTTCTTCAAGGAGATGATGAGGAGAAAAAGACAGCACAACAGCAATTCTTGCTATATATCCTCACCGGAACACTGAAGGCCCTACACCCGTTCATTCCGTTTGTAACGGAAGAGATATATCGCTCGTTGCCGTCTTGCGCTGAAACCATCATGTTGCAGGAATACCCAAAATATGACGAGTCGCTCGATTTTGGTGCGGTGCATGAAGTGGAGGTTGCAATCGAGATTGTGCGTGCGGTACGCAATCTGCGCAGTGAACGAAATATACCGCCGAAACAGCCTGTTGATGCAGTGATAGAGACTACCGTTGACCTTACGACCTGTCACGACTTTATCAAGCGGTTTTGCAATCTGAATATCATTGAAAGTTCAGAGGGTGAGGCGGTTAATTTAGTAGTTACAGATGCCCGCGTTGTTCTTCCGCTTTCCGGTTTTGTCGATACCGAGAAAGAAAAAGCTCGTCTTGAAAAAGAACTTGATACAGCAAAAAAAGAGGTCGATTTCCTTCAAGGCAAACTTGAAAACAAAGCTTTTGTAGAAAAAGCTCCGACACACCTGGTTGAGCAACAAAAGGATAAACTTGCGGCGGCAAAACAACGACTGCAGGGAATTGAGGAGAGTCTATCAAAAATTTAACAATAAATCAAAATTCAAAATTTAGCATCCCGCCACCCTTCCTTGTGTTGGCGGGTGCTATGTTGTTCAGCTTTGGTGGACTGCTGATTAAACTGGTGCCGTGGAATCCACTGAGTTTGAATTCGCTTCGTAATGTTGTGGCGCTGTTAATTACATTGATATTTATCAAAGCAATAAAACACAAATTTCGATTCAATCGCTATGTATTACTTGCCGGTGTTTGTATGTCGGCTACCTCGACACTCTTTTGCGTTGCAAACAAACTCACCACATCGGCAAATGCAATCCTTTTGCAATATACCAGTCCGCTTTTTATCATTATTTTTTCATACTTTATCTTCAAGTTGAAACCCCGAAAACTTGATGTTTCAGTCTGTATTGCGGTTTTTGCCGGTATCATGTTTTTCTTTATCGATAGCCTTTCCACCGGAAACTATCTCGGCGATGGTTTGGCACTTGTCAGTGGTATTACATACTCATTTGTGTTTATGATCAATATGATGCCGGACGGAGATGCAATGTCGGCATTTTTGTTAGGGGAGGTAATCAGCTTTTTGGTGGGACTGCCGTTTCTTCTCGGAGAAACCGACTTTTCACCCCCTGTGCTCCTCGGTGCCATAGCAATGGGAATTATCATCGGTCTTGGCTACGTCCTGTTTGGAGTAGCTCTGCAAAGAGGAATACAATCTGTCACTGCAAATCTTCTCGGCACGGTTGAAACGGTTTTTAATCCGGTCTGGGTTGCAGTGTTCTATGGTGAAATCCTTTCGGTATTCTCACTCATCGGTTTTGTCATCGTTATCGGTTCGGTTGTGGTATATAATCTTTTGCTTGCAAGATACCAACGACAACATTAGTTATTTTTTTAAAAATGATACCGACCCCTATTTGTTAGATTTTGATCTAACTTTTAGGGGTCGGTATATGTTATAATGGATAGTAATCGGTTCAAAACATTTGATTACAAGCGCGCTTATATGCAATAAACTGTATGAAATTATTGAGCTATCCTAAATTCTTCCGGAGTATTATTTTCGTAGCTTTCCCATGCCCAATCAATTGTAAATCCGGAATAATATCTTGCGATATTGTTTTTATCCATCAACTCTTGGGTGTAATCTTGCAGACGATATACCGCATACTCGGTGAATCCGGCTTCAGAATGAACAATCGTGGGATGTGCGACAACGTCTGAGATGACGGCATCCTCACCCTCAAACTGTGTTACGGTGAATGACACAACACTTCCCGTTGTGTTGGGAGGTTCATCCTGTCCCGATAAAAAATTTGCGAGGGAATATATGCAGAGCATCTCATGTCCGTCTGCAGAGCTGTACCATTCGATGGGTTGCAGGACATGCGGATGGTGTCCGATGATAACATCAACACCACGATCACACATCCACTGCGCAAGATCGCGTTGATACTGTGCAACGGTATGAGAGTTTTCATCACCCCAGTGAAGCGAAACCGCCAGCACGTCTACCTTGTCACGTGCCTCCAGTATCTGACGCTCCATCTCATCGAGGTTGTCTGTATATATGACCGATGCAACCGCTCCCGAGGGGGTTGGCAGACCGTTTGTGTGCTGGGTATAGCCTAAAAATCCAAAGTCTATTCCGTTCATGGAATAGGGGGTATAACCGGTGATTTCTTCGTTATAAAAGCCTGTGACGGCAACGTCTTCCGGCATTCTACTCCAAAAATCAAGCGTGTCGGCGACGCCTACCGCCCCTTTGTCATAGCTGTGATTGTTGGAAAGGTTAAATACCCGAAACCCTGCATCATAGGAGGCTGTCGCAACCTCGGGAGGGGAGGAGAACATCGGATAATGTGACGGCGCAAGTGTATCGGTGACAAGGCTTTCTTGATTTATGAAGGCAAGATCATAAGACTGGATTAAAGGGGAAATTTCACTGTAAAAACTGCTAAAGTCATATTCTCCTGTGCCGTTTTCCTGTGCATCACGCGCCGCCTCCATGTAAAGGGCGGCATGAATGAGATTGTCACCTGCCGTCACGACAGTAACGACGTTCGCAACGGGTTCCGGCTCCGGCTGTGATTCAGGTTCCGGCTGTGACTCAGGTACAACACTTTCAGTAGGTGCAGGTTCTTCACTTTGAACCGGTTCAGCCTCACGGCGCTCACAGGAAGCAACAGAAAATAGCATTATCCCCATTATTAAAGTAAGTAAGATATTCTTTTTCATAGAAAAATTATTCCTTTATACAGAGTCGTTTAGCTTGACAAGCAATACAAGATTGACAAGCAGAAAATTGCTTAATACGGCAGAGAATTATTGACGTCAACAAAGAAAAACAGAATTTCTGCCGACAAGAAGCCTTGAGTTTTAAAGTTAAACGACTAACTTAATTATACATCAATCACATCGCTCATGCTGTAAAGCCCGGGCGGTTTATCATGTAGGAACGCGGCCGCTTTTAAAGCACCTGCCGCAAACACTTCACGAGAAAAGGCACGGTGAGAAAGGGTGATTGATTCATTGTCTGAAACAAACAAGACCTCATGGTCGCCAACAATGTTGCCGCCACGCACGGCGTGAATTCCAATCTCGTCTTTATCTCTTGCCTCACGGCGAGCAGAGCGGTCAAAACAATAGTTCATCTTTCGTCCGTCAAACGCTTCACCGATCGAATCACGAATCTCATCGGCGAGCATAAGGGCAGTTCCGCTCGGTGCGTCAATCTTGCGACGATGATGAGCCTCGGTCACTTCGATATCAAATCCATCGGCAAGCAGTGCCGCCGCCTTTCGACAAAGGTTCGCAAGGAGGTTGGCACCAAGCGACATGTTTGCACTGTAAAACATCGGCACACTCTTTGCTACTTCCGGTATTCTAGCACGTATTTCGGGTGGAAGTCCCGTTGTGCATATAATAGCCGGTGTCTTGGTTCTCTCACAATAATCAAGAAGGCTTCCGGTAAGGGCTGGTGCTCCGAAGTCAATGATTACATCAACCTCAACATCTACATCATCAAAAGTAGAAAAGACGGGGCAGGAACCACCAACGGTGACCCTGTCCACGCCTGCAACTATATTATAAATTGGATTCTGTGCGGCGAGATTCTTCACAGCGGTGCCCATATAACCACTGTATCCCGATATTAAAATTCTAATCATATTAATTTATTTATTTCCTTTTTTACAAAATTCAGTTTCACATCATCAAGTGAACCGAGCGGAAGACGACATTCACCGGCGTTATAACCGAGGAGGTTCACAGCCGCCTTCACGGGTATTGGGTTTACATCACAGAACATTGCATCAACCAACGAAATCATGTCAAGTTGCAATTTTGCAGCCTTCGCGGTGTTTCCTGCGAAATATTCGGCGCAGATATCGTGAGTTTGTTTTGGAGCGACGTTTGCCATGACAGAAATAACTCCGAGTCCGCCAAACGCGAGAAGCGGTATGATCTGATCGTCATTGCCGGAATAAAGGGCAAGATTGTCACCGCAAAGTGAAGCAGTTTTTGCTATTGCACTGATGTCTCCCGACGCTTCTTTAGTGGCGACAATGTTTTCTACTTTACAGAGCTCAAGGTACGTTTCCGGTTTGATGGTCATGCCGGTACGAGACGGTACGTTATAAAGTATTATAGGAGTATCTTTTGCCGCCTCGGCAACAATGCAAAAATGCTTTATCAAACCTGATTGATTTGTTTTGTTGTAATACGGAGTAACATGCAGCAATCCATCTACTCCAAGTGCTACAGCTGACTTTGTCAACTCGATGGCATGTCTAGTGTCATTAGAGCCGACTCCTGCAACGACAGGGACACGACCCGCGACATGTTTTTGACAAAATTCAATGCAGGAAAGATGCTCTTCATCGTCCATTGCAGAGGCCTCGCCGGTAGTACCACATACTATGATGGCATCGGTATCGTTCTCCAGCTGAAAATCAATCAGCTTTGCAAACTCCTCGAAGTTAATGCTACCGTCTCGATTGAACGGAGTGACAATAGCAACACCACTGCCGCGAAAAATTTCTTTTTTCATGTAAACAGTCCCTTTCTCAATACTTTTACCATATGATATGGTGAAAACTCGCTATATGTTACCTAAAAACATTCTTTTAATCCATATGGTATCAACGGCGAGTTGCTGCGCAGCCATTACCTTTTGGATTTATACCACCTGCAAATTCATCATATGTTTTTATGTTGATAAGTTGCCAAAAAGACAAAAGTGATATATAATATATAATAACAATTAATTATGTTTTTTGCAAGGGAAAAGTGATTGAAAACAAGAGATTTTTTTTATGACCTACCTAAGGAGCTGATCGCGGATACTGCTGCCGAACCTAGGGACGCTTCACGCCTTCTGGTGGTGAATCGAAAAGAGCGAACAATTGAAGGAAAGACCTTTGCCGATATCATTGAGTATCTTGACAAAGGCGACGTTTTAGTGCTTAACAATTCAAAGGTATTGCCGGCACGACTGCTCGGAACGTTTGATAGCGGAAAAGAGTTTGAAATATTACTGCTCTGTGAGCGTGGTGACAATGTGTGGGAATGTATGGTGCGCCCCGGCAAAAAACTGCGAGTCGGCACAACTGTTCGATACGGTGGCGGCGAGCTGAGCGCAGAAGTGGTTGAGGTGTTGCCGGACGGTAATCGTCTCGTGAAATTTATATCATCAGAATATGAACTTATGGATATGT
>CAYJJX010000018.1:0-4728 GCA_964370605.1 uncultured Oscillospiraceae bacterium | reverse complement strand
TTTGTTCTATCGTTTCGGGAAAATGCGGCTTCCGCCATATATCAAAAACAGCAAAAGCGAAGAGGGAAGATATCAAACCGTCTATGCAAAACATCTCGGCTCGGCGGCAGCGCCGACAGCGGGACTCCATTTTACGCCGGAACTTCTCGATAAGATACAAAAAAAAGGAGTCGAGATTGCCGAAGTCACTCTTCATGTCGGTGTCGGAACCTTCAAATCGGTTGAGGCTGAATTGATAGAAGATCATGTGATGCACAGCGAATGGTATGAGGTGGACAAAACAGCCGCCGAAAAAATCAACAAAGCAAAACAAAACGGCGGCAGGGTGATAACGGTTGGCACCACCGCAACCAGAACCCTTGAAGGACTTTTTGCAAAAAAAGGCGAAATTGTTCCCGATAGCGCAACCACCGATATTTTTATTACACCGGGATGCAACTTCAATGTAATTGACAGTCTCATAACAAACTTCCATCTGCCGCAAAGCACTCTTTTGATGTTGGTATCGGCATTTGCAGACAAAGAATTGATCGATGCGGCATATCAAATCGCCATCGAAGAACGATATCGTTTTTACAGCTTTGGTGATGCTATGCTGATATTGTAACTATATTACACCTATGAAAGGAAACAAAATACCAATATGTACAAACTGAAAAAAACATGCGGCTTTGCTCGGCTTGGCTCCTTTACAACCAGAGATGGTGAGATTCAAACCCCGGCGTTCATGAACGTCGCTACAGCGGCGGCAATCAAAGGAGGACTTTCCGCCGATGACCTGCTCGACATTGATTGTCAGGTCATGCTTTCCAACACTTATCATCTACATATAAGACCCGGAGATGATGTCGTAGCAACCATGGGCGGGCTGAAAGGTTTTACCGGTTGGCAAGGTGTGTCGCTCACCGACAGCGGCGGTTTTCAGGTGTTCTCGCTCTCCTCTCTTCGCAAAATTACGGAGCAAGGCGTAACCTTTGCGTCACATGTCGACGGCAAGAGAATATTTATGGGGCCGGAAGAGAGCATGAACATCCAAAAAAATCTTGGCGCTACCATAGCGATGGGATTTGATGAGTGCGTTGAAAATCCTGCCGGGTATGATTATGCAAAGGCGTCATCGGCGCGTACACTGCGCTGGCTGACACGCAGTCTTGAGCATCACAAAAAGATTTTTGCAGACTTTGAACCGTCAAAGCGCCAGTTATTGTTTGGAATAAATCAAGGTGCAACCTTTCAAGATCTTCGTGCCGAGAACGCAAAACGGCTGATTGAGCTTGACTTTGACGGCTTTGCGGTTGGGGGACTTGCGGTCGGCGAGCCGAAAGAGGTCATGTATGAAACCCTTGAAACGGTCACTCCGATACTGCCGAGTGACAAGATTCGATATCTTATGGGAGTCGGAACACCGGGGAATATAATTGAAGCGGTGGCAAGAGGCATCGACCTTTTTGACTGTGTCATGCCGTCACGCAATGCTAGGCACGGACATCTTTTCACCCACGACGGGGTAATCAACCTCAATAACGCAAAATATCAAACCGACTCACGGCCGATTGAAGAGGGCTGCGAGTGTCCTGCTTGTAGGAAGCATAGCAGGGCATTTATTCGACACCTTCTGAAAGCGAAAGAAATTTTGGGGTTAAGGCTTGCAACGCAGCACAATTTGTGGTATTATAATAAACTATTAGGAGAAATACGGCAGGCGATTGCAAGCGACAGTTTTGCGGAATATGCCGCGGCGAATGTCGTGCGATTTGACAGGCGTATTTAAACAAGAGAAAAAACAGGAGCCAAAACAGATGAACAATCTATTATTCCTTAGCACAGCCGCCACCGGTACCGGTGAGATGGATCCTCTAAGCATGATCATTTCCTTTGCACCTTTCGTAGTTGTTATTATTGTTATGTACTTTTTGCTGATAAGACCACAGCGCAAAAAGGAGAAAGAAACACAAAAAATGCGCAGTGAAGTTCAGGTAGGCGACACCATTACTACCATTGGCGGCATCGTCGGTATCGTTGTCAGCATCAAGGATGACACAGTATTGGTCGAGACCGGAGCAGATAAAGCAAAACTTCGCTTCAAAAAATGGGCGATCAATGAGGTACAAAAACTGATCACCGAATAGCATTTGCATAATTAAGTTAAATCCCCCATAAGATGTAGTAGTATGAAACATACATCTTATGGGGGTATTTTATGTTTAAAAGATCCGCAAACAGAGCTTCGCAAGGCTTGCTGGTACCAATTGCAGTTTCCTCTGCAGGTGCGGCAGTTATATTGCTGCTCATGCTCTCGCTTTGCTCCTTTGTCGCTCTGTCGATCGATCTCGCGCCATCAATCATAACTCCACTCGCAACCACTTCAATGGCTATCGCTACATTTGCCAGCGGACTTATTTTTTCCGGGCTGTTTGGTAAAAATGGACTTGTTGTAGGTGCTATCATCGGCGCCGGAACATTTACCCTCGTTTTTGTAATAGCGTTGATATACGGACTTTCCGCCTTTACCGGAACAGGGGTTGTCAAGTTTATGTTGCTTACTTTATCCGGTGCGCTCGGAGGATATGCCGGAATAATACTTAAGGAAAAACAAACAAGAAGAAAGCACCGAAAATAATTTATGTAACTTCGACAGCATTTACTATAATATTCAACCCAAAACCCTTATCATGTTAGTGCATATAAGGGTTTTTACTATTAAAAAACTAAAGAAAGGAATTATAGAAACAAGATGTGTGAAATTCAATTTGAAAGAGCAGGTGGCACGCTGACTATTCACCTCAAAGGTGAGATTGATCACCATAGTGCAAAGGCACTAAGTCGAAATATTGATGCCGAGATAATTTGCAGCTCTCCGACTCGCTGTGTGTTGGATTTTTCGTCAGTTGGCTTTATGGATTCGTCCGGAATCGGACTTATTCTCGGTAGGCACAAGCTGCTCAACTCCGGAAACATAACCATGTCGGTGTCCGGTGTTTCAAGTCAGGTAGAGAGAATATTGCAGATAGCAGGAATTGCAAACACGACAGAATTTAAAGGAGGATATCTTTCATGAAGATAAGAAACACCGCAAAAATTACTTTTTTGAGCAGAAGTAGCAATGAATCGTTTGCTCGTAGTGTTGCAGGAGCATTCAGTTCTCAACTTGACCCTACAATTGAGCAGTTGGGCGATATCAAAACTGCTGTCAGTGAAGCGGTCACCAACTGTATTGTACATGGATATCCGGATGGATTCGGAAAAATCACCGTAACCATGGATATCATAGAGCCCAACATACTGCGCATCTCGGTCGTTGACCGCGGTGTCGGCATTGCAGATATTAAACAGGCAATGCAGCCGATGTTTACTACCGGCAACACAGATGAGCGTGTCGGGCTCGGTTTTGCGGTGATGGAGACATTTATGGATAGTATACGCGTGACTTCACGTGTCGGCAAGGGCACCCGGGTTACCATGAGAAAACGTATCGAGAGTTTATAGTATGCGAGGAGACAAACAACAACGAGATGAGTTTATAGAGGCGAATCTCGGACTCGTCCATTCTCTTGCCGGAAGATTTCGTGGCAGGGGAGTGGATTATGAAGAATTGTGTGCCGCCGGCTCGCTCGGTCTAATCAAGGCGTATGATAGATTTGACGAGGATCGAGGACTTTGTTTTTCAACCTATGCCGTACCGGTAATTCTCGGCGAGATAAAAAAGTTGTTTCGTGATGGTGGCACAGTTAAGGTCAGCCGTTCACTTAAAGAGTTATCGATTAAAATAAATCATCTGCGTGCTTCATATATAGCGAAAAATGGAGTGGAGCCTACCGTTACCATAATTGCGGAGCAACTTGGTTGCTCGGTCAACAACGTGACCGAGGCAATCTGTGCGGCGCAACCTGCATTGTCACTATCTCCGATCTACGACGATGATAATGACTCAAGGGAGATGGACATCCCCATTCAAAATGAAGAATCGGTCATTGAAGACAGAATAGCGGTTCGAGAAGCGCTGTCTCGCATTACACCACAACAGCGTGAACTAATCACTCTTCGCTATTTCAAAGGAAAAACTCAAAGTGAAACGGCGAAAATCCTTGGTACAACACAGGTGCAAATATCAAGAATGGAACGCAAAATATTAGCAAAGATGAGAGAAGATTTCACCTAATCAAAGCCATCAGTAAATTGAGTATTATAATCAAAACATTCAAAATAAGCGTATTTAAAATAAAAATTTGAAAAAAGGGTTGCATTTTTTGTCATACCCTGTTATAATATAAAGGCTGACAATTTCAATTAAGTACATTTGTTGTCACGTTAGGGCATAAAAGCAGTGGTTTTTACACCTACTTTGTGTCATTTGATTAAGATTTGTATTTTGCCACCATATGGCGGCGAAACGATACAAAATAATGAGAAAGGAATGGATAAATAATATGGCAAAATGTGATTGTTGTGGTAAGGGCGTAACCTTTGGAATAAAAGTTTCTCACTCTCATCGTCGTTCCAACCGTACCTGGAAACCAAATGTGAAAAGGGTAAAGGCTGTTGTTGGCGGAGGAAACAAGTACATCCATGCTTGCACACGCTGTCTTCGCAGTGGCAAGGTTACTCGCGCTATATAGTTAAAATCGCCGAACGGCTAAATAGCTGTTCGGCGCATAATTCTAAATGTGCACTCGTGGCGGAACTGGCAGACGCGCTAGATTCAGGTTCTAGTCGGGGCAACTCGGTGGA